>CAYXGT010000173.1:0-2612 GCA_964464635.1 uncultured Pirellulales bacterium | reverse complement strand
TATAAACCGGATGATGTACCATCCAATATAATCGATAAGGTTTTAGAGGCAGCAAGGCTGGCTCCGACAGCAGCCAATCGACAAAGTTTCAGGCTTTTTGTCATCAAAACTGCCGGTTTTAAAGATGAATTAAAAAAGATATACCGCCAGGAATGGTTTATTCAAGCTCCTTATGTCATAGGAATATGTGGGATTCCGGAAGGAAATTGGGTTCGCAGGGATGGAAGGAATTATGCTGATGTGGATTCGGCTATTGTCATGGATCATGTCATTCTTTCTGCAACGGATTTGGGGCTTGGCACTTGTTGGATAGGCGCTTTTGATCCTGATGCAGCACGGAAATTTCTTGATCTCCCTCAAGATATGGAACCCATTGCTTTTACACCGATAGGCTATCCGGCAGATAATCCGGGAACAAAAAAACGTAAGCCTATCGATGAATTGGTTCGTTACATAACTTGTTAAATGACCTGCTTCATGATAGGATAACAAGCAGCGATCTCACAAAACACTCACATAAGCAGTAAGATTAAAAATAAGATGAAGAACGAAGTAATGATTTTATCCCGAAAAAGAACGAGACAAACTAAGGATTATAGTTTAGCCAAAATTTTGACTGTACTTTTCCTGCCCTATGTCGCCTTGAGTCTTGGCCAAAATGGTTTTCTTGGCTTACTTCCCTTTATTCGAGAAGAATTTGTATTAACTCGAGCTCAGGTTGGTTATTATTCAACCTGCCTTTTTATGAGTGCCGCGGTGCTTTCCATTTTTACCGGCAGCATTGTAGATAATCTGGGGCCAAAAAAGAGTATGCTTCTGGGAATTGGATGTCTGGGCTGTATATTAATCCTTCATGGACTATCTCCTTCCTATGACCTTCTTTTATTGATGGCTTTTGTGGCCGGACTGGGTTTTAGTATCATAACACCTTCTGTCACGAAAGCAGTTATGATAGCTACGCCTCAAGAAAAGCGGGCCTTTTCCATGGGCGTTACCCAGACAGGTTTTGGCTTGGGTGGTATCGTGGGGGCAAGTTTCTTGCCATTTCTGGGAGAATACCTGGGCTGGCGGATAGCGGTTCAGTTTGCCGCAGTTTTTATATTGCTAACCGTGCCTTTTGTTTATAAGCTTTATCAGGAACAGGATAATATCAAAAATGTCATCGATACTCCTGAAGAGCCGGCAGGAGGAAAGCGAACCTTTAAGAGTAACCTTTTATCTCTTTTTGCCAATAAGCCCTTATTTCAAATATGTGTTCTTGGAATCGTATTTGGCATTTCAGAAGAGGCCATGATTACTCACTTTGTGGTTTTTCTATCTGAGGATCTAAATATGAGCAGGGTGGCTGCCGGTCTAGGGTTTGGCACGCTTCATTTGGGAGGAATGATTGGCCTTTTAGGTTGGGGTTATTTCTCGGATCGATTATTCAGAAGCGATCGGCGGTTAAGTCTTTTTTTGATAGGATTGTCTTCAGGGTTGATGTATCTGTTTTTTGGTCTTTTTTTAAACCATTCTCAAGTGAGTCAGGTATTCATTTTTGTCTTATCATTTCTTTTTGGATTTTTGGTACTGGGTTGGTCGGGAGTGTACTTGGCTTCAGTTGGTGAAGTCGCCGGTGGCAAACAGGCTGGAATTGCAACCGGGTTAGCTTTACTCTTTGTTCGGACCGGTATGCTTGTGGCTCCACCTATTTTCGGACTGATAGCTGATGCGAGCGGATGCTATAAGAATAGCTGGCTGATTTTTGGTTTTGTCATTATCGGCATTTCCTGTCTTTTTTTAAGGAGAAAAGTCAATGCAGGCAAGTCTTGAAATATCACAATTTACTCCCTTTTGCATCCCATCTTTCTGTCCCTTAGCTGTTTCTTGATCTTATGAATCTATTTCAAAGATTCCTGCCCGGGGATAACTTACTTGTTCATCTGCTGGTAGTATCTTTTTCGGTTGATTCGTTTACATTTGAGGGAAAATAGAGGGGAGTTTTCATGCAATCTGTGTCCCCGGTTTGCCCGGTAAGTCTTGAAAGCCGTCTTTTAACGGAGGTAATTTTTTGGTACAATATATCTTATAATAATATGATCATAAAAGAGATACAACCCAAAACGATTCTATCCATATCAAAGGTTTATCCATACGTTATCAATCCTTACGTAGGCTGCCAACATAATTGTTCATACCGCTATGCTCGTTTTATGAAAAGATTTAGCGGACACCGTGAACCCTGGGATGAATTTGTAGAAGAATAGGAAAGGAACTATGAATCTATCTTTCCATCTCCGGATGTAGAACTCGAATTTACAAGGGAAAAATTCTTCGAACCGGCTGGATTATTTAAGATTGAGATTGTTTTAATCGATTGGAGTCAACCTTTTGGCATTTGGCAGGCTTCTAAAACATTCTTCCTTATATTTTTAATCCATGCTAATTCTTCTTCCCGGGACAATCTCTTTATCTCTTCTTTCCCCCTCTTTGGATATACAAGGGACGGACAGCCATTTAAATTAAAAAAAATAGACATATACTTGCAAAAAGAGAGAAGAGAAGTATAATAAGGAAGGAAATATACAAAACCTACGGCAATAAAGCATAATGCCGTGCATTTGTGAAAGTAA
>CAYXGT010000172.1:694-2627 GCA_964464635.1 uncultured Pirellulales bacterium | reverse complement strand
GTTACTACCATAGAGCCAATATTCAAAGTAGCTTGGACCATAACAGGAAATATAGTATTAGGCAATAAATGTTTCCCAATTATTTTAATATCACTAACTCCTAAAGCTTTAACTGCCATAACATAAGTTTCTTCTTTTGCTGCTAAAATACTCCCTCTTATTAGTCTGGCATATCCCATCCACCCGAAGGTTATTAATGCTATCATAACTTTATCCAGACCTCTGCCCAAAATAGTAGTAAGCACCATAGCAGCAACTAAAAAAGGGAAAGATAAAAATATATCTGTTATTCTCATCAATATTTCATCTAACCATTTACCAAAATAGGCAGAGATAGAACCTATAAAGAGTCCTATAAGCATAGAAACAGAAACTGTTATTAAGCCAATCTTGAATGCAGTTCTTGTTCCCCATATTAATCCATAAAAGATATCATATCCCCCTTCCGCCGTACCACAAATTGCCTTATTCCATTTTATTTCCATTCCTGTAACAGTATATATATCACGTATATTATCCGACATAAGAAAACCGGGTGATTGAGGGGCTATATCCCAGGACATCCGAGGTATTTGGTAAGGGTTCTCTGACAAAGGAGGAGCAATCAGGGGAGCAAATAGGGCAATAATGATAAAAATAAACAAAAGCACAATCCCCACTAAAGAAGAGGCATTACTAAATAATTTTCTTAATATTCTATTCATTTTTTTCTTTTCACTCCAATCTCACCCGCGGGTCTATTAAGGCATATGATATATCAACTATTAGATTGCCAACTACCATAGCTACTGCGAATAATAAAGCAAAACTGATAACCGAACCATAATCTAACTGTTGCGCGGATGAAGCGGCCCAAAAGCCTAAACCTGGATAGGTAAATACCGTTTCTGTTATTACCACTCCCCCCAACATTCCTATAATCATCATACCCGCAATAGTCATTACCGGTATCATTGCATTTTTTTGTGCATGCAGGTGGATTACAGTATGTTCATCCACTCCTTTAGCTCTTGCAGTTCTTACATAATCTTTTCTTAAGGTTTCCAACATACTGGAACGGGTTATTCTAAGCAAAAAAGCCCAGGAAATATAAGAAAGAGTTATTATTGGAGCTATAAGGTGTCTTAAGGCATCCCAAAATATGGGGATATTGCCATTTAATAGGGCATCTATAGTTACCAGATGAGTATAACTTTTAAAATTAGTACCTGTATACACTATATCTTGAGCCCAAACACTTAATCTACCTGGGGGTAACCACCCTAATATCCCATAAAATATGAATAAAACGAATAGACCAAAAATAAAAGTAGGTAAAGACCATCCTATTATTGCAGTCACTCTGATAGTCTGGTCCAGCATATCATTATGATGAACCGCTGAAATTACTCCTAACCATATTCCTATCAATATGACAGGGATAATAGAATATAATACCAGTTCTAAAGTGGCCGGAAATCTTTGTTTAATTGCCTCCCATACCGGTTGATTCGCCGATTGTGACCATCCAAGGTCTCCTTTCATTAATTTTTCAATCCAATGAATATAACCAAGTGGAAAAGGGTCGTCCAGATGATATTTTGTTATTAATCTCTCGGCCATCTGAGGATTCTTTAGAGCACCGGGGTTAGTAATATAATTTGCTAATCTTTCCATAGGGCTCAATAGAGAAAATGCAGAAAAGATAAGAAAAGTCACCCCTATCAAAATTATAGGTAATAGTAATAATCGTCTAATAATATATGATAACATTCTTTATATGTCTCCTTTATATGTCTCCTTAAAATATTCTGGAGTGGAGAAATTATTCTCCACTCCAGAATTAGTGTTACATACTCAGATAATTAATATTAATTATCCTTCATTCGCCTTTAGATAAACTGTAAAAATCTTCACCAGGTCTTATAGGATTAAAATACCAACCTTGTACCCA
>CAYXGT010000172.1:0-684 GCA_964464635.1 uncultured Pirellulales bacterium | reverse complement strand
AGTTTTATTTACTCAGATAATTAGTACTAATTATCCTTTCTTATTCACCCTTAGATAAGCTATAGAAATCAACACCGGGTCTTATAGGATTATAATACCAACCTTGAACCCAGGTTCTTTCCACATGATGGTCTATTGGCTGGTATAAGTATAAAGAGATAGCCTGATCATGGGCTATTTTTATTAACTGTTTATATAATTCTGCCCTTTCTTCAGGATCGGTTGATTTAATAGCTTTGTCACACAAGGGGTCTACATTCTCTTTGGCAAATTCAAGATAAGGAGCACCAAAGGCATTGCCATAAGCACCATAGGTAGCCATATAAGTAGGAACAAAATTATGTGGATCTGGATAATCAGCCAACCAACCTATAGTAAACATTGGTAACATACCGGCTAAATATAATTTTAAATATGCTGACCATTGCGCTCCTACAACTGTTATTTTAAATTTAGGATTGATCATATTAGCATAAGTAGATATCATATCAGCAAATGCCTTACGCACATCATTCCCTTCATTGTAGTAAAGGGTAAACTTGAAACCCTTTTCCCAGACTTGTCCATCCCAGGCTTGCTCAAATTCCTCTTTAGCTTTAAGTAAACTGAAATTGTAAAATAGAGAAGGGTCATCTGAATATCCTAATATACCCTCAGCCTTAATTAGTGGACCTGGATTCCTTA
>CAYXGT010000171.1:0-2633 GCA_964464635.1 uncultured Pirellulales bacterium | reverse complement strand
AAATTGGCTTTGTTTTGCATAAAAAGGGTTGATTTGTAGAGCTCTCTCGACAGTTGTAAAGATACTTTTAGACAGGATTTACAGGATAATACAACGAAATCTTGGTTAATTGGTCCTTCGACGTTGCTCAGGACAAGTGAAATAGTTAACTGGATGATTAGCGAATTAGTTAATTGGTGATTAGTTAATTTGTTAATTAGTTTACTGATTTTCAACCCCTGATACGTGATACACGTTTTTAGTGTCCCGTGACTCTTTTCTCGTGTCTCGTGGTTATAAAACATTCGTTACTCCTTATTAATAAAGAGTTTACGAAATAAATTTTGACGTGAACTGCTGTTCAGAAACGTGCGGGCCTCCGCGTTACGTGTGTTTGCTAACACACAAAGGTATTGTACTAAATTAGGCCGTTTTATCAATAAAAATTTAATATTATTTTTCACCACGAAGAACACGAAGTACACGAAGAAAAATTTATTTAACCGCGGATACCTTGGGCACAAGTTACTCGGATTTTAATAAACCGCAAAGACACTAAGACGCGAAGAAATAAGTCACACGTTAAAAGTCAGAGGAAAAGGAGAAAAACCGATTGAAATAAACTGTTGTTGGGTTGTCGGTTTTGGGTATAATGACGGGATATGAAAACTGCCTTAAGGCAGATAAATAGTGCGATGTTAGAATCGGAAAAAATTCGAGACGAGTTGCTTCGCAATTAACTGCAGCAAACATTTATTGGGTATTATCATATGAAAAGAAGCCTTGCACATTTGCCCCCCGCGTCTAACTACTCCAGAAACAGACAAAAGCCAGTTGTGAAACTAAGATGGAGATGTTTGCATAGCTGGATTCTTATATTGCAAAACATATGACTCTGGAATGTTATACTGAACAAGATAATAGTTATTAGGTGGCAAATAAAAAGGAGAGTATAAATGAAGAAATTACGAAACCAGATATCTGAACTTGTTAAAATTGCACAAGAATGTCCTGAGAATCTTCAGCAAATATGTTTTGAAATACTATTGAAGCATGCCATCAGTGGAGGCGAGGGCCAGCCTGCCGTTCCACAATCAGAGCCGAAGGGAAACGGGGCGTCGGAGAAGAAAGAGCCGAAGAGCGTAATTGAGCAGGCGTCGCAGACTCAAGATGATCTTTTGGATAGTGATTTACACGTCAAAACCAAAAGATTTCTGGCTAAAGAAAAACTTACCATTGAGCAACTTAGCCAACTCTTCTATAAAGAAGGAGAACAGATTCTCCCCTTGTATGACGACCTGAAAACAACACGAACATCAGAAAGTCAAATTCGCATTACCTTGCTACAGAGCCTTCAAAATGCAATTAGAACGGGAAATTTTCAAACAACTGTGGAGGCAACCAGGGAGGAAGCCACTACCCGAAAATGTTATGATATGAACAACTGGAGCAACAACTACAGTAATAATGCCGAACTGTTTGATTTTGAAAAGTATTCCATAAAACTACAAACGATCACTCTGTCCAATAAAGGCAAGGAAGAGTTGGCTAATCTCATCAAGGAAATGCTATAAGGTGATGACGAACGGACTGAAACAATTTTTAGAGGCTCTCAAGACTCTCCGTAAAGACATCCATGCAGAGAAAGTCAAACAAGTTGCAAAGAAACAACTGAGGGAACGAGCCGAGAAACTAGGTTCACAGTGGTTCAGTGAATTCTCCAGTCAACTGACACAACAATATGGTATATCTCGTGAGATTCTTGAGAAATATTCAGACGGCTGCGGACGACTAATTGCGATTAGTTCTCCCAACAACCTTAAGAAAAGCTATATTGAAACCCTTGATTCCGTTATTAAAACATTCAGAGCAGACCTCATCTTGCCGACCCAGACAGGCAGTTCTGCATCGCAATCGCTATCATTGCTACATAACATTCTTGGAGATATCCCTGATCCGGAAGAGAATGCCTATTTACAAGAGGCCATCACCTGTGCACAGCGTGAATTGTTCCGCGCGGCTATTGTTCTTGGATGGTGTGCCACGATTGACCGAATTCATCGTCGTATTGAAGATATTGGCTTTTCGAAGTTTAATGTATCCTCCGCTCAAATGGCAAGCCAGAAAAAAGGAAGATTCAAGAGATTCAACTCTCCACAAAACGTTAATTCCCTCAGTGAAATTCGTGAGGTATTTGACACTAATGTTTTGTGGATTATTGAGGGCATGGGGCTGATTGATTCTAACCAACATACACGTCTACGTAGCTGTTTCGATATGAGGTGTCAATGTGCTCACCCCGGACAGGCACCAATTACCGACTACAATTTGATGTCTTTCTTTTCTGACTTGAATCAGATTGTTTTTAAAAATCCTATGTTCAAGATTTGACACGGAGAAGACGTACGGCCATAAAATATCAAAAGGCGGAATCATTTAATAAAAGAGATTGGACCCTCCTTCGCATAAAGCTACGGAGGACAGGCGAGTCCGCCCCCATTAGTAAGGGGTAAACTCCGGCGGATAAATCCTTCGATGTACTCAAGATAAATATTGAATCTCTTATATGATTAATTTTGGCGTTACAGAACGGAAAAGGCAAGAGCTCCAGCGGCGTATGCATAACTGCAATCTGCTTGAGAATGATATTGAAG
>CAYXGT010000170.1:0-2638 GCA_964464635.1 uncultured Pirellulales bacterium | reverse complement strand
ATTTGTTTATTGGCAGGCTGCAGCCTCTTCTTTTCCGTATGTGCTTTCGCCTTCAGAACATTTTCTTATGCCAAATTACAGCAGGCCTTCGGCTCGGATGATAAAAACATTATTGTAAAAAAAATTGTGACAAAAAGTGAAGCTCTTGTTTTATCCGCCGGCTTGTATTCTCTTGTATGCAACGCACTCATATTGCTTTTTTTACTGATTATCACTGCGAAACTCAGGCAGGGCAGTCTCTCTGTCCCGGATTATATTATCGTTTTTGTTATTGCTTTGTTTGTTTTTATAATATTCAGCCTTGCGCTTCCTCACGCCTGGGCCAAGTATGCGGGCGAAAAGGTTATAAGGCGCACATACGGGCTCCAGATACTTCTGGCTAAAATTATCTGGCCGGTAATTTTTCTTTACGGGTTTACCGATACTCTCATCCGTCGGCTCGCAGGGGTCATCGAAACTACACCACAGGAGCACAGGGAGGAAAAGCAGGAAGAATTTCTCGACGGCCTCGAACAACGCAAAATGGAGGGCGTTGTGGATGAAGAGGAGCAGACGATGATTGAAAAAGTTCTCGAGCTGAGCGAAACAACCGCAGGTGAAATTATGACGCCGAGAACTGATATCATTGCCGTCGAGGTAAGCAGTGACCGGAAAACCGTTCTGGAAACCGTAAATGTCGCAGGTCATTCAAGGCTGCCCGTTTATGAGGAAAATATTGACAGAATCGTCGGGCTTGTCTATGCCAAAGACCTTCTCGGTGATATAGACAGATCTAAAGCGGATTTTAAGTTGCGCGAAAAAATCAGGCAGGCTTACTTCGTTCCCGAGACAAAATCCATCAGAGAGCTTCTCCATGAGTTCCAGAACCAGAAGCTGCATATATCCATTGTTCTTGACGAGTATGGCGGCACCGCAGGCATCGTTACGCTCGAGGACATTATCGAGGAGCTCGTGGGAGAGATAACCGATGAATATGAAAAGAAGCCGCCGGAGCCGATAAAGAAAATAGATGCCGATACCATTGAGGTGGACGCCAGAACTTATGTTGACGACCTTAATGACGAATTCGAGCTTGGTATTCCGGAAGACGAGGACTACGACACTATAGGCGGTTTCGTCCTTTCGTACCTCGGCTACATTCCTAAAACCGGTGTCAAGTTCGATTATGAAGACCTGAAATTTACAATCTGCTTGGCTGAGGCCCGAAGAGTAAAAATCATTCGAATCACTAAAACCGGCAAAGACAAAAATGCTCAATAAAGATTTGGCCATCTGTATTCATACTGCCGATTTCTCCGAGACTTCTCAGATACTGACTTTTTTTACCAAAACAAGCGGAAAGATTAAGGCTATTGCGAAGGGCTCGAAGCGGCCTAAATCAGCCTTTGGCGGCCCTGTTGAAATCTTCTCCTGCGGTGATATCGTCTTTTCAGAGTCTTCGAGAGAAAAGCTTGCAACTGTCACCGAGTTTGAGCAGAGCAATGACCTTAAAGGACTTGTCGAAAATTATTTCGCTATGAATTCTGCCTTATTTTCAGCCGAGCTTCTAAGCAGGCTCACTGACGACTATGACCCCCATCCGCATCTTTTCGAATCCTTTCTGCGGTTCTTAAAAAATGTATCGCAGGCAAAAGACAAAGCTGCTTTGCTGGCGGCTTTAATACTTTTTCAGTTGTCCCTTCTTAAGGAAATCGGCCTGCAGCCGGTACTGGAAAATTGCGTTAACTGCAAAAATAATTTCAGCGGCCGCTGGCCCGAGGTCTATTTCAGCAGCTCGGCAAATGGTTTTATCTGCAGGGACTGCGAAGAAAGCTTTCCCGATAAAATCCGAATAAGCAAAGCTGCCGCAAATGCTCTTAGCAGACTGAAATTAATTGCCGGCTCTGAGCTTAAAGTCCTTAACCAAATCGAGCGGATTCTAATTTACCACTTCACCGAGATTCTTGGCAGGCCGCCAAAAATGGCAAAGTATGTATTGAAAAATTCTTTGTAGAAAGTATTTCTATTGTCATTCCTGCGTAAGCAGGAATCTATCTTTTGAAGGTCTGGATTCCGCATCAAGTGCGGAATGACAGATAAACAAATTTCTTTTCTACAAAGCAATTGAAGAAATAAAAAACATAATGTAAAATACGTGTAGTTGCAAACCGCCGATTAATTTTTATTGATTGCTTGAGTATGTTATCAAAAAAACTATTGACTATAAAAGAGTACTTCAGAAAAGGATTCCAGGAGTGGAAAAATGAGCTTTTTGAGTACAAATACGTTATCCTGTTATCCCTGATAGCTGTTGCAATCGCCGCATTTCTCGATTATTACTCCGGAGTTTACGTATCTTCTGCCAATGTTGCCGATGTCCCTGATTTGATTCTGGACCATATCGGCCCGGTTGATATGAGTTATTTTTATGTCTATGGCTATCTAATCCTTGTTTTTGCCTTGTTTTTATATCCCTTGATACTTCATATAAGAACACTTCATATTGTAATCAGTCAGTTCAGCCTGCTCGTTATGCTCAGGGCACTTTTTATGATTTTTACTCATCTTCAGAGCCCCCTCGATGCCATAATCATCCATTTCCCCTGGATTTTTAAAGGATTGAGTTTTGAAAATGATATGTTTTTTTCCGGACATACGG
>CAYXGT010000169.1:0-2641 GCA_964464635.1 uncultured Pirellulales bacterium | reverse complement strand
AGAGCAACGGACTGAAAATCCGTGTGTCGGCGGTTCAAATCCGCCCCTGCCCATTCGATAAGTTGTTTTGAGGCAAGTAGTTACCGCTGCTTGCCTTTTTCTGTTGGTGGTCAAAAAGGCCCGGCGTACCAAAACGTACCAGTTTTTGACACAGGCCCTGGGCAGTTGCGACCCTTGCACGGTGGACTAAATCATCTGCCACAAGTGCTGAACCGTTATCGCTGAGCAGCTTGGTGCGATTCTCAACAGGGACATTATCCAGACCTGTAAATTCGCAGGCCTGTTCAATAACATCACTGAAGTCTTCCGCTTTCATAGAAGTTCTTAACTGCCAGGCAAGTATCTTTCTGCTATAGTCATCCAGAACGCTTATCAGATAGAACCAGCCCCAGCGGTCAACTGTATGTCTTCAGCAAAAATGAGACAATTAAGCCTCTAAATCAGGAGATGATCTCAGCTCCATTTCAATGATTTTACAATTATACTTTTTTCTTTCAAGTGCTGTTTTCCTTTTTAACTCGACTTGTCCCCAGTCGGCATTGTAAGCCCTTTTTTCACAATCATCAGTAATTTTTTCACAATATTTTATCGGTGCTTTTAATGAATTGAAAATCCGTGTAGGGCTCCTTCATTCCGCCCCTGCCCAGTCGGTGTCATTCGAAGACAAGCGGTCTTTATCAGTTACTAAGGTTTTTTTACTTGACTTATGACACACAAACCGGTACGATTTATGCCAAAGTTGTGAATTGTTCAGATACGGATTATCCTGTTCGTATTCAAATTAATGGAGTTGATGACATTCAGAGCTCTGGACATTTAATTCAGATGAAAGCTTCAGGTTTAGAGAAAGTTAATACAATTACCCAACCGAAAAATATTGTGCCGATTACTACAGAGTTAAATGGACTTAGTAAAGATTTCATACAAACTTTTCCTGCGTATTCAATTAGCGTTTTGAAAATGTATAAAAAGTAAAAATAAATTCCAATTTTGCAACAAAGGCAGAAACGAGACAAGAAAAGCATATATTGACAGGAAATCTGAAAAATAATTCATTTAGGAGATTATTATATGAATCACAGACTTATAATGATTTTGTTAGCGACCGTCATAACATGCGGAACCTGTTTAGCTCGGACAGAGCAGCCTGCGGACGTGAACGATTTCAAGCCCTCATCACTCAACCAGCCCGGCCAGGAGTATCCCCAGGTCAACTCAGAACGCCGCGCGAGGTTTAGAATCCATGCGCCACAGGCCCAGAGCGTCAGCGTGAACATAGGCAGAACCCAGCTGACCAAGGACGTGAACGGCTACTGGGTTGGTACGTCGCAGCCATTGGATGAAGGCTTCCACTATTACCATCTCACGATTGATGGGGGAACTTTTAACGACCCCGGCACCTTGAACTTCTACGGTTCTATCCGTTGGGAAAGTGGCATCGAAATCCCCGCTCATGACCAGGACTTCTATGCCCTCAAGAACGTTCCTCACGGAAAAGTGCAGCAAATTCTCTTCCCTTCGAAGAGCACCAACACCTCACGGCGCGCCTTTGTTTATACACCGCCGGGCTATGATAAGGATCAGACCAAACGCTATCCGGTGCTGTACCTGCAGCATGGCTGGGGCGAGGATGAAACTGCCTGGAGCAACCAGGGGCACGCCAACCTGATTATGGACAACCTGATAGCCGAGAGGAAGATTAAGCCCTTCCTCATCGTAATGACCTATGGTATGACCAACGATACCCGCATCGGCGGCCTCAGAAATTTCGATATCGGTCCCTTTCAGACGGTTCTCGTGGATGAGTTAATCCCCTACATCGATGCCAACTTTCGTACGCTCTCCGACCAACCCAACCGCGCTATGGCAGGCTTGTCCATGGGCGGCATGGAAACCAAGACGATTACCCTGAAGAATCTCGACACGTTCTCCCACATCGGTCTCTTTAGCGGCGGGACTATCTCCATGGAAGATGTCAACAACACGCCCGGTTTCAAGGAGAAGGTCAAGCTGGCATTCGTTAGCTACGGCAGTCGCGAACTCGGTGGCAGACGAGGCGGCGGACGGGGTGGCTTCGGCGGCGACCCCAAGGCGAACGCCGACGCGTTGAAACAAGCCGGTATCAACACTGTCTTCTACGTCTCCCCGGATACGGCCCACGAGTTCCAGTCCTGGCGTCGAAGCTTGTATCAATTCACACCGCTTCTGTTTCAGGATTGAAAAATTGGATGAATAAAGCCAGATTAGTTTTATAGAAAATTCTAATGAAATTATTTCAGGAGATTATCGTTATGAAACAAGTATTATCCTTTATTTTATTGACGGCCGTCTTGGCTGTCGGGACCTGTTTAGCTCAGGTGTCCCAGCCCACGGAAGCGAACGATTGGAAGCCCTCGTCCATCAATCAGCCTGGAAAGCAGTATCCCCAGGTTACCTCTGACGGTCGGGTCCGCACCAGCATCTCCGCGCCACAGGCCCAGAGGGTCGAGCTCGATATAGGAGCTGTAAGATACCCCCTGACCAAGGGCGAGAATGGCGTCTGGATTGGTGGCGAATCGAAGCCCCAGGACGAAGGTTTCCACTATTACCAGATCTGGATTGATGGGGCTGCAGTTCCAGATCCCGGCAGCTTGTACTTTTA
>CAYXGT010000168.1:0-2700 GCA_964464635.1 uncultured Pirellulales bacterium | reverse complement strand
AATGTCAAGAGTCGAATAAATTCAAAATCCTTAGTATTTATTATTTTCCCTTAAAAGGGGGAAGAGGGGGGAAAAGAAAAAATTTAAGTTTTAGATAAGGAGGTGTGGTTAGAAGAAATATTTTTTTTCCAAATATTAAACTATCATGCATAAGGGGAAAAATGTTGCATAATAACTGCACAGGACAATTTAAATAACAAATAAAAGGAGAAAAAAATGAATTCAAACAATATAACAAAAAGGGGTCAGCTTGTTGAGACATTAACCCTTTGCTTGCTTTAAGAAAAATAAAAAGGAGGAAAATGAATATGGAAGACAAAAATACTTCAATCACTTTCAGTGCGGCAAGAATTGTCGCCTCAATATTTGGCGTTCTGGCTGGACTGGGGGGTTTCACCCATGGGATTGGTGAAGTCCTGCAGGGTAATGTAGCTCCAGACGGAATTTGGATATATTCCTGGACGCAAGGTCCTATTGCCACCAACATGGGCGGAGAGCCGGGAATAACCATTGTTCCTAACCTTTTGGTAACAGGAATCCTCACAATCATTGTTTCTTTGATCGTCATAATTTGGGCGACTGCCTTTATTCAGAGGAAGAACGGCGGTCGCATCCTACTTCTTCTTTCGGTCATCATGCTTCTTGTGGGTGGTGGTGTCGCTCCTCCGATCATCGGTATTTTGGCAGGCATGGCGGGAACTGGGATCAAAGCGCAATCAATCTGGTGGCCTAAACGTCTCTCAGTTAACCTTCAGCGTTTCCTTGCCACATTATGGCCGTGGATTTTTGGTATTACTGTAATAAACGGCGTGTTTTTAGTGATCGGCTCAGTCATCCTGGTGTATTTCTTCGATCTGAACAACCCGGATTTATTCACTAATAGCTTTTTCTTTGCTGTTGTCTCTCTGCTCTTAACTATCTTTACCGGGATCGCATATGATATCCAGAGAGATTAGGAGATGTAACGTGCCTAGATCGAAAGTCATCGCAAGATATTTTCGCATTAAACAGGGACACTGTGGATTCAAGTTGCTAATTTCAAGCCCTTTAGTATTTTGCTGAAGGGCTTTTTTTTAAAAAAGAAGGATTTTTAAAAGATTTGCAGTATTATAAATATGGAGAGGTTATATTATATTGAAATAAAGTACTTGCAAAATATACCAAGTTGAATGTATAAACGAAGTAGTTTGGTTATTTTAAGCTATACAAAATGTTGCCCAACTCTAAAATCAAAGGTTTAATCTTTCTAATATGATTACACAAAAATTTTTTTATCCATTGGTTGACAAATTTGATAGGGGTTTTTTGCGAGCCTTCAAAAAGCCGTAAAAGGTAAATATACCTTTGTCGGGAATGATAATGAGAAGGTCTTTTTTGTAAAATCGATTTTGTGTTTCCAAATGCTCAAGGATTATCGTACGCCTCTTCGTGCTATCAACGAAAATCTAACAAAAAAGACCGATCTCAAAACAATCAACTATGCCATTAAATTAAAGGATTTCGTTATTGATTATTCTTGGGCTGTTTGGACGCGTGATAAAGAAATGGGGCGGCTTGCAAAAAAATTGTTCAGCTCTCCGTTCAAAATAATGGGTTCAACTCAGCAATTTGATGAATTTGTATTGCGCTATTTAGTTTCAATATGGCTTGTGGATTGGGAAGGTCCGCTTTATGCGTTATTGCAATCAACTAAAAATGGCAAAGCAAACCTAAACGAGCTTAATAAAATACTTGGTTTATGGGACTTTACAAAAATTTTTACTTCCTATAAACAAAAGTAAATTGTTATTTAGAATAAATGTTGTGCAATACATCGTATAACACGGCATATTCAGATGTTCCAAAGCGTTATATAAATAGCGGTTTTCACCATTTTGATATAATCCCCCCACATAGAATATAATAATGATTTTCAACTTATTCTAATAACCTATTATAGTAACCCTGGCTCATCTCTGGCTACTCTTCCCATACTTCCCCGAAACTGCCACTGTAAATAATCATATTAAGAGACCGTCCGCCAGGAGCTTTTTTTGCTACGAGTGAATTGAAAGCCTACACATACATAAGAAGACTCTATCGTAGGAATAAAGAACAGTTGTACTAGCTCAATAACCCGATAACCTCTTTTAATTCCTGATAAACTTTTTCAGTCTCATCACTTAAACAAAAGTTGCAAAAATCGTCTAATAACTTTCACTTTTTAGTTTTTAGACATTGCTCTAATATTGAAGAATTAACTGATTTAATCTAATATTTTCTGCCGTCATATTTCCCTTAAAAGTTCTGAACGTGTCCAATAGGGGGAGCTTGTCAATTCCCACTCTTTTCTAATCTGAAGATGAGCCTGAAAGAGGCCTGAAAGAAGCTCTTGACAAATGAAAGTTTGACAGCCTAAAGCTAAGAGTCATAATAGCTATATTATGGTGATAACTATGAATGACTCACAATTAAGCAGTATTGTGGAAGTAAAGAGGTTTTTGAAAGAATCGGATGTAATAGAATTTAAAAAGAGATTTCGAAAGGAGGCGTATCAATGGATAGAAGAGACGCTGAAAAGGTTTGATTATTTATACTTACCAAAGAAAGAAAAAGGTTTAATAAAGAAGTACATAGAGAAAGTAACCGGATATTCCAGACCCCAGGTTACCAGACAAATAAAGGAATACCGGGAAACCGGGCGAGTGAGAGTAAAAGAAT
>CAYXGT010000167.1:0-2742 GCA_964464635.1 uncultured Pirellulales bacterium | reverse complement strand
AACTAAAAATAATTCATCCTATAATTGACTTTTTAGAGTGGACTCATAAATAATTAGTGCTATGAGTAATTTTCCTATTCTGAAAATATTTTAAAAGATTCCTGAAATAATAACCATAACCCGAGGTGATTTATAATGATTAATTCATATTTAAGTGATAGAGTACAAGGTATTTATCCTTCAAAGATTAGAGAAGTTATGGACAAAACAAAGTACTTAATAAATCAGGGTATTGAGGTCATTGACTTTTCCATAGGTCGACCTGATTTTGATACACCAAAACATATAAAAGAGGCAACAAAAATTGCCTTAGATAAAGGTTTAGTCCATTATACTGCCAGTGCTGGTACCTCAGATTTAAGAGAGGCAATAGTTTATAGACTTAAGGAAGATTTTCAATTAATAGTTGAACCTGATGAAATTATTGTTACAGCAGGAGCAACTGAGGCAAATTATATCGCCACACAAACTATTCTGACTCCTGGTGATGAAGTTTTAATTCCTGAGCCAATGTATGTTTATTATAGCGGTTGGTCATTTTTAGGGGGGGCAACCATAGTTAATTTTCCCTTGGATATAATTTTAAAACAGCCTGAAAACTTAGAAAAATATATCACCGGAAAGACTAAACTAATCATCTTAACTTCTCCTCATAATCCAACCGGACAGGTAATTAGTCGCCAGTCGTTGGAAAAAATAGCTGATCTATCAAAAAAGTATAATTTTCTGGTAATATCAGATGATATATATAATAAGATGATCTATGATAACGTAGAATACATAAGTATTGCCAAATTTGAAGACATGAAAGAGAGAACTCTTATTATAGGAAGCCTCTCCAAGACTTATGCTATGGATGGTTGGAGAGTAGGTTATTTAGTTGCACCAAAGGCTATCACAAAACAAGCCTTAAAGATGCATCAACATATTTTAAGTTGCCCTAATACCTTTGTCCAAGAGGGAACAAAGGTAGCCTTGCTCTCTTCTCAAGAATGTGTAGGAAAAATGGTTCAGGAATTTGACCGAAGACGTAAGCTAATGATGTCTTATTTAGATAATTTAGAACTTCCTTATGCTCGACCTCAAGGAGCTTTTTATATTTTCCCTTCCATTAAAAAATTTGGTCTAAGTTCAAAAGAATTTTGTGATTATTTACTTGAAGAAGCCAGAGTAGCAGTTATACCAGGAGATGCCTTTGGACAATTAGGTGGAGGATGCGTTAGATTTGCTTATACTACCTCTTATGAGAATATTGAAAAAGGTATGGAAAAAATAAAAACCGCCTTGGAAAAATTATGAGTAAAAGACCAAGCGATCTTTCCATAAATTATTAAAAGATGAACTTTTAGGGAGGTTTATAATGATGGAAAATTTAAAGTTAATAAAAATACATCAAAAATTTGATAATAAAAAATTAAATAATATTCCTGAGTTTATTTCCGAGGAATTTAAAAGAATTCAACTAGATCGAAAAATTATGCCTGGAATGAAAGTTGGTATTACCGTTGGAAGCCGGGGGATTGATAATCTCCAATTAATTATTAAAAGTATTATTTATGAAATTAAGAAAAGAAAAGGCATACCTTTTATTGTTACATCAATGGGATCTCACGGTGGAGCTACCGCAGAAGGGCAGAAAGAGATATTAACTAATTATGGAATTACAGAAAAAAGTATGGGCGTGCCAATAAAAGCTTCTATGGAGGTAGTTGAATTGGGTCGACTTGAAAATGGTTTACCAGTATATTTCGACAAAATCGCATACAATGCTGATGGAATTATTGTTGTAAATCGTATAAAAGTTCATACTGCCTTTAAGGCAGAAATTGAAAGCGGTTTGCACAAAATGCTATCAGTTGGATTGGGTAACCATCAAGGTGCGAAATTAGTACATTCTTTGGGGGTAAAGGGAATTCGAGATTATATGATCGAATTTGCTAGAGTAATCCTTAAAAAAGCACCTATTTTAGCAGGTTTTGGTATTTTAGAAAATGGCTATGATCAAACCCTTAAAATTGTGGCAGCTAGACCAGAAGAATTAGTCCGAGTAGATAAGGAATTGCTAAGGGAATGCAAACAGATATTACCTAAACTTCCGGTAAAAAATATAGATATTCTTATTATTCAAGAAATGGGTAAAAACATCAGTGGCACAGGGATGGATACTAATATAATTGGTGGAATAAAAGATTTTAAGGCAGGGGAATACGAACCTCCTATCATTAAAAAGATATTGGTTTTAGATTTAACCTCAGAAACTCACGGAAACGCTTTGGGGATAGGAATGGCTGATATGATCACGAGGAGATTATATGAAAAAATAGATTTTAAAGCAACAAATATGAACACAATTACTACAACCTTCCTCGATAGAGCAAGAATTCCGATAGTCTTCGATACAGATAAAGAAGCAATTGAAGTAGGCTTAAAAACTATATGGAACTTACCAGGTATACCTCCCAGAATTATTATCATAAAAAATACATTAAAACTTGATGAGATGTATATATCAGAACCAATATGGGAAGAAATAAAAGATAGAAAGAATATTTCCTATGAATTATCTTGGGGAAAATTGGAATTTGATCAGGGAGGAAATCTAAAATTAAAAATATAAAAGATTAATACAAAAACAAAAAAAGTAAATGGAAATGATGCAAACTTTAATAGCAGATGGTCAAATGCAAGCAAATCATGGTGGGCTGGCATTATTTTCTGAAAAGTTAAATAATATTTGTTTAA
>CAYXGT010000166.1:0-2747 GCA_964464635.1 uncultured Pirellulales bacterium | reverse complement strand
AGGCACCTGGGGCGACTGTAAATGCTATGAGGATTGTTGTGGAGATTCCGATTGCGGGCCACCAGACTGCTGGAACTGCGTATACTGCCAGTGCGAATCCCAGTGTGATCCTTCAAAATGCGAAGACTGCTTGGACGGCACCTGTCAGGTTTGTGGTGGTACAGGCAAAAAATGTTGCACTGACGCCGCCAATGGTTATTGTTGCGACTCTGACAAAACCTGCTGCCATGGTAATTGTTGTTGGGAAGGTGATGTTTGTTGCGATGATGGATCGTGTGAAATGCCATGCATACAACAGGAACAAAACATATGCACTTCGATCTGGGATATAAAATGTGTAGCCTGCTACAACCTACCTTGGAAGTGTAATAATTTACCGGAAAGCGTTACTACTGGCAATAATCCTTACGTTTGTCATTTTGGATGTCCCGAGGACTGTGAAAGGGTGGATGACGTTCATTGTAATACAATCTATCAATGCGCGGATAATCCGGATTACTTGGCATTGTGCGAATTAGTAATGGTCGCGCCGCCGTTTTCGTGGGATTGGGATTGTCTTGCTAACGAGCTTGGTACTACATGTTACGAATGCATCAGGGACCCATTAGACCCAGGAATAAAAAACTACGAGCCTAGTTGGAACTGTGATTAAAGGATAGTATAATCACACAAATATTTTAAAAAAAGAAAGATTTTTCTCAATAAGGAGCATTAGCTATGAAAAGAATAACAATTTTAAGTCTGTTAAAAATCTCTTTGTTCATTGTATTTTTTACTTTATTTACTGGCGAAACTCTAAGTAATAACACTGCAGCCGAATTTAAACCTGTTGATCCTAACAAGATACCTGATATACTGACTATGATATCAAATCGGACCAAAAGTAATTTCGAACAAATCAAGACATGGCAAGGCAAATTGGAGATTGTAACAGACTACATTTATGTGGATGACAGAGCAAAAGAAGTTTTTACAGAAAATACAAAATACTCAGGACAGGCCCCAAAGAAACTGCTCGAGCATAGAGAAACGAATATTGAATTTTCTTTAGATGCTGAAAATGAGTTGCTTTATGTAGAGTATTATAGTGATTCTGCAAAACCCTTGCTGTATATTGACCTTGAAAATGGTAAGGATTTGGAAGCAAAAGGGATACTCGGTAATCGAGAAGCCATACTCACGCCTGAATATCAGATAGATTGTATAGCAGATACAATGCGTGATGGCGTTATTATGAGCCGCAGAGCTGTTAAACAATCATGCCCGAACAGCTCAAAGTGCAGTGGGCACCCAGTGTATGACCCAAGAGGTTCTTTATCAATAGGAGATCAAATCTGGGAATTTTTCCCCAGGATTGTAGAGCACATCAAAAAACATGGCAAATTCAGTGTTGGCGAATTTGATTTACAAGTAGAAGAACGTAAAACAGAAGACACTAACGACTATCGTATAATCATGCCAAGCAGGATTCAAGGCGATGAGAACTATTTATTCCATGAAATGGTCTTCTCAGGGGATAATGGCTTTAACGTTGTTTCGTTTGAAACAACTTATCAAAACGGAAAAGACGCAAATAAAATTACGTTTAAAAAAGTTGTATTGGAATATACACGACTGGATGATGTTTACATTCCCTGTCATAGATCAGAGCAGACCTTTGACGTACCAAGTGGTAAACTTGAGAGAGAGCAGAAAATCACTTTCAAAAATCAAAAAGTTAACGAAGCTATACCCACAAAGACATTTACATACAAAAATCTCAACTTGAAGAATGATGATAAGTTTATAGACAAAATTCTGGACAAGGAGTACATCTATAAAAACGAAGAACTCATTCCCGTAACAAAAGAAGACTAAATCTGGCCTTACCATCTGCAAATTCAGATATAAGCGGAAATATTACTGTGACAATTCCTTCAAATCAAAAGGCTTCCGGCAATATCTTACGGGCCAGGCTTACGAAAAAATGGGCGAATCGGAAATGGCTATAGAACTTTATCGCGCATTTATTGAAACCGCACATCCGGCTGACCCTTATGTAGAAACTGTAAAGACCAGACTTGAAACATTGGAGGAACAGGACAAATGAAGATAAAATCCATTACCTTTTTACTGGCTTCTTTATTATTATTTACGCTAACCATCCCGGCTATAGCCTGCGACTGTGAAGGAGACCCACCGGGCGAGTGTTATAAATGCCAGGATGGCGATTGGGTACAGTATGGCGATTGTTGGTTTTGGGGCGGCTGTCCGGATTGTGAATCGTGTGAAGACTGCTGGTGCTCTTGTACATCGGAGTGTTGCGGAGATTCCTACTGCCCCGATTGTTATACTTGTGTTGGTTGTCACTTATGCGTTTGTTTAGCCGAATGTGGTTGTCTCGGTTATAGCTGTTCGTCGGAGTGCGAAGAGTGTGAAAATTGCGAGTGCCAACTTAAAGCGGGAGCCCAATGTAAAACTTCCTTAAATTGTCCTATGTGTTATGATTGTATTGATTGCAAATGTGAATATCGATGTGAATCAGGTGAGTGCTGCGATGAGGCGGAGGACATGTGTATAGATAGTTGCACAGAAGATGGCCAGTGTGATTACGGTGAATTACCAATTGCATATGCGAATTGTCCGTCCTTTCAGGACCCTATTACGAATAAGTGTAATGAGGGAGAGGACGCGCTCTGCGATTACGTCGTAGATATAGCATTAAATGATGCGCAATGTGCTTCCTGTGAACCGAATTGTGACAAAGA
>CAYXGT010000165.1:0-2761 GCA_964464635.1 uncultured Pirellulales bacterium | reverse complement strand
CTATTACAGAAGCAACAAATCCCTGCTTACCCGAAAGATAATAAATAACGTCCTTCAATATATTTTTATCCATTCAAGATAACCTTCCAATCTTGATTAACAGCACCTTTCCTTGATTTAATAAAAGGATTAAAAGGAGCATATGAATTATCCCTACCTATAGATGATTTCAATCTGCTCAGCTTCTCCGAAGAAACACCTGCACGCTCAAGCATAAACCCCGCACGTTTACGGACAGCGATAACCGGAAATTTATTTAAATAGCGCACAAACTTCTTCACATCGATCTTTTTGATTTGTTCATTAATTACCTCTTGTACATTTCCCCACGAACCAATGGGCTTGAAAATAAAATCGACAAGTGAGCGTTCTTTATCACTAATTGACACATACTCTTCGTCGATCCTTATTTTTTTTATTCCATACATTTTTTTAGAAGATATCTTCATAGCCCGAAAACTTATTTTCCCAATCTTACGCATCCGATTTGTTTCTGTATTCAAGATAGTAACTTTCTGAGGAATCTGTTCTGTAAAACCCCAATAATTATACATTGAGCTATAACCGACATAATAAGGAATCTCGCCCATCCATAAAGAGGAAACAACAAATTCATGCGGCATCCAACTTTGATTTGGCGCTTTTAATGGTACCACAAGATATCTCCCTCTTTTTAGCTGGATAAGACGGTTTCTTTTGGCAAGTTTATCGAGCAATCTGGTAGCTTTTCGATAATTACCTAATACTTTTACTGCGTAATCAGTTGTAATAACTTTTTGCTTCTCGAACTCTGAACGAGAGAGTAAATAAACGGCATCTTTCGATAACTCTGAATACCTATTTTTTTCCATTGTCTTATTATTCCTTATTTCTTTTTCAAAGAGACTTAATGAATACAATGACAATATACTACAATACCCCTGCTCTGTCAAATAAATATATCAAAAGAAAGAGGTTGTTTCTATATTTAAGGGGTGGGGTCTTGCAATATCACTATTTAACCAATTCAAAAATTACTTTTTTAATTTCATCCATTACTTCAGTAAAAGATATCTCATTAACATAATTGAATTCCCTTTGATATTTTGCCCAACGTTCCCGAATAAATTTATCTTTTCCAATAAAATCAAGTATATTTTCTGAGTTTGAGAGTATATCAATTGATTCTCTTCTTTCCATAGTTGCAATAAGAGCTTTTTTGCACAAAGAATAATCAATGCCGATTCCTCTTAATTTGCTCAGTTTATATATATCATAAAAATCCTTTGATCTAGTATTTAAAACTCCTCTGAAGAGAACAGTCTCAATTTTTTCTGCTAATATCGTTTCTAAGTTATATGAATAAATTGAAATCCATCTTTCTTCCATCAATAATTTATATTTATATTCGATTGCATGTGGGGTAATTCTATCTCCAGATGTTAAATCAACTTTAATTGAAACTGTGAGAGTATCATAGAAACAATCCATAGATATTCTAAATCCACTATATATGTCATTCTCTCTAATTTCATTTATCCACTTTAATCTAAAACTAACACCGTCATTAATATCTAATGCAAGAATTTCATTAAATATTCTTTGAATATTTTCTACAGTAAGCGGATGATTTCTAATCGTTGCATCGATATCCATTGTTGTTCTACTTTCAAGCCCTATCATTGCTGATATTAGCATCCCACCTTTTAATATAAAACTTGATTTATAAGGCGAGCTAGAAACTCTCTCTAGTAATCTTTCCATCATATAATTCTGGAGAATTACTTGTGCTGAAATTCTTTTCTCCTTGGAAATATTTCTTATTTTAGCTTTTAACTGCATCGCATTTCTCACAGTAAAATCTCCATAAATTGTCGTATGATTTTTTCAACCTTAAACAATTTTGCATATTTCATAAGCATGGTAATATTATTATCTTTCCTAACTACATAACGTTTTAAAGCATTGTTTAACATTTCAGTATCTATTTGATTTCGACTTCTAACTATATCTACAATTGTTCTCTCAATATTATAGGTGCTAATATTTCTTTCAAAACTAGATAATAATTCTACTTTACCTATGTCATGCAAGTTTTTATGAACATAAAATGTGACTATGCCTTCTTCTTTGAGTGATTTTACATGATAGCTATTTGGAAAAGTCATTGTATAATGATTTGGTGTTGTATCTGTTAAATCATGTAGATACAAAGCTGTCCCATGTGAATAAATTCCTTTACGATATCTTGCTTGGATTCTAAACATTTCGTCATCAAAAGCATCAACAGTTAAATATACACCTCTTTTAATTTTTTCTATAAACCCTTTTCTGACTAAGATTGATAAATAAATTCTTGGGATCCCTAATTGATCTACCTGCGATGACAATATTAATCCTTTATTATCTTTAATAATCTCAATCAACTTCTCTTCATGATTCATACCAACACCACCTTTTTACATTTACACGTTTATTGTATTCTGTTTACGTTTATTTGTAAAGAGTTAGTTAACTGTAAACCGAGACACATTCTATTTTTTCTATGGTTTGGCTTTCCCCTAAACCCTCAACCATCAGGTATAGAAACTCCTCAGGCTCCATAGGCTTTCCTCTAAAAGATATCAAATTATTGACCTAGTACACCGTCTCCGATATTCGTTTAGAATTCATGTTCTCCAAAAGAAACAGCCCTTCTAATTATTTTTACTTCATGAAAATAGGTGTCTATTTATCTTCTCACAATTCACCATTTGTTGTATCATAACTGATGGAAATAAAT
>CAYXGT010000164.1:0-2774 GCA_964464635.1 uncultured Pirellulales bacterium | reverse complement strand
CTAAAATTGCAATTTTCATTCCTTTTAATTTCATTTTAATATCCTCCTTATGAAATTATTTTCTAATTATTTATCGGTGGATTTTTCTGTCTGCTTTTATGTTCTAATTGTAACCAAATTATTGAAGATATGCAAAAAATCTATAAGCTGGGGGAGTTGATTAAGGTTTCTATCGGAGGATGTTAGATAATTTTTGCAACTTTTGTATAATCGATGAAACTGGAAAAGTTTATCATAGTTTAGAAAAAGTAGTAAATATTTGTTATTCTCTGGCTTCCTAAATAAAGCAGTATATAAGATTTTTCGAATAGTGCTCGAAATATAGTACAAGTTTATATAGCACCCAATTCCTGGTTAAAAATACAATTTAGCAATTCCACTATATTTTTAGAGAATTTCTTTATTTAATAATATGTAAATTTCAATAATTAGAATAACTATCTCTGAGTTCGAATCCTACCCGCCTCCCCGGGTTGATGTCTGAAAGCGTGCTTTTATGGGATAAGGTCAGAATTCATATATACAGAATAAAGCACGGAAAAATACAATTATTTATTTATTAATTTTCTATTTATATTTTTTTATAGCTTTGTTTTATTTCTTCTATTCTACTTGGAAAACCATAAACATATTCAATAATTGCAATAAAAAAATCTTCTATTGTATCTACGGGTATAGGTGTATTTGTTTCAATAGAATGAACACCAATATTTCCAAAAAATCTTAAAATATTTGCCATTTCAATAAAATGTTTAGGTATTTCCCCTCTTAATGCTAACTCATCTAATCGAATAAATAGACTTCCTTGTTTTATATTTCTATCATCGCATAGAGCTTCCAAGCACTTTCTTATTTGCCCAGCATAAGCATTTGGAGCTATCATTTTAATTCTTATCGCTTCTTCATAATATCTTCTGATTTTTTCTGGGATTTTTTCAGATAATATTTTTTGTTGAGGCCAAATTAAATAACTTTGTTTGAAAACTTCTTCCATGGATACGGGCACACCAAAATCTCCACTATATAAAAGAGCTCCTTTGCAAGTTCCACAGATGGCCAAATAAAATTGCTCCTGGATCTTTTTATCGTATTCTATGTCATGCTCTTTATCAAAAAAGGTATAAACACTTTCAAAGACATGAGTATATAATGATATTTGTGTTGTTATATTACCGCAATGAGGGCAAAAAGCAATTTTAGTCCATCTCTCGTTCATTAATAATTCTCCTTGGTCATATAAAATAAGAATAAATTTGTTATAAATGCTTGTCAAATATTAAGTATTATCTACTCATTTTTCTTGCAAAAACAAAGATAAATAATGCCATAAATATTGCGCCTACAAGTGCTTCAGAGGAAGTAATTAATTGAAATAAACCAGGTTTTGGAGCTAAATCACCAAAACCCAATGTAGTAAAGGTAACAATACTGAAATATATCGCTTCTAAGAATTTTGCATTATAAGAAGTAATTTTATATGCCATTCCGTCATATATTCCACTAAAATAATAATATATAAAAGCATATCCAAATATAATAATAAACCACCCAATTATTACTCTTAGACATCTTTCGCCATATCCGGCAATTAAATTAAAAAATGAATTAAAAATCCATTCGAAATATTTTTTATCTTCTAAATTACATTTATTTTCCATTAATTTTTCTCGATAATAATATTCTCCTGATATATTGTACATTCCTTCTTTTTTAAAATAATTTTTCAAAGACAAGTAAATTCTTCTTGCTTCATAATAATTATTTTCTTTTTCTTGTATTATTATTCGATCTAAATTCAAGTATGCATTTTTCAAGGTTGAGTTATCTAATTTACAATCTGAAAAGTTCACATTATGAAGATATGTTCTTTCATCAAAATCAGCATCTTTAAAATTCACTCCCACTAAAATAGCTCCTGAAAAATTTACTCCCACTAAAATAGCTCCTGAAAAATTTACACCCCACAAATCAGCTTCTTGAAAATTAGAATCCCATAATTCAGCATTTTTTAGATTTACATCAAATAAGTGAGCTTTTTTCAAATTAGTACCGGATAAAAATGCATCTTTTAGATTTGCTTTGGATATAGATACATTTTCTAAATTTGCACAACTTAAAGTAACTAATTGTAAATCAGCTTTATATAATCCAATTTGACGTAAAT
Organism: uncultured Pirellulales bacterium; assembly: GCA_964464635.1. Classification (GTDB taxonomy): domain Bacteria; phylum Planctomycetota; class Phycisphaerae; order Sedimentisphaerales; family Anaerobacaceae; genus CAYLMG01. The sequence goes on along the minus strand of CAYXGT010000164.1, from coordinate 610 downwards.
CAGCTTTGTAAAAATTTGCTTTCCTTAGATTGGCTCCATCCATTAAAACATTTTTTAAGTTTGTTTCTCGAAAATTAACATTAAAAAAAATTGCCTTATTTTTTAGATCAGATAGGAATAATCCTTCAAGGTTCCAACCGCTTAAATCTGCCTCTGACCAATCCCAACCAGGCTTTATATAATCTTTCTCTGAAGTCAGATCTTTATCATCCTTATGTTTTTCTAATAATTGTTTAACTCTTTCTTCCATACCAACTCCATATAAATATTATTTATTAGGAAAAGTAAAAGGGGTCTGTTTTTCACCTTTGATATATTTATTTCTAAAACCAAACTCTCCCTTATTAAATTCATGCAAACCATTTCACTTCAAAATAAAAAGACAGTATAAGAAAACAATTGATGACTCTCTTGCTCTGTCTTTCTATCTGAAAAATTCTTCCTAAAAAATTTGCAAATACTTGATAGAAAAATCTTCAAGTTTATTCCAACTCTTTAGGGCTAGGCTTTTTGTTTTTAGGCAGAAAATAATACACTACTAAAAGGAAGTATTTTCATTTCTAAAAACAGATTAGGATTTTACAACTGGATAAAGTTGTCCCCCATATAG
>CAYXGT010000163.1:0-2972 GCA_964464635.1 uncultured Pirellulales bacterium | reverse complement strand
AACCTTATGATATAATATCAAATCGGCAAAATGGTAAGGTTAATCCGAAATGCTGCTAAATAACAAAATTGATTCAAAACAGTCCTCCTTTTTTGCTCATCTTGCCCGAACTGTGCTGTTGGCTTTCCTGCTGACTTTTATCTGCGCCAGGGTCATTGTTTTTCTGATTATGTCCCGGCAAATACCAGACCTGTATCTGCACCTCGGAGGCACACATGTTCATCACCTCAACTACGGCATTTTTTTGCTGTCAGCCGTTGGAGGTTATCTGTTGCTGGTACGCCCTGCCGGCCGAAAACTTGCTAAAGCAGCTGCTTTCTATGGAATAGGTATGGCTCTGACCTTTGATGAATTCGGAATGTGGATACATCTCGGCGGCAGTTACTGGCAGCGCGCAAGCTGGGATGCTGTCATCGTTCTGGCAGCCGTTTTTGGTCTTATCGCCTTCGCTCCCTCTCTGAAAAAATTCCGCCCTCACTATTGGCTGACCGGAGTTGCTCTTTTGCTGGTTGTAATAATCTTCTTTTTTATGCTCTACAAATCCTTCAGCTATGCAGGCAAACATATTCAGCCAAAATTACAGAAAATCGAGTCCACCGCCCCGCATTAAACTTTCTATCGAAAATTACAAACAACTTTTATCTTCTGTGTCGCAGCCGGTAAATCAAGGCCAGCACCTCAGCAACCGCAACGTAGAGCACCTCTGGTATCGCTCTGCCTATCTCAACGGTTTTATAAATCGTCCTTGCCAGTTCAGGCCGGCGTATCACAGGCACACCGTATGACTGCGCTATCTTTCGTATCTTCTCCGCCACGTATCCTGCTCCCTTGGCGACAACAACAGGCGAATCCATCGTCTTTGCGTCATACTTAAGGGCAACAGCAACGTGCGTCGGGTTAACAAGAACGACATTGGCCTTCGGTACATCTCGCAGCATCCGCTTTACAGCCATCTTAAACTGGGCCTTGCGAACCCTCACCTTAACCTCGGGCGAGCCTTCGGTCTGCTTGCGCTCCTCTTTAACCTCCTGCCGCGTCATCTTCAAATCCTGGATAAATTTCCACTTCTGATAAATCACATCAGCAAGTGCTATCAAAACAATCCCGATGCACACCCGTACCATCAGCCCGAATATAATCGAACCTATCCCCGCGAGTATCTCATACGACCACTCCCATCGCAGCCTCGCCAGAACATCGAGCTTATCCGCAAGATAAAACCAGACTATCAAACCTATAAAGGCGAGTTTCACAACTGAAAGGCACAGCCTGACTAATGACCTGCCGTTAACAAGCTTCTGAAAACCTGTCACCGGATTTATCGAGCTGAATTTCAGACTCACCGCACCCGGCGAAAAATTCAAACCGCTAACCGCCGCATTAGCCAGTATAGAGCCGGCAAAAAGAGCTAAAAAAAAAGGAGCCACAACTATGAAAAAATCTACTAATTTCTCCTTCGCAAAGCTCACAAATGAGCCCGCACCGCTGAAGACCTCCGCTCCCGGACTCATCGAATCGGTCATCTCCGTACAAAGCCATCTCAAAATAGATGGTGCCAGCAGAGCTGTCATCAAAACCAGCACAACTAATGTCGCCGCTGACGCAGCCTCGGCGCTGTGTGCCACCTGCCCCTTCTCTTTCGCCTTGGATATCTTCTTTGGGGTCGGCTGTTCTGTCTTTTCCGCCGCCGGCTTCTCTGCCATAAATCACATCCCTAAAAGTAGCACGGGCTTCCAGCCCGTGTCAACACGGACAAGATGTCCGTGTTACCTTAAAAAGCAACCAGCTTTTCCATCCATCCTGAAAACTCGGACACAAATCCCTGAATAAACGGCAAAAATATCGCCGCCATCAATAAACCAAGACCAACCCGCAGCGGCAGACTCACAAAAAGTATATTCATCTCAGGAACTATCCTCGCCAGAACCGCTAATATAACCATCAGCACCAAAAATGCCGCCAGCATCGGCGCCGCCAGCCGCAGCGCAGCCATAAGCATCACCGACCCCGCCTCAACAACACCTTCCGCCATCGACGCAATCCCCGGCATACTCCCAGGCTGAAATATCTCGTAACTCTTGCCTATTACCATCAAAAAAAGATGCAGCCCGTTCGCTGACAAAAACAAAAGAATAAAAATCATCTCGAAAAGCGTCCCTAACGGCTGGCCCCGCTCGCCGCTCAAAGGGTCGAACGTCTCAGCCATCGCAAAACCCATCTGCCGCTCGACTATCCTGCCGCTGACTTTCACCGCCGAAAATAGAATCGATGCAATCAATCCCAGGCAGAAACCATAAATCGCCTCATTGCATAAATAAAGTCCAGCCTCCAGTCCAGAAACACCACCCGACTCAAAGCCGAGCGAGACCGACATCGAAAAAAATACCGACAGTAAAACCACCCCAGCAACGCGAATACGCACCGGAATACTCGTCGAGCCGAAAACAGGTACGACAAGAAAAAAAGCGGACAGCCGCGTCAGCACAAGAGCAAAACCAAGAAGCCTCTCAATCATAAAATCCATAGCTCACTGCCCGATACTCTGTATGCACGCGAAAATTTCAATCGTGAACTTGAGCATCATCTCGAGCATCCATCCGCCGAATATCAACAATACCACGCCGACCGCAAGGAGCTTCGGCACTATCGTCAATGTCATATCGCGTATGGACGTCACCGCCTGAAACAGTGTCACCGTTATCCCGACTATCATACAGGTCAGTAAAACCGGCGCCGAAACGAGCAATGCCGTCTCAAGACTGTGCCTGCCGAGATAAAGAATAAAACTGCTGTTCATAAAACATCCTTAAAAAATCGCTATCTGAAACCGAGGCTCAGACTCTTCGCCAAAAGACCCCATCCGTCCACGAGTATGAACAATATCAGCTTAAAAGGCAGCGATATCATCACCGGCGGAAGCATCATCATCCCCGCACTCAAAAGAACGCTCGCTATCATCATATCTATCAGCA
>CAYXGT010000162.1:0-2982 GCA_964464635.1 uncultured Pirellulales bacterium | reverse complement strand
TTCTATATTTATTATACTACAAATCTTTTATAAATCCTTTTTCAAACAAAAAAAGCCATTTAGTAAAATATAAAGCACCATATTGGTTCTGTCAAACGAAATCTCCACTTGTCTTGCATCGAAGAGGAACCGCTACCCCCAATTACGGAAAAGATCTATATAAAAAAATAGAATTTGTTCCCATTTTCTGTTATTATCTTAAATGATAAAGGGGTAAGAAGTATGGAAAGCAGCAATAAAAAAAACAAGCTATATACCTATCTTTCAAAGATGGGGATTTCAAAAAACGTTCTCGCTTTAGGGCTGGTGAGCTTCTTTAATGATGTTGCCTCAGAGATGATTTATCCGATCGTCCCCATTTTTTTGACCAGTGTCTTAGGGGCACCAGTCGCCGTTGTCGGCTTAATAGAAGGTATCGCGGAATCAACAGCCAGTATCCTAAAAGCTGTCTCCGGCTGGCTATCCGATAAGTCACAAAAGAGAAAACCTTTTGCTATTGCCGGCTATTCCCTTTCATCGGTTTCCAAAGTACTTTTGAGTTTAGCTTTCAGCTGGCCTCTCGTTCTGCTGGCTCGATTTGTCGACCGTTTTGGAAAAGGAATACGCACTTCAGCCAGAGATGCCCTGATCACCGAAAGTTCAGATCCTTCCGCTCGGGGGAGAGCTTTTGGTTTTCACCGCTCCCTGGATACCCAAGGAGCCGTGGTTGGTCCCTTGCTTGCACTTTTAGCCATCCGTTTATCCAACAATAACTTTCGCTTAATCTTTTTTCTTGCTTTTATTCCTGCTTTTATCGGCATCCTTCTGCTTATTTTTCTGGTAAAAGAAAAGAAGAAAGAGGCAGCTGCCACTTCTGCTCATTTTCATTTTGATTGGGCTAATCTGGACCCTTCCTTTAAGATCTTTCTAGGAATCAGCCTGGTCTTTTCCCTGGGGAACAGTTCGGATGCTTTTTTAATTTTAAGAGCACAAAATTTAGGTTTGTCTTTAAGCTTGGTTGTGCTGGTCTATGTCCTTTTTAATATAACTTATTCACTCTTTTCGATACCTACTGGCATTATTTCAGATAAGGTCGGGCCTAAAAAAGTACTTCTCTTCGGATTTTTACTCTTTTCTGTGGTCTATCTCTTTCTTGGTCTGATTCATTCCAGTCTCTACCTCTGGTTCCTCTTCCCGGTTTACGGGATATATATGGCTCTCACTGAAGGAGTCGGGAAGGCCTATATCTCTAATCTGGTCCCACAGGAAAAAACGGGAACAGCTTTTGGTATTTATCAGACCACCATTGGCTTTAGCACTTTCTTTTCTTCTTTTATTGGGGGGGTGCTCTGGGATAATCTAGGGGTTAGCGCACCATTTATCTATGGGAGCATCATGGCATTAATCGCCGCCCTGTTATTTATAGTTTTGGAAAAAAAGATAAAGCTGGTTAAAAGTTGAGACCCGACCTCTTTTACTTTCTTGAGTCTCTTGATGTAAAACCACTCTTTTCCATGTGAGAAATTAATTGATTATATCAAACGAAACATGTCCCCTTGCCTTATCAATACCTTAACAGTTTGTTTCATATTTTCTACCACAATAGAGACATTTTTGATCATGAACTGAAATCATATGACCACATTCCGGGCAGCTATAGCGATGATTTTGAGTAAGAATAAATTGATGGATCCCTTTTTCCTTGATGGATCTCAGATTATCAATCATACTCATCCCGTATCTTTCATGGTAATTATGATCCAGTTTCCTTAAGGCCTCACATGGGAAGCATTGACATTCAAAGCAATAATCTACCTCACCTTTTAATAGTTTCAGGTTATCCTCACAGCGTTTCTTGACAAAGGCACATTTTTTATTTCGTATCCGGCAACCGGCACATTTTGATAAAAGATAGCTTCGGCAAATGGCGCAATTCATACCACAGGGGGCAATCAGCTCGGGATCAAAAGGTAATTTTTTTGACATAACATGAACACCTCATATTATTAATAATAAAATAAAAACATTATTTGCACTTTTTAATGATGCAATTTTATCCTGGAGAGATGCCAACTTATCAAAAAAATGATTCCAAAAATAATAATGGGAATAGAAATTATCCATAAGATAAAATGATTCTCTGTGGCATTAAAGAAGAATAGGGTGAAGAAACCCATTAAAATAATCACTATTCCACCAATAAATTCCCATCTAAAGGCTAAAAGAACAAAGATTAATAAAATAAACCAGGGTAAGGCGTTTGGTACATTATAGATAATACCTCTAATTCCTCCGCCCATCCTTTCAGCACCGGATAATAGTGCAAAGAGCATCCATAAAATAGTAAATACCAAGAGGAATAAACGAGTCAAATAACATATATATTTTGCTATTTTTATTTTTTTAACTTCATTCATTTGTCTTTAAACCTATCATTTGTTTCATTATTTTTTTGTCACAACCAGAGCAAATAGCCATTCCTCCTAAGCCAATTTTTGTTTTTCTTATCATCCGACATAAACAGTTGAACCTCATTTAAAAAAGATTAGAATGGTATCGTTTTTTATGTCACTTGGTTATATTTTAGTTTAGGTTTACGAATTATTAAAATGCCTTTATTAAGTTTGCATATTTTCAAGTACTTTATATCAATATAATATAATTATTCTACATTTATTATACTACCAATCTTTTATAAATCCTTTTTAAAATAAAAAAGCCTTTAGCAAAATACAAAGGACTATAAATTTCTGATTCGAGTTTCACAACTTCACATGCTTTCCAAAAGAAATATTTTTTTGTCTATTTTTATCCTAAAAAAATAGGTGTCTGTCCTCCCTCTAAAAGTGCTTGGCAAAGTAATAGTGCTTCACAATGACAGAGGAATTAAAACTAACCATATTTACTTAATAAATGGGGAAAATGTGTAAAACCTGTGGGGAAATAACTTGAGAAAAATGATACATTCTTCTGCTGTCGAAACAATCCCTCCATCAGCCCAGT
>CAYXGT010000161.1:0-2987 GCA_964464635.1 uncultured Pirellulales bacterium | reverse complement strand
ACCTGTGACCTACGAATTAGAAATTTGTCTCGAATAAAATTTGGCCCTTTATAACTATTTTACATACAACCACTTACAACTCATAAAATCAATAGTTCAAAATACTTACATTTCATTTAGAAGTCCAGTAGAAAATGAAGGCATGACTGATAGAACATTACTGGATCACTTTCTGGATCAGTTAGGAGTAAAAAGGAGTATTTATATAGATAAATTTATGCCTATATTGCCCGTATGTGTTTATGAGGCTTTCTTGGAATATTATTGACATTTGATCGGATATAATATATTCTAATTTTAGTCTAGCAGAGCAGGAGGGACAGAGGATACCTTCCCCATTTTTTCCTCAGACATTTTTCCCCCTTTCAATATATTGGTCAAATAATAATATTATTATTCTCCGAATGATGCTTTAAGTTCAGTTCATCCGGTTAATGCATAGGTTTTCATAAAAATTCGGGAATTTCCAAAGCCAGCTACCAGTTACCCGCTGCGGTGGCTTTTTTATACCCCAACAGCCCCTGCCGCCCCAAGTTCCCTGCTCACCGCCTTGCGGTAACCTTTAACAACAATATTATTATCAGGATACACATCAACCACCGCATAAGCATTATTCTCCTGTCCGGAACCTTCCACCATAGCTTTCAAAGTATAATAGTGTATCCCCTCAATCAGGCTGTAACCGCCTTCGTGATTATGTCCCTGAAAAACAGCCAGAACCTTACCTGAATCTTCTAATATTTTTCTTACGTCCCCGGCATTATCGACATAATGATCGCCAGTACCATCAAGCAACTGGTGATTAAAAACGATAACCGCCCCCCTTGCCCCTGTAAGGTCTTTCTTTAACCAGGCCAGCTCCTCCTCTGGTATATTGGTGCTGGTCCAAACAAAATTACCATGGTCATAATCGCTGCCGTCTTTGAGGTAATTGCTGTCAAGAACGATAAAATGTAAACCATTGATGTCATAGGAATAATACTTACGGTTGCTGCTGATGTTTGTATTTGTTACGTTGGCAAGAAACTGCTCCTTCGAAAGACTATCCATATCGTGATTACCCATCACATGGTAAGTCGCACCATTGAATTTCTGAAAAACTTTCTCGATAGTACGCAGATACTCAATCGTTTTTTCTTCAACACCCGGAGTATCCTGGTCTTTAAGGTCACCCAGCTCTATAATAAAATCCACATTCTTTCTGTTCATCAGTTCGACACACTCTGTCATCTTATCAAGAGATTGACGATAGTATCGCGTACCTAAGTTATCAACATCTGCGTAGTGAGAATCGGAAACTATCCCGAATCGTATGCCGCCATTCTTTGAATACAGCCTCGAATTGCAAACCGAACACGAAGAAAGCGAACCAAAAACTGCACCGGCAATACAAACACCCGAAGCCTTCAGAAAATCCCGCCTGCTGATTACCCAATTAGTTCTTTTCAGACTTTTTCTCCTTTCATTTTTTTGCTCAGACACTGGTCTGCCCTGTACGTCTTCAGCCAAAATGAAATAATTAAATCCACTACAGATTTTTCGTCTCGTTACTCTTATTATACCTTCTTACAGTCACCATAACAACCAAAAAAGGACGACAAGAATTGTGACTAATTCAGAATAAATTTAGTCAACTTTAGCAATCCGGGCTCAAAGTCATTTAATTTTTTACCAGAGGGCATTGAGCTAATTGGCAAACTCCCTTTTAAATATTTCTTCGATCCGGGAAAGATTTGCGAGTACCATCTCCTCTTCTTCATCAGTTAATCCTTCGCACTTTCTCAGCTTGTTTAACAAGTCCTTCTTATTATCTAATAATTTTTCAAAAAATGCTTTTGTGAAATATTTATTTTCCTCGAATAAATTTTCCGGTGAGGCTAATAATTTAATCTCAAATTCATGTTCTGACTTTGGAGGTCCGCAGCATATTCTCAGTTCATCCTCTGTGCCGCCAATATTCCACGAGGGAAAATAATTTTTACTAAATACCAGAATTCCGGGTTCAGGGGCAAGGTGCTGGGTTCCTAAGGCAGGAGTCCATATGACCGTATATGTTTTGACAGGAAAGTCTATTGTTAGGATTTTGCTTTCTGTTGCTATGACTTCATTAACTATTATCCTACCCTTTGAGTTGTTTATAACAGGATAATCCCAGAAAGAAACTACAACAAAACGTTCATCTCCATTACTTTGCTGATTTTGTATTTTTAAATATCCCTTACAGCGGGTAAAAGCAGGCATACAGCCATTAGTAAACAAAATTAGAACGCCAAAAACTAATAACGCTATTCTAAGCAAAGCTTTTTTGAATTTTGTTTTCATTTACATATATTCTACCTTCCAAAACAAACTCAGAAAAGCAGTAAAAAATACTAAATCAAGAGGTTTTTTTATGAGGAATTTTGATAGTGGAACTCCCCCTTTCTGGATCATTCTGGATCACCACCTGTTTTTGAGGAAAAATAGGAAATTAAGAAATTCTATAAGTTATTTAATTAAATAGTCTTATGAACCACGCCCGACAGGATTCGAACCTGTGACCTACGGATTAGAAATCCGTTGCTCTATCCGGCTGAGCTACGGGCGCTCAAAATTTTAACTGCTTTCAATATAACAACTTCCTGCGAACGCTGTCAATTATTTTCGGGGCTCAAAAAGCATCTGCAACAGTTTTGCAACAGATTTCACTGATACTCTGGGCAGCCCAAATAAAAAGGCTTCTATACAATGTGACAACCTCGTAACCGTATTATTTCCCTTGTGGATCTTAATCATCCAACCTTTTAGCAGTCGCAGCTCAAATCGGCGTCACGGTCTGAGTAAAAATTGCAGGCGATCCTAAAAAATGCTTTTATGTTTTGCGATGGTCATAGAAGCTTCAGCCTGACCAGTCCAGTATGTCCACATCAGCTTTTGTGCATTATGAAAGCTTAAAAAGTAAACTACCACGCCCTTACGGACGTGGCATTTTAGAATTCAAGCTTCGC
>CAYXGT010000160.1:0-2989 GCA_964464635.1 uncultured Pirellulales bacterium | reverse complement strand
ACTAATAGGAAATGTACTTACCGAAGGGATGGGAAAAGTGCTTGACATTTACAGTTCTATATCTTATATACTATACCTACTTCAAATATCCTTCTTTTTTTTGAAAATATTTAATCTTTTCATTCAACTTCGATTTCAGATTTAAGACTTTTATCCTTACAGAATTCTATCTCATAATCTTTTATTACTTGTCGACAAATATCTCGCCATTTTATAACATCGCTGAATTCATATTGTTCCATAATCTCATCCAGAGTAGTTCCTACCCAATATTTTATCTTATTATTACAAACACCAAAGTCAATATACATTTTAATAAGAGAAGATAATTGTTTATCTTTAATAGTTAAATTGCCAATTCTTAAATTAAGTAATTCTAATCCTTCTACGCTTAATAAAAGCTCATAATCATTGCTAGAATCAAGATTAAAATAATAATTTTCGTATATTTCATTGTGAATAAATAACATTACTTGTTTTGTTATCACTTTATTTCGATTTTCTATTGATACATTATTAAGACGATATGTGAAATAAGAACCAAAAAATCCACCGATAAGTGCAGCTATTATAAGAATTACCAAAGGATTTTTAATATATTTATTGATATTATTCATTTAAAATTAAAATCTTACTCCCTTTAAAAAGTTTGTAATTTATAAGAATTATTTTAAATTATTTGTTAATCGTTTGGAAGCAGTTTTCCCTCCCCTGCCCTTTTGGTTGATTAGGGAAATTATTTGCATATGATAAGCTTTAAAAACTAGCTACCCATGCATTTTTAGAATAAGCTCTATATTCGTTCCAAACCATAACATTTTTTTAATTAATACTATAATGTGCGAACTTTTTACATTGTATTATTTAATAGCCATACCTATTTTATTTACTTTTTCTCATCTATTTTAAACATCAAAAGACTTGCCAAGAAGAGAAAATGAATCGTTCTCTTACTATCTATCGTGATGTTATCATGGGCTTTCGGATTCCTTATACCAGTCATAGACCCTGAAAATATTTTCATATAACCTATTTGTATATCTCTCCCTGTTGCAGTAGAAAGATCATCCAATGCAATAATTGTATTTTGCTCCGAAAAGGCTCTATTCATTAAATCGGCACCATCATATTCTTTACCAGTTTTTTGCTTAACTATTAATTTTACAGTGTTATTAATTTCTTTAAATGCTGCCTCAACTGAATCTGCAAAATGTTTTGTTTCAAAGCGGTTTTTTGAGACTTCAACTATCTTAGGGTGTAATAAATCCCAAAATATATTCAAATCAACTAATTTATCAAATTGATTTTTACTTTTTTCAGAAAATAATTCAAGTCTATCAAAAATCGATTCTAGTTTATTTATTTTAGCTTTTAAATCATTTTTTAAATTTTCCAACGGTACTCCCCAAGCCCTGCCACTACTATAGGGATCATAATAAGCTACTCGCCCAGCTCCATGTGTGCTTTGATATTCTTTTGAAATTGAATCATTACTAAATATTCTTTTTAACAATTCAACATTAAAATCTGACCAACTGGCTTTATTATTTTTTATAGCCTCAATTTCTTCTTCATTATTTATGGGAGATTTTAACATTTTTTTACCTAATTCTATCCGATTTTTTATTTTTTCAGAAGCTTCTTCCTTAGACACTATCAAAGTAATTTTTTTTCATTAGAAATATTTTCTGGGGACATTTAAATACACCTCAATTTTAAATAATTTCCGATTAATCATAGTGAAAAATATTTTTACTGATTATTTCACTTGATAAAATTGATATAATTTATTTATTATTTCTCTTGTTAATCGCTTCTTTATCTTTCTTTGGTAAATTATCATAGATTTTATCAATTTCTTTAGGTTGGGGAATCATTACATCAACTATTAAATTTATCAAATGAAATAATTTATTTGCAGTTTCTTGATCATCTTTAATATCTAATAAACCCGGATGAACCGCATTATTTCCAATTACTCTTACAATATCAAGAGATTTTTGAATTTTTATAGGTAATCCTTTCTTAACCATATTAGATATATCTTCATTTATATTTACCCCTTCTTCACCTAAATCTTTACACAATTTTTGTATACAAAGTCTAAGTAACGCTACAGCTCCCCTCGGAGAGCTATTTACAATAGAACGTGCTTCCTCGAAATCTTTCTTAATGTCTTCTGATAAGTCATTATTAGGTAAGGGAGCATTTCCAGAACTTGGAATAATCATTTTTTTATCATACCAAAGAGAATATTGTTTGCAATGATTACAATATGCAGTATAACCAATAGGTACATTTTTACTAGAATCTCCCATACTGTATACTGTGACTTTATTCCATATATGATGTGAAAATGCATTACAATATGGACAATTAAAAGCAGACTTCATATAATCTGGTTCTTCATAAGGAATCATAGAAACCACCTCTTCTATTTTTTGATTTAAGTAATAGATATTAAAATTTTTAATCTTTCTTATTAAACTTGATAATTTTTAAATAGGTTTCTTGGAAGATTTTTGGATAGATCTCCTAAAATTGTTTTAGTATATTTCTTGGAAGAATATAATTAATATTATAAAAGCTTTTTAATTATAGTTTATTTTGATTTTAATATTTTAACAAAAGAAATTGCTATATCTTTTAAATCTTTCTATATCATTATACGACAGATCTTTTAAAAACCCTCTTTTTTAAAAAACTTATTTATAACTCCCCTGCTCTTTTAATACAAGGATTCCGGAAAGTTTTATAGTATTTTATTTAATTTATATAGTGATGTTTATTTAGAAAATTATCTTCTATGCCCTTCCCTGCTATAGTGGCACCAAACTTGCTTTTAGTCTTAAAAGTAAAGTGGAAATGGTAAACTAAAATGCACCTTACCCCAAATAGAAATTTGTGATCCTTTCTGTCTGTTTTTCCTGAAACAATAATATATTAATCAATTATAAGTTTAAAGACATAGCTTGTTGAGTGATGAATG
>CAYXGT010000159.1:0-2991 GCA_964464635.1 uncultured Pirellulales bacterium | reverse complement strand
CTCTTTCTATATCTTCTCGATTTGCCAGTACTCTATATCAAGAGGCGTGCTTCTGCCGAATATCGTCACGATTACCTTCACTACACCTCGCTCCTGGTCAATCGAATCAACTACTCCCTCGAAGTTCTCGAACGCTCCTTCACGTATCTTTATCCGGTCGCCTTTGGAAAACTCCACCTTGATACTCGGAGCGCTCTCAGGCTTCTCCGATTCTAAAAGCATCTTAGCCGATTCCGTATCACGCATCGGCGTCGGTATCCCTTCTGTGCCTATAAAATCACCCACACCGCTTGTCTCCTTTATGGCAAACCACGCCTGCTCCGGCACCCTGCCGTCCTTGTCTGCATCCATCTCCATAAATACATATCCGGGATAAAGCTTTCTTTGATGAACCGTCTGCTTGCTGCCACGGATACGTTTAACCTTCTCTACAGGCACCTCTATTCTGCCTATAACATCGCCAAGCCCCTCAGCCGCTACCTTTTGTACCAGGGCGTCTCTGACATACAGCTCCTTATTTGATGCTACTCGTAAAACGTACCACTGCATCTGATGACTTCCTGCAAATCAAAAAAACTCAAAATCACTCAAATTCCAACTGCATTTAACCCTGACACGCAGCCTCCCGACTCGGCTGACCTCACTTCAGAACAGCAGTAAAAAACATCGTAAATATAAAATCCGTTAGACCAATAAGCGTTGACAGCATTATCACAACAACTATGACTATAAAGGTCGAAACTGTTATCTCTTTTCTGCTCGACCAGCTTACCTTTTTCATCTCACCTTCTGCGGCAATCAAAAAATCCGCAACAACCGGCTTGTTTAATAACCAATAGACCAAAAATGCCAGGATGGCAAACAATGCCGCCGGTACCAGACGGGATATCAAAAGGGCCGTCTCCTTGCTTAATCCAAACCAGGAAACATCGGCTAACATCGCATAAAGACGCCAGCACCCCAGGCCGACCAACACCGTTAAACCAACAGCACTATACAATCTCGTGTATTTGCCGAGACCAGGTTTATAAATATTAAAAGCCATATCCCAAATAATCCCTTTTCTCTCGCTTAAGTTCCTGTCTGTTTCAAAAAACGGCCTCCAGCTCAAAAGTAAAGCAGGCCAGGGAGGCTTCGAACCCCCAACCTTCGGTTTTGGAGACCGACGCTCTGCCTATTGAGCTACTGGCCTACATCAATTATTCTCACCTCGAAAACCGCCCAAAAAACTTAAATTCTCAAATCGGCCTCTTATTTCCTGCGTATCTTATGAATTGTATGACGCCTTTCAGTCCTGCAAAACTTCTTCAACTGTATCTTCGGTGCACCTTCTGCAACACTCACTTCTGTTCGATAATTTCTGCTGCCGCACTCTTTGCATTCAAGCCATACGAATTCTCTTTTACTTTTCTTCTTAGCCATAATTTATCCAGGCCTCAAAAAGCCCCGTTAACATTCTGCACACACCGATAAAAAATCCCTTAATTCGACGATGACCCGAAGGTCATCGGTCTGAAACATAAAATCAGGTTTCACTCTTCGTTGACTAAAGATTTGTAACCGGCTACGCAATTATCTTCGTAACCACGCCGGCTCCTACTGTCCTGCCGCCTTCCCGAATAGCAAAACGAAGACCTTCCTCCATCGCTATAGGAGAAATAATTTCCACTTCCATTGCTATATTATCACCCGGCATACACATCTCTGCGGGTTTTCCTTCCCTGCTCTTTATCTCAAGAACCGTACCTGTTACGTCTGTTGTCCTGAAATAGAATTGAGGTTTATAGTTCGGGAAAAACGGCGTATGCCTGCCGCCCTCTTCTTTGGTCAGTACGTAAACCTCCGCTTCGAACCTTGTATGCGGTGTTATACTGCCCGGCGCTGCTATAACCTGACCACGCTCGAGCTCCTTTTTCTCAACTCCACGCAGCAGAATACCAATGTTATCACCCGCCTGCCCCTCGTTCAGTGTCTTGTTAAACATCTCGACTCCGGTACATACGCTCTTGCGTATATCCTTCGAGAGGCCGATTATTGCAACCTCATCACCGACATGAATCTTACCGCGTTCGACTCTGCCCGTGCCTACCGTCCCCCTGCCCTTAATACTGAAAACGTCCTCAACCGGCATAAGGAAAGGCTTATCCACCTCGCGCTTCGGCATAGGTATGTACTCATCCATAACCTTAAGCAGCTCTACTATCGCCTCACACGACGGGTCATCAAGGCTCTCCGCCTTCATCGCCTTCAGCGCTGAGCCGCGTATAATCGGCGTATCATCGCCGGGAAACTCATATTTACTCAACAGCTCCCTTATCTCCAGCTCCACAAGGTCCAGCAGCTCCGGGTCATCCACAAGCTCAACCTTATTTAGAAAAACTACAATCTTCGGAACGTTAACCTGCCTGGCAAGAAGTATATGTTCGCGAGTCTGAGGCATAGGCCCGTCACTGGCCGAGACCACAAGAATTGTACCATCCATCTGGGCCGCGCCCGTAATCATATTCTTAACGTAGTCTGCGTGACCGGGACAATCGATATGCGCATAATGCCTGTTTGCCGTCTCGTACTCGACGTGTGCAGTGGCAATCGTCAAAATCTTCGTCTCATCTCGTCGGCCCTGGGCCTCCGATGCCTTGGCGATATCATCGTAACTCTTAAATTTGGACAGACCTTTAAGCTCCATGACTTTCGTCATTGCAGAGGTCAGGGTCGTCTTGCCGTGGTCAACGTGTCCGATTGTTCCAACATTAACGTGTGGTTTTGTTCTCTCAAATACTGCCTTCTTTGCCATTTTAATATTAACCTCCAATATTCCGTTCTATTGCTTTTCTCTTCCTTAATATTTATTTCACACTAAACCTGAAACTCAATACTTTCTATCAAATTCCAGCCGGGCATCTTAATCATAACGCCAAACATGTACTCGGCAAAGCCGCGTCAGCTAATTAATCTACGATTCACGCCGCCAAACTACCCGACCTTATTTCC
>CAYXGT010000158.1:0-3099 GCA_964464635.1 uncultured Pirellulales bacterium | reverse complement strand
AGTTACCTGGCTTATGATGTCGCCGCCGCCCTCGCCGAAAGACCATTGACCTGTAATCGGGTCCCAGTCGGCTTTCAGGCCGTTAACCAGTACGGACTTTGTCTCAAGGGAATTGGCAGTACCGCTGACTACGGCGACATTTGCGTCCGTCCTGTAATAGCCGCTCGAAACCGGCAGAGCAGCAGAAGCACTGAATTCCTGCGGAATTTGAGACAACACCGAGGCGACTCGGTTAGCCTCATATTGTTTTATATCATCGATATTAGCCTGCGGAACATAGGAATTGGCAAGAATATTATCAAGAGTATCGTTGAAATTCTCTTCAGCAAACACAGTATTAATTAAATCGTAAAGGTGGTTATAGTAAATCTGAATGATCCGGGGGTCATTGAATAGTCTATACAAACCCTCCATATTCTCGTATGAAAAAATACTTCTGTATATATCTCCCGAGTAAATAGTATCAAGGTCGTGAGGCATTAGCCAGAAACGGGTATCAATGACACCTCTATACATTGCATAATCGTCACCGTCACCTGTAATCAATCCGCCTTCAATGTTGCCAATAAGTGTATTCACTGCCAGGTGTCTCATCCATCCATCGATATGGATAACATCATTGACCTCTTCGAAAAAGTTGACGTCGGGAATACCGTTGATATATTCAGGGCTCAAAACAAAGGTGAGATTGAAGATATCATTGTAGTCGGCCTCTTCCTCGTTGGTCTGTTTTATATAGTTAAGAACATAATCATCAGGATCAGTTCCCCTGTATATCAGGTCTGCAAAAGTCTGCGGGTCAACAGTGTTCTCGAAATAAGAGCAACGATAAAGATTGCCTTCAGGATCATCCGGAAAGTGGTTTTCAACCCAGTAGGTATTATATGTTTCAAGATTAGCATATGAGCCATACATATGGCTCTCGTCTGTCAATGCAATATTATCACCATTTACCCTTACCTCGATAAGCGAAGTAACAGGAGCAGGCAGGTCAGCCAACCTGAACATAGCACTGCCTATAACCTGTAGAAATCCATATTTACTGTTAATAGTTATTGCAGAGATATCTTTCCATAAGTCATCGTTTCTGAAGTTTACACGATAATTCATAGGCGGGTTATTTCTTGAACGGTTTCCTCTGTTTCTGACGCCGGTATTATACCGGATTTTCATATCCGTTCCGTCGAGAGAAATAAATGTAGCATTCATTTGTGCATTACTCATATTCTCACCGATAAAATGGGGGCTGTCCTCATCAGAAATTTCTTCCAGTTCAGTTCGTTCTGCAGCCGTCATAATTATGTAATAGATGGGCTGATTGCCTGCAGTCCAGATAGGATTGAAGGTATCATCCACTACGTAAAGCATATTTGTTACCTGGCTGGGTGTGCCGTCAACATCGCTCGGAGCCGGAAGCGTTCGAGTATTGTAGGATGAATCCTCGGCTTCGATGTAGAATTCGATAATTGTCTTATGCGGATGAGCCGGTATGTTTGCGATATAAACGCTGTCGCCGGCAAGTTCGTCGCCGTTCAGGCCGTCATCAGCCATAGCAACTTGAGTAAAGGA
Source organism: uncultured Pirellulales bacterium (assembly GCA_964464635.1). GTDB lineage: Bacteria > Planctomycetota > Phycisphaerae > Sedimentisphaerales > Anaerobacaceae > CAYLMG01. Next base: position 1,530 of record CAYXGT010000158.1, on the reverse strand, counting down.
CGGAGCACCATCGACACGATAATTTAATGTTACGGTTATGCCGGTGGACAGCTCGTCAATAACCTCCGCTTTTACTGTCACCGTATCTGAAGAAGTCGGTATAAAAGGATAATGTTTCGCATCAACAATCAATGGAGCAGTGTCAGATTGTGCAGCAGTATTGAGCTGGCCGGGTGTTCCCTGGTCAACGGAGCTTGCCGTCCAGTTTTGGCCATATTCATTCGGCATAGCCGGATTAATCAGCTCAAGTGACTTTCCGCCGCCGTCGGTTTCATCCGACCAGACCCATCCCCTGTGCTCGTAGTCAAGCGGACCAAGCAATCGCTGTGCCCAGTCGCCTTCATCGGCGTATTCAACCTCGTCAATGACAACGCCGATTTCATCGACTAAGGTAATCCTTTCTCCCTTTCTGCTCAATTGTCCGACCCAGGAGCCAACCACGTTTGTTACAGATGGATATTTTGCATTGAAGGTAGTTACATCAGCGGCAATAACAAGGTATTGGCCTGCCTGGATAGTCAAATCAGGCGGAAATGTAAAGCTGACACCATCGATAAATCTCCAGTTACCCAGGCTCACTGCAGTAGAGCCCTGATTGTAGATTTCGATATATTCTTCAAGTTCATTTAAACTCGATGTGTTATACATAATTTCGTTTATAACAACCTGGTTCGCCGAAGGTGCACCGGCGTTGGCCTTTCCGGGAGTCGGCGGCGGAGAGGTGCTTACCGTGAAAGTCTGCCAGTTTCCAGAGCCGTCAGGCAGCCGGCCGTAAGATTCGTTGGTATTTTGAGGCCCGAAAACAATACTGTCAATTAAAACGCCTGCCGCATCGTAAAGGTAAATCTGGTCACCATCGCCCGCACTTAGTTTGAAAGAGGCGTGCAGTGTTCCTTCATCCTGTTCATCATCGGCCCATATAAGTAAAAAGCTGTGAGGCGGTATGATTGTCTGCTGGGAGTTGTTATCAGGCACGTGCCATTTGGTCGGTTCAGCCAGGCTGTCTGACATATACATATCGGCAATGTCAACAGGAGCATCACCATAGTTGTAAAGCTCTATCCAGTCGTCATCATTCTCGTATTCGTCAAGGACATACCCGGAGTTGTCAGCCATAAACTCATTGATTAGGAGTGTCGGCGGATGGTATCCAGTCTGCCAGGGAGCTGCAAGCAAAGCCAAATCTTTGAAATTCACACCGTCAATGCCGTCAATATCAGCACAACTTGGGCCCGAACAACCTGACGGATTCAGCCACTGCAGAATAAAAAGGTCCAAATCGGCAGAATCTACTTTATAATCCGCATTGAGGTCACCGTAGGGCAAATGCCTGGCGAATACCGGACTATATAGAAAAATCATAAGAAACAAACTGAGAAGCAAAACAAGTTTTTTACTCATCATACAAGTCTTTCAAGATGCGGGTATGTTGAGAAATACACTCCCCCTTACCGCTCCCGTAAACAGGCTTCAAACTTAAGTATTATAACAAATTGTTAATGAAAAGTCAATGATATTTTCGTCTCAAAA
>CAYXGT010000157.1:0-3099 GCA_964464635.1 uncultured Pirellulales bacterium | reverse complement strand
CTCGCACCGCCTACCCGTTTGCTGCGAACTTCAATCATCGGCTTGACATTATTAATCGCCGTCTCGAAAACTTTCAGCGGCTCTTCCTTCGAAACCTTCTTGGCTATCCGCTCCATAGCATCATAAAAAACCTTTTGAGCTACGCTCTTTTTGCCCTCGTACATCAGGCAGTTAATAAATTTCGAAACCAACCTGTTGTTATATTTAGCATCCGGTTTTAATTGCTGTTCTGATGCCGTAAACTTCTTTGCCATTACCGACCCTTTTCTTACAACTACTCGTCTATTTCAATTTAGGAAATTAATTATTTCGCTTTTTTTGCGCCGTATTTACTTCTTCCCTGTTTACGGTTCTCTACTCCGCCGCAGTCCAGCACACCGCGAATAATATGGTATCTGACTCCGGGCAGGTCTCTGACTCTGCCGCCGCGAATAAGAACCGTGCTGTGCTCCTGCAGATTATGGTCTATACCGGGTATATAACAGGTTACCTCCTTGCCGTTCGTCAGCCTCACACGCGCTATCTTGCGCAAAGCCGAGTTCGGCTTTTTGGGAGTCTGCGTCCTGACTATCAGACAAACTCCCCTTTTCTGAGGACAGCCCCTTATATCCGATACACGTTTCTGCTTTTTTGTCCTTCTTCTGGCACGATTCACTAACTGATTTACTGTCGGCATAATTCGTTTCCGATTTTCAATTTACCTTTCTGACAAATAAAAACATCATTTTATACCAAGCGCCTCTTTTACAGCCGCTTCGGCCTTCTCCTCCGCCTCTTTGACTTCTTTAATCTCTGCAAACTCCTTCGGCAGAGGCGCTTCTGCAAGGTGCTTGACCTTCATCTCAAGGTACGGCTTAAACGCGGTGCCCGCCGGTATCAGGTGGCCAAGAATAACATTTTCTTTCAGGCCCGTAAGCTCATCTACTCTACCTGACAGTGCTGCTCCTGTCAAGACCTTTGTTGTCTCCTGGAAACTCGCAGCCGCTATAAAACTCTCCGACCACAGAGACGCCTTCGTGATACCCAAAAGAAGCGTCTTCGCCGTCGCAGGTTTGGGCTTCGTACCTTTGGCACCTGTGCCTCCTATAGCCTCAACCTTCTCATTTATACGCGAAAGCTCATCCCTGTTGACAACCTGACCTTCTTGGAGCTCGGTCGCATCACCTACCTTGCTGACCTTAAGCGAATCGGAAATTCTCTCGTTCTCTTTCCTGAAGATAAACTTATCAACAACCTCTCCCGGAAGGAAGCCGCTGTCACCAACAGATTCAATTTCGACCTTACGCATCATCTGAGAGCAGATAATCTCAATATGTTTATCATTAATACTGACGTTCTGTGAACGATAGACGTTTTGAATCTCTGTAATCAGATACCTCTGCAGCGCCTCTTCACCCTTGATTGCCAGGATATCATGAGGCACAAGCGGCCCGTCGGTCAGGGCCATCCCCGCCTCTATCAGGTCGCCTGTATGAACGTTCAGGTGTCTGTCGCGAGGAACGTGGTGTTCTTTTTCCATCCCCGGCTCGGAGCGAATAATAATAGTCATTTTGCCTCTTCGCTTATCGCCTCGAAGCTCAACTCTGCCGCTGATTTCTGCCATCATCGCAGGGTCTTTCGGCTTGCGAGCCTCAAATACTTCCGTAACTCGCGGAAGACCCCCGGTAATATCCTGAGTGCCGCCGGATGCACGAGGCTGATGAGCAAGAAGCTGGCCTGCCTGAACCTCCTCGCCTTCCACAACCTCAATCCGCGCTGCCGCCGGCAGATAATGAACGTCGAGAATCTTACCCTCTCCGCCTTCGATTATAATCTGTGGATGTTTATCGCCCTTATGCTCTATTATTACAGGTTTGCTGACCTGTCCTTTCCTTTCTTCTTCTATCCGAATCGTCTCACCATCGATTATATCTACAAATGTTATCTTTCCAGGCACTTCCGCAAGTATCGGCGTTCGATGCGGGTCCCAGGAAAACAGAACCTCACCACCCTTGACTTTCTGGCCGTCCTTAATAGAAACAACCGCACCATAGGGAACCTTAAATCTGTCAAGCTCCCGGTCTTTGCCATCAAGAATAATCATTTCCCCGTTCCGTTTAAGCACTACAAGCTGCTTTTTACCTTCGGGGGTCTCGATCGAAACAGCATTTATCTCCCGATACTTTATATTACCTGCCTGCGTGGCCTTTTGCTCTCTTTCAAGAATAGCTCTCGAAGCAACACCGCCGGTGTGGAAAGTCCTGAGTGTAAGCTGCGTTCCCGGCTCACCAATGGATTGTGCCGCCACAATGCCAACCGCCGTTCCCTCTTCAACAAGATTACCCGTGCTCAAATCCCAACCGTGGCACTTGGCACAAACACCAAACGGACTGTCACAGGTCAGCGGACTTCGAATCCTGACCGCGTCGATACCCAAATCTTCTATCTTCGCCGCCATCTGAGGCGTTATAACCTCATTCTCACGAACTATCATCTCGTCGGTAATCGGATTTCGAATATTATCTCTGGCGGTTCTGCCGACGATAAGCTCTGAAAGAGGCACTTCAACCTGCTCACCGCCGCTGATAACGCTCTTTGTAATCCCCTGCAGCGTCCCGCAGTCACGGTCGGTAATAATCACATTCTGAGCAACATCAATCAGCTTTCGGGTAAGATAACCAGAGTTAGCTGTCTTCAGCGCCGTATCAGCCAGTCCCTTACGCGCACCGTGCGTAGAGCTGAAATACTCAAGCACAGTCATACCTTCACGAAAGTTTGACTTTATAGGCGTCTCGATAATCTCGCCGCTCGGCTTGGCCATCAAAGCACGCATACCCGCAAGCTGCTGAATCTGGTCAATGCTTCCTCTCGCACCAGAATCGGTCATCAGGAATATCGGATTCAAATACGGCTTGCCTTCATCCGTCACATCCTCTTTCAGGCCTCTCATCATCTCATTAGTAACTGCAACTCGGGCATGCGTCCAGGCATCGACAACCTGATTATATCTTTCACCCTCTGTTAAGACTCCACTGTCATAGTTCTTCTGTATCTTTCGAATCTTCTCCTCCGTAAGCTCAATAATAGATTGCTTTTTGGCAGGTATCTTCAAATCTTTTA
>CAYXGT010000156.1:0-3129 GCA_964464635.1 uncultured Pirellulales bacterium | reverse complement strand
TTGGTGTACAAAGTGAGCCGAATGAGCAGCAGGACTTTTTTGATATGTCGCTCGAAGAACTCATGGAAGTGGAAATTATTTCAGCCTCCCGCCAGCCGACATCGCAAAAGATGCTTTCGGCTCCGGTGACAGTTATAACAGCGGAAGATATTCACTACAGCGGACTTACGAGTATCCCTGAGATTTTGCAGTTCGCACCGGGTGTGGATGTGCTCAGGTTAAGCCGCTTCAGGTACGCCGTCGGCATACGCGGGCTGCACGAATTCATTTCCGATCGTACGTTAGTACTTATCAACGGACGTGCTGCGGAAAGCCCGTTGTTTGGCGGCTCAGAATACTACACAATGCCGATTCTTATGGAAGACATTGAAAGGATTGAAATTGTTCGAGGTCCCGGCGGGGCTGCCTGGGGCGCAAATGCATTTAGCGGCGTAATCAACATAATAACAAAGAAGCCCGAAGATATTCTGGGATACTTTGGCTCAACGACAATAACCGAATTCGGCGACAGCTACACGCATATTCGATACGCAGAAAAGAAGAACAAATGGAGCTGGCGAGTTTCTGCAGGATATGAAGACCTTGAGGATTCCGATGAGGCCGGCGCAGGCAGATTTAAATCAAAACAATCAGCAGCCGTGAATGCTCTGATGGGCTTCAGCACCTTTAAAGCAAATGATTTTATGCGTAACTATAGATTTGATACGGAGGCCTTTTACGATTATTCCGACCGAACAAAAATATCATTCGGTGGTGCTTATTCCCACGCCGAATTAGGTGACTGGGAGTGGGGGGGGTATAATCCCGGTGGAAACGGCTGGTATGAAACAATCCGTTCTTTTGCAAAGTTAGAGCACAAGTTTGAAAATGGCAGTACCGGATACCTGCAATGGTTCGGCAATTTCGCCAATTCCCAAAGACCGACTCTTATGAAGTGGAACTGGATGCAGAATGATATAGAGGGACAACTGAATTTCAAATTCGCTAAAGACCACGACGTTACGATAGGTGGAAATGTCCGTCTTATAAGTCTCAATATTGAAACGCGGAATACACAGGGACTTTCATATCCGGGTGAGCCGTTTGACGAACAATTTTTAGGGGGATTTTTAATCGACCGCTGGAAAATAAGTGACAGGCTGAGCCTTGAAGGTCAGATTCGTACAGATTATTACTCGGAGACACAGACGGATTGGGCTACTCGATTATCAGCTCTTTATGCGCTGGATAAACAAAAGAACCATATACTGCGATTCAGCTTTGCCAAGGCTTTTCGTACTCCTTTCGTCTCTCCTCGTAGAACTTTGACCAGTCGCGTTCCACTACCCTCTCCTCCATACCCCCCTGGTCTATATGCGTTTAATGTGGTACCGGTATACGACCTGGACAACGAGGAGACTTACTCTCTCGAATTAGGATATACAGGAAAACTTAATAGAAACCTGACGCTTCTTGCTGATGCTTACTACCAGCGTTTTGACAAACTTATTGGATATACCAAAACATATGTTGGCTCAATACCTTACCATAAAGCTGGTAATATCGATGGTGCCGATTCCTGGGGCGCTGAAGTCGAATTAATCCTTCAGGGCAAGAAAGGAAAGCTCTCAGTCTGGTATGCTTATGATGACTTCCAGGAAGATAGTTCCCAACAGGGCATTCGCTCTTATGTTCCTGCTCTGCACAAGGCAGGATTGACCGGACGTTTGTTCCTGGCGGACGGATGGACATTTAATGCAAACTATAAGTGTATGAGTTCAAGTCGCGTGCTTAGCCTTGACACAACCCTTATGGATGCCGGCTCGTCAAATCGGCTGGACTTAAGTCTGGCTAAGGAGTTCGCAAAAGGCAGAGGTGAATTTATGATTGGTGTAAGTGATGTCCTCAATGAAACTAACGGTCCATACTTTGGTATTGGTCAATTATCTGCTCACGAGACGCCAGGACGAACCTTCTTCGCCAGAGTGCAGTTGAAGTTTTAACCTGATACGATACTTCCCTTCGACGGTTTATGACTTAAAAGGATAAAGGCAGGTCTTCTCCTGCCCGGCCTTTCTAGGTATAGCGGTAAAAGTTCTTCACATCCGAGGTAATAACCAAATCGCCTTCAACACTATAATCTTTTTTCATCCAGCCGCGTAGATAGGCTTCGCCCGTTACGTTGCGAATCCTGCCGTTCTCGTTATTTGTCTCGAGTATTGAAAAATAGCCCTTTGTTATAAAGAAAAGCCTCGAAAAATCCGGCCCTTTTTCATCGCTGAATATTTCCTTCGGATTGATATTACCCTTAAGCTCACACGTCATTACCTGGAAGTGTATGTCTTTGGATAAATAAAAATTTGCGCCCCAGCCGCCTTTGATAGTACCGTCCGGCTCAAAGTAAAATTGTACTTTGCCGCATTTTTGCTCATCATCGAAGCAATTTGCCTCAACGAACAGGGCTTTATCAAGCTGAGGCTGTTCCGCGGTAGGTTTGCCGATGGTTCCTCCTTTTTCGAATCTTACATTCATCTTATGCCACTGCCGCCAGGGGGGATTTACGTCGGATTCGCCCTTGCCGAACTCATAGACAGGCCCGTGAAGCCTGGTGTAGTAGATAATAATCCCTACGATAACCACAAGCAGCAGACCCAATAAAAGGGCGTAACCCCCGCGTTTTCTTTCAATAATGTTTCTACGCATAATTTCGCCTCTTTGTAATTATTGTTGAAAGGTTGAAAATCGCCATAAAAGTAACGCTTAAAAAGGGGAAAAACAAACTTAAAATTTGCTAAAAAATATTTTTCATTTTTTTTGTTTATCTTATTGACGATATACGTATATATGTTAAAATGATGTGATTGAAGAGCAGGCAGGTTAATATCACTACAGATGGAGGCTTGGCTGCTTATATTTTTGGCTCTTTTTTTTGAGCCGTTTAGCGGCTCTTTGGCAAGTTAACAGTTAAGCTAAAATGCAGCGAAAGTGTAGCTCCCGGCACTGATACGACAGGTGTCGAGGAGCTTGAAAAATTTGCTTTTTTCAGCACTTTCGGTGCGTATACACTGAAGTGTTGAGCCTTTAATTGTCTTATGCCGTCTTCGGACGGTTTAAGAATCAAACTTGAAGGGTTTGATCCTGGCTCAGAAC
>CAYXGT010000155.1:0-3179 GCA_964464635.1 uncultured Pirellulales bacterium | reverse complement strand
TTGGCAAGGTTCTTCATAATCTGACCTATAGCAATCAGCCAGATAAGTATCTCGAAAAAGCCGACCAGCGGCGCAAGATATTTGAGCCCTTTGGATATAAATATAACTCTTACCGTACCAAGGCTGACGTCCAGCACCCGTGAAATAAAAATCAAAACAGGAATAATCAGCCAGGTATAAATACCGGAATTTAATAGAATACAGTCAAACATATTAAGCGCTTTCAATTATAAAATCATTAAATAAAATTGAAAATACAGATGTTTACTTCTCTTTTACACCGACTCCCTTTTTGATACTTTCGAGATTACCGAAAGAGATAAGCTCATCACCGAGCCTGATTTTCGTGTTAGCAGCGGGATTTGCTATCGTCGAATCACCGCGCACAATCGCCAGAACCATAATATCTTTTTTTCGCAAATCAGATTCGGCAAGGCTCTTGTCAATAAGCGGGCTGCTCTTATCAACGTCAATTCTGCTCACACCATAGCCGCCCGTTAAAAACAAAAGATCTTCAAAAGACACCTTCTTGACTATTTCTCTACGCAGGATTCTTTTTCTGAGGCTGTCAGTGATTTTTTTAGCGAATTTCTTGTGAGTGAAAACCTTATAGACAACATAAATCGCAATAACAATAATTATTATATTGACCCAGGGCACAACAACTTCAGGAATGGAAAACGGCAGAAGAGACTCAGACAGCTTTGCCCATATAGCCGTTTTAGGGCTCAATGCACTTGCTGCGGTGGCAATCAGTGTTATAAAGCCGGCATTTCCCAGAACCATAAGTATAGATGCGATACGCCGCCGCTGCTTATTGGTTACGATAAGCTCGGCCTCTTTCGTTGTAAAACCCGTCCCTGTGAAACAGGACAGCGCCTGAAATTTGGATAGCGACCACTCAAGCCCTGTTAACTGAAAAGCAATCGCGCCAATCCTGACAATTACAAAAGAGGCGATAAGTACTATAATAAAAAGCATAACGTCCATAATAAACCTCTATCCAAAATCTGACAGCACCTTAATTACAACCACTTTTTCCGCTTAAACATAATTAACATTATAACACCGATACAAACCATTACCAGCCAGATGGCGGCATAGCCGAATTTCCATCTCAGCTCAGGCATATAATCGAAATTCATTCCATATACGCCTGCGATAAAGGTCAGCGGTATAAAAATCGTCGCTATAATCGTCAAGACCTTCATAACGGCATTCATCTTATTACTGATGCTCGAAAGGTAAATATCGAGCATACCCGAGACCATATCGCGGTAGCTCTCGACGGTGTCTATGACCTGGATTGTGTGGTCATACAAATCGCGCAGGTACACACCGGTTGTCTCTTGTATAAGTTTAGATTCACTCCTCTGGAGCCCGCTTATAAGTTCTCTTAAAGGCCAGACCGATTTCCTCAGGGAAATCAGCTCTCTTTTAAGCCTGTGTATTCTCTCAAGAGTTTTATTCGATGGTTCCCTGACAAGCTGCTCCTCAAGCGACTCTATCCTCTCGCCTACCCTTTCAAGTATGGAAAAATAGCTGTCAACAACGGAGTCCAGTAATGAATACAAAAGATAATCACAGCCCATCTTTCGAATTCTGCCCTTCGCATTTCTGATTCGCTCTCTTATCTGCTCAAAAACATCGCCTACATTCTCCTGAAAAGAAATAACGAAGTTCCTGCCAAGAATCATACTAACCTGCTCGGAGTTAATCGACTGAATCTCTTCATCGTAAATCAACATTTTAAGCACAATGAAGACGTAATTATCAAGGTCTTCGAATTTCGGACGCTGGCCGGTATTCAGAATATCTTCGAGAATAAGAGGATGCAGCTCATAGTGCTTGCCGATTTTTTCAATCAGCTCAATATCGTGCACCCCGTCGATATTTATCCATGTGACGGTCGGTTTGGTCTTAAACTGAAAACACTCTTCGACATTGTCAGCCTGCTTCTGCTCGAAGTTCTCTTCGTCATAGTCGATGATGGTAATTCGAACTTTTTCTAATTTCTTGTCACCGACATATACGAGGGTACCCGGAGGAAGGCCGGCTTTTTTTGAACGCTTCTTAATCTGATTACTTTCTTTCATTTCGTCTTTTCCTTACTGCAAGGGTTTTTATTATTGAAAGAGGAAAGCTGACCATCTGCTTGACCCCTTCTATGGAGGACAGCGTTCTAATCTGGCTGGTCAGCTCCGTAAACAACTGCTGTGCAACGATTTTTTCCTCAACTTCACCTTCCTCTCTTACCATTGCCAGCCTGTGCAAAGAATATAACCCAATTATAAAGGCAATTGCAAAGAAGAAATCCCACTGCTGAAAATTTAACGTCGGTAAAATGAACTTTTTCGCAGGGCTTGTATACTCCAGAGTCCAGGCCAGCTCTCTGCCCGAGAAAAAGTCTGCGAATTTGCCGCCCAAAATGGGGGCTATACCGGCCGCCAGCGAATTGACAATAGTATTGGCCGCAAGATAAGCTGTTGCCTGTCCCTTCGGGGCCAGCTCCAGACTGATATTACCGGATGCGAGAGACACTCCCGCCGATGACAAACCCATTACCATATGTATCACTATCAACAGCGGAATGGTCAGAAAATACTTTTCAGGCATAGTTGTAAAGGTCCAGGCCAGGATAGAGAAGATAAATAACGGCCCGCTGATTGCCAGAACAGATTTATTGCTGAACCTGTCGGTGAACCTGCCCCAGATTTTCAGAAACAGAAAGTTCATAACCTGGCTCAGAATCGATAGGCCGATGATAAAAGACATACTCAGCCCCAGCCTTCTTAACATATAAACCATAAAGAACGGCCCTGCCAGATTCACGGCAAAGTTCCAGGAGCACATAAAAGCAATCAGCTTTCTGAAATTCTTATCACGGAAAGGCTTTGCCAGAAGTGCCAAAATCTTTACCTTTTCGACTGGCGCGGGCATCTTAATCTCAGGAGTCTTTGCCAGAAAATAAATCCCAATACCCCCTGCTGCAAAACCGAACAAAAATAAAATCGAATAGCCCTGCATTTCATAAGCAGGCAAAAATTTCTTCCAGTAATCAAGATAAACCGCGGCAAGCAAGCTCAATCCGATACCCACGCCGGTTGCTATTCTCATCCTTTTCGAAAAAAATGAGCCCAGAATCTTTTCCGGTATCAAATCTCTCATCCAGGAATTCC
>CAYXGT010000154.1:0-3275 GCA_964464635.1 uncultured Pirellulales bacterium | reverse complement strand
TGATAACTGAAGCTATAGTCCGGCGTCCCCAATTAGGATTTTTTTTCTTTAGTTCAATTATCCTAAAGGCATATTTTTCTGGGACTCTTCCCAGATTCTTTCGTATATGTTTTTTTGGCCTTCTTATTCCTTCTATATCTTGTTCTAAGTAACGAGGGTACCATCTACGGAAGGTATTTATAGATAGTCGGGCATTTCTGCAAGAATAGCTTATGTTATGAGTCTTTAAGTAAAGTTCAACCATTAGTCTTCTTTGGGCAAAAGTGGTTGGTCTAATATAGCTTTTGACTTTCCTTTCTTCTTTCATTTTTACCCCTCTTGTCTTTTATTTTAAGCTTTCTGACGCCAGTAGTCAATATCTGCGTGACCATATATTAAAAATATTTGTTAAAAAAAGAAGGAATTTTGAAATTTATTATGGTATTCTAAATATAGAAAATATAGAAAGAGGTTTCCGTAATATGGAAAAACAGATGGGTAAAAATGAAAGAAGAAAATCTATAGACAAAGCCTTGGATTTGTTAGAATTTCTTTCAGCTAATGAGCAAGAAACAGGCATAACTGAAATAAGTAAAAAGTTGCATATGGGGCTAAGTACAGTGCATAGAATAGTAAGTACCTTAAAATCTCGCGGGTATGTTATTCAGAATCAACAAACAACGAAGTATAGATTAGGTATTAAGTTATTTGAGCTTGGTTGTGCAGTGCAAAGCACAAAACGTTTGGTCGAAATAACAAAACCCTATCTTAGGCAATTATCGCAAAGTACTAATGAGACGGCTAATTTAGCAATTTTGGAGGGCAAAGAAGTTATTTATCTTGCAAAAGCTGAAAGTTCAGAAGTGCTAACAACGAACATTAAAGTGGGGACTAGATTACCAGCCCATTGTACTGCTTTAGGAAAAGCCTTGTTAGTTTTTATTTCTGATTGGGAATTTGAAAGTTTATATAAAAGTGACGAGCCATTATCTTCCCTTACTTCCAAGTCTATATCTTCGTTAGAGGAACTAAAAAAGGATTTAAAAAAAGTTAAAGAACAAGGTTATGCGGTTGATAGAGAAGAATATAAAATTGGCATTAATTGCATAAGCGTCCCCATATTTGGTAGAAATGAAGCCATAGCTGCTATTAGTATTACCGGTCCTTCCTCACGTTTTACTATAGATGAGATGGAAAAAGTTAAGGATAGACTGATAAATATATCGAAAGAAATTTCTAATTCGCTTTATGTAGCATAATAAAAATAGAAAGGAAGGATTAAAGAATGGCTAAAAAGAAGACCCGTTTAGATTTCGCAAAAATGAAAAAGGAAGGAGAACAGGTAGCCTGGGTAACTGCTTATGATTTCCCTACTGCCTCTTTTGTTGAGCAAGCCGGCATGGACATGATCTTAGTCGGTGATTCACTGGGGATGGTAGTATTGGGTTATCAAGGGACAATCCCGGTTACTATGGCGGATTGTATCTCTCATTGCCAGGCAGTCCGACGAGGGGCACCGAATACTTTTTGTATAGGAGATATGCCCTTTATGTCCTATCAGATTTCCGACCAGGAAGCAACAAGAAATGCCGGGCGTTTCTTAAAAGAGGCGGATATGGATGCCGTAAAATTAGAAGGAGGGATAAGAGTCTGCAGTAAGATAAGGGCTATAGCGGATGCTGGAATCTTAGTTATGGGCCATATTGGTCTAACCCCTCAGAGCTCAGGCCAGTTAGGTGGATTTAAGGCCCAAGGTAGAGAGGCTGCCAGTGCCCGAGAATTAATCAAAGATGCCTTAGCCGTCCAGGAAGCCGGTGGTTATGCCCTTCTGTTAGAAGCAGTTCCTCCCGAGTTAACCGTTTTTATTACTAAAAAACTAACTATACCTGTCTACTCTATTGGAGCAGGAGGTCCTTGCAACGGGCAACTATTAATCTGTGGAGATATGTTAGGTCTGTTCCAGGCTTTTACTCCTAAGTTTGTTAAGAAATATGCCAATGTTGCCGAAATAGAGACCGATGCCTTTAAAGAATACATAAAAGAAGTAAAGACCGGTGTCTTTCCTACCGATGATCATTGCTATCATATTAAGAAAGGTAAAGAAGAGGAGTTTTATGTGATGCTGAAAGAGTTTGAATAGCAGTTTTGTAAATCTATAAAAATAAAAAGGGAGTGGTAAATGTTTAAGAAAAAAATGTTAATATATTTAAAATGTTAAATTAGATTAACTAATTTTTAACGAAGAGATAATGACTTAAGAGAATTGTTTAAAAGATTTTAAAAATTAATAAATTAAGGAAGGAGAAATATTTGTGAAGTTAGATTTAATATCAAAATATATGGAGGAAGCTGGAATACCTGGACGTGATGCTTATGATTTGCCTTCAAGTGATAAACGTTTTCCCGATGGTGCTTCTTATAGAATTGAGATTTCAGGAGTAGAAAGTCTAAAAATATTAAAAGCGTTAATTGATGAAAAAAATAAGCGAAATGTTCCGGTTCATAGACTTATTTCGTTCTGTCAAGGAGGTACTCTATTTGATAAACAAGAACTAAAAGATTTTGCACAAATGGCCGCTGAAGAAAAAATGGAAGTAATAGCAGTTCCTGGTCCACGTAATGCATGGGATAAGGGTAGACAATATATAAGCGAGGAAGGCCGAAAATGTGGGGGGTTACATCATCGAGGTTCAGATGAATTACGTAAAGTTATAGTAGATATTATGCGTATGTATGATGTTGGCATCAGAGGTTTTATGTTAGTAGATAGAGGTTTACTAAGACTTGTTAAAACAATGCAAAAACAGGGTAACTTACCCAATGATATAGCAATAAAGATGTCAGTTTGGACTGGGGTTAGTTCGCCGGCAGGGGCTAAACTAATGGAGGATTTAGGGGCAAGTTCGTTTAATCCGATAGCTGATCTAACTTTACCCCAATTGGGATCAATTAGAAAAGTCGTAAATATTCCAATAGATTTCTATATTTGGACATTTGAATCTTATGGAGGAACCAAGAGGCTTTATGATGCTCCAGAAGTGACTAGAATGTATTCTCCTTGTTATCTTAAATTTGAACCAGCACCGTCTTCAGGAGATTTTTATTCACCCTGGTCAAACGAAGAACAGCACGTAGATCTAATGAAAAAAAAGGTTAAATGGGTAGAGATCGTTATTAATATTGTAAAGGAAAATGAACCAGATATAAAGGTATCTAAACAAGGACCAGATGATTTATTTATTCCAAAAATATAATCAATAAAAGGAGGTAATTTTATGACTAAATCATTATTTAAA
>CAYXGT010000153.1:0-3346 GCA_964464635.1 uncultured Pirellulales bacterium | reverse complement strand
TGGAGCATGATGATGCGAACCGGGCTTTGATGGGCTCGAATATGCAGCGTCAGGCTGTGCCGCTGTTAAAGACAGAAAAACCTTTTGTCAACACGGGGATGGAGGAGATTGTAGGTCAGCATTCGAGCATGACGGTGCGGGCGGTCAACCGCGGCACGGTTACGGCTGTCGACTCAAAGCGAGTGGTGATTAACAATACCGACGAGTACGAGCTGGAGAAGTTTTTTGGTTTGAATGAGAGGACCTGCCTTAATCAGGTTCCCATGGTTAAAATCGGAGACAAGGTCAAAAAGGGTCAGGTAATAGCCGACGGCGGAGGGACATATGAAGGTGTTCTGAGCCTTGGCAAAAATGTTCTTGTGGGTTTTGTTTCGTTCGATGGATTTAATTTTGAGGACGCGATAGTTATCAGTGAACGGCTGGTTAAAGACGACTGCTTTACGAGCATTCATATAGATGAGTTCACCGCGGAGATTCGTGAGACACGTCTCGGACGTGAGGAGTTTACCAATGATATTCCGAATGTTGGCGAGAGGGCTCTTCGGAATCTCGATGAGCACGGAGTTATCCGTGAAGGCACAAGAGTACAACAGGGTGATATTCTTGTGGGTAAGGTTGTTCCAAAGAGCAAGACGGAGCTTACGCCCGAAGAGAAGCTTCTTCATGCGATATTCGGCAGGGCAGGTGAGGATGTGAAAAATGACTCGCTGGAATTGCCGAGCGGTTATGAGGGTGTGGTGATAAAAACGGAGCGTTTTATTCGACGTGGTCACGGCGGTGAAGAGGAAAAGAAGGCCCTGAGAGCGCAAATCAAGGGGATTGAGCAGGAGATGAAGTCGAAACTGTGCGCTGTGTTCAGGCAGATGATTGCATCGATAAATGAGAAGATGGATGTCAAAATAGTTGACCCGGCGACCAAGCAAAAGGTCGGGGCCAGCGAGGATGATGATGTTATATATGAGCAGGTCGAAAACTTCGGTATCAAATGGATTAAACCGGCATCGCAGCGAGACGAGGTTCAGAAGCTCATCGATAAATTCCGGGTCAAGATAGACGAAACTCGGGAAGAGGCGGATCTGAGAATAAAGAGTCTGAAACACGGTGATGAGCTTCCGAGCGGTGTTTTGGAGATGGTGAAAATTTATGCTGCAACCAAGCGGACGCTTTCGATAGGTGACAAGATGGCCGGCCGACACGGTAACAAAGGTGTTATTGCAAAGATTATGCCGGTCGAGGATATGCCATTTTTGGAAGACGGCACACCACTGGATATATTGCTTAATCCTCTTGGGGTTCCAAGCCGAATGAATGTCGGTCAGATTCTTGAGACTCATCTCGGCTGGGCGGCGAAGGTTCTGGGATTTAGTGCTATAACTTTTGTTTTTGCCGGGGCTGCGGAGCAGGATATTCAGACGGTAACAGAGGAGGCTAATGAGTATATGAAGCGTCGAGCAGAGCAGCTCGAAGAGGCCAAGGAGCCGCCGCCTCCGGGTGAGTTTTTTATCCAGGTACCTAAGGATCTTAAGACGCAGCTTTATGACGGCAGGACAGGTGAGCCCTTTGAACAGCAGGCGACGATAGGATTCATTTATATGATGAAGCTGCACCATCTCGTGGATGATAAGATTCACGCCCGCTCTACGGGTCCTTATAGTCTGATTACTCAGCAGCCACTGGGAGGCAAGGCAAGGACCGGCGGTCAGAGGTTCGGAGAGATGGAGGTTTGGGCGCTGGAAGGATACGGAGCGGCTTATGCTCTGCAGGAGATGCTGACGGTCAAAAGTGACGATGTTGAGGGACGTACCAAGATATATGAGTCGATGGTTAAGGGACAGAATATGCTTGAGGCCGGCACACCACTATCCTTCGATGTGTTGTGTAACGAGATACGCGGTCTCGGCCTGAATATACAGCTTGAGAAGAAAAAGCTCGGGGCGGGTTCTTTGTAAATGAAAAGGTTTTTTGAGCTGTGAAAACGAAGGAGATTAGAATAAATGTTAGCAAATATTTATGACAGGATAAATGATTACGGTTCGGTAAAGATTTCTTTAGCCAGTCCGAATACGATAAGGAGCTGGTCTTTCGGCGAGGTTCGCAAGCCTGAGACGATAAATTACCGAACATATCGGCCGGAAAAAGACGGGCTGTTCTGTGAGCGGATTTTCGGTCCGGAAAGAGACTGGGAATGTGCGTGCGGCAAGTACAAGGGGACAAAGTTTAAGGGTATCATATGCGACCGCTGCGGCGTAAAGGTAACTCACAGCCGAGTTCGCCGCAAACGGATGGGCCACATTAATCTTGCGGCTCCGGTAGTGCATATATGGTTTTTCAAGGCGATACCGAATCATCTTGGCACGCTTCTTAGTGTGAAGGCATCGGATTTGGAGAAGATAATTTATTTCCAGGATTATGTTGTGACCGATTGTGCGCAGAGTCCTTTGAAATTGGGCCAGCTGCTTAGTGAAGATGAATACACCCAGGCTGCCAGTAAGTACGGGAGTCCGCCATTAGGTTTTAAGGCGTTGATGGGAGCAGAGGCTATAAGAACTTTGTTAAGTGACCTTGACCTTGAGAAGTTAAGCAAGCAATTGAGGGTGAAGCTGTCTGAGACCAACAGCAAGCAAAAAATCAAGGACCTTACGAAGAGATTGAAGACTGTAGATTCCATCAGCAGCAGCTCAAACAAGGCTAACTGGATGGTACTTGATGTCATACCGGTTATACCTCCGGATTTGAGGCCGCTCGTGCTATTAGAGAGCGGAAACTTTGCAACCAGTGATTTGAATGACCTTTACAGGAGGATTATCAACAGAAACAGCAGGCTTAAAAAGCTGATAGATTTAAATGCACCCGAGGTCATTATCAGGAATGAAAAGAGAATGCTGCAGCAGGCTGTCGATGCTTTGCTCGATAACGGAAGATGCAGACGGCCGGTGCTGGGAAGTAATAACAGGCCGTTAAAAAGTCTTGCTGATATGATAAAGGGAAAGCAGGGGCGATTCCGTGAGAACCTGCTCGGAAAGCGAGTGGATTATTCGGCTCGTTCGGTCATAGTGGTAGGGCCGAATCTGAAGCTGAACCAGTGCGGGCTGCCTAAAAGAATAGCGTTGGAATTGTATCAGCCGTTTATTATTCGCAAACTCAAGGAACATGGTTACGCGGACACAATTAAAAGCGCCAAGAGGATGATAGAAAAGCAGGATGAGAAAATCTGGGACGTGCTCGAAGAGGTCATTCATCAGCACCCTGTCCTACTGAACAGAGCACCTACACTACATCGAATGGGTGTTCAGGCATTCGAACCTATACTGGTTGAGGGTAATGCGATAATGCTTCACCCGCTTGC
>CAYXGT010000152.1:0-3362 GCA_964464635.1 uncultured Pirellulales bacterium | reverse complement strand
AGTGAGACTATCATTAACCATGCTATAATTCAACATACAAGAACACAGAGAAAAAAATACAAATTAAAAATCAAAAAAGAACGTTAAGCACGAAAAGACACGAATTAATTTCAGACAGGATAACAGGATTATCGGGAAATCCTGCGGACTTGCCGGAAATAAAAAAGAATTTGATTGACAATCCGCGAACAATATATTACTATATGAGTATATATTCACATAGTTATGCAATTAAGGGCTCGAACAATGATAAGTAAAAACAAGTTATTTCTGCTGGAAAGGCAGGCCTTAATCTTAAAAGCCATCTCACATCCGATAAGAATTGCGATTGCGGAATTTTTAAGGGACGGTGAGCAATGCGTCTGCGATATTGCCAAATATGTCAGCTCGGAACGCTCCAACGTCTCAAAACACTTATCGGTTATGGTCAACGCAGGCATTCTCGAATATCGAAAGGAAGGACTGAAAGTCATCTATAAGCTTAAGTGCCCCTGCGTGCTGGATTTTTTAAGCTGTATTAACAGTGTCTTAAAACAGCAGGTAAAAGAAGAGCGCAAATTGCTCAGAGCAATATAAAGGCAGTTTTATGTGGTTTAAGAACAACTGGAAAAAGCCGGCATTGATAGCAGGTGTTTTTTTAGTTTTTTATTTTCTGCCGGCAGACTCGCCGAGGTTTAATAATGCGTTAGGGGAATCTTTGAAGCTTGCAAAAGACTATGCAAGAGAGCATGTACTCTTGTGCCTTGTGCCCGCCTTTTTTATAGCCGGTGCTATATCGGTTTTTTTAAGCAGTGCGTCTGTGATGAAATATCTGGGATCGGGAGCGAACAAATTTTTGGCTTACGGCGTTGCTTCTGTTTCGGGTTCGATTCTCGCTGTTTGTTCCTGCACGGTCCTGCCGCTTTTTGCAGGGATATACAAAATGGGGGCGGGGCTGGGACCTGCAACAGCGTTTTTGTATTCCGGGCCTGCAATAAATATCCTTGCAATAATCCTGACAGCAAGAGTTTTGGGACTTCAGATTGGAATCGCCAGGGCTGTCGGCGCAATTACATTCAGTATTGTTATCGGCCTGCTGATGCACCTGATATATCGCAGGGAACAGATTGCCCAAGCAGTCAGTCAGACAGCAACGCCTGAAGAAGACGGCGGCCGGCTGTTATGGAAAAATATAATATATTTTTCTTCGATGGTCGGCATTTTGGTTTTTGCCAACTGGGCAAGACCAGCCGGGCAGTCCGGAGTGTGGTATGCAATATTTTCAATAAAATGGATTGTAACGGGTGTATTTGCTTTGATTTTGATTATATCTCTTTCATTGTGGTTTAAGGCCGGTGAGCTTAAAGACTGGGCTGGGTCAACGTGGGGCTTTGCAGTTCAGATTCTGCCTTTACTGTTCTTTGGAGTTCTCATTGCGGGAGCTCTGCTTGGCAGGCCTGGCCACGAAGGGCTCATACCTTCAGAATGGGTAGCCAGAGCTGTAGGCGGTAATTCTGTTCGTGCAAATCTTTTTGCAGCGGTTGCCGGAGCATTTATGTATTTTGCGACACTGACGGAGGTGCCGATTCTACAGGGGCTTTTGGGTTCCGGTATGGGCAAAGGTCCGGCACTGGCACTTCTTCTGGCGGGTCCGGCATTGAGTCTGCCAAATATGCTGGTGATACGCTCTGTTCTGGGGACACAAAAAACATTGGTTTATGTAACGCTGGTGATTGTTATGGCCTGCATAACAGGGCTGATTTTCGGTGCGTTTTTTTAAGGGACAGGATTATGATAAAAATACAGGTACTTGGAACCGGCTGTCCGAAGTGTAAAAGATTGGCGGAAAACGCCGAAGCTGCTGCGAAAGAATCGGGGATTGAATGCGAAATAGAAAAAGTCACCGATATAAACGAGATTATGAGTTTCGGTGTGATGATGACGCCGGCCCTTGCAATCGACGGTAAGGTCTTATCGGCTGGTAAGGTTCTAAGTGTTGATGAAATAAAACAGCTAATTCAATAAATTAAAGGAGGTAAATTTGAAACCTAAAAATATTATTACGATTGTGCTAATTTTGTTTGTATTGGCCAGTATTGTATTTCTGGCTGCAAAAGAGCTAAAACAAAAACCTGATGCTGCAGACAAAGGCTTAGAGCAGACACAAAACCAGCTTCAGGCACAAACTCCAAATCAGACTCAACTTCAGTCTCAGCCGAAAGCGATTACCGACAAAACAGTTGTCTATTATTTTCGAACGAACATCCGATGTGTTAAATGCAAAAAATTTGAAAGTTATACTCAGCAGGTTATAGACGACCAATTTTCCGGGCAGGTCAAAACAGGCGAGCTCGAGTGGAAGGTTGTCAATGTCGAAGAGAAAGGCAATGAGCATTTTATCGACGATTATAAGCTGGTGACTAAATCGATTATTCTTTCAAATGTAAAGGACGGCAAAGAAACGGAGTATAAAAATCTCGATAGAATCTGGGCTATCGTAGATGATGAAACCACGTTCAAGGATTATATTACAAACCAGATAACTGAGTTTTTCGTATCGGACTAAGGAGTTTGAATGCTGACAGGCACTTTTTTAGCGTTATGGCTCGGTATCCTCACGTCGATAAGTCCCTGCCCGCTGGCGACGAATATTCTGGCTATCTCTTTTATTGACAGGAATATCGGTAGAACGAGAACAATTCTTTTGACCGGCCTGCTTTACACACTCGGCAGGATGATGACATATACTTTGATAGGCGCTTTGATTGTCTATAGTTTTGTTGCCGGCGAAGGATTGTATTTTAAGATTGAGCCGGTAATGAACAAACTACTCGGCCCTGTTTTGATTATCGTGGGAATGATACTTCTCGAGCTGATTAGCTTTTCGCAAAAAGGGACGCGGCTGAGTGAGAAAAACCAAAAGCGGATTGAAGCACTGGGTATCTTTGGCGCATTTGTTCTGGGAGTGATTTTTGCATTGTCGTTTTGCCCGGTATCGGCAGCTTTGTTTTTAGGTACTCTTATCCCTGTCGCAATTGAGCGTAAGTCCGCATTTCTTTTGCCTGCCGTTTATGGTATTGGCACGGCTTTGCCGGTTGTCTTTTTTGCATTCCTGCTGGCCTTTAGCGCGAAAATGGTCTCGAAGGCCTTTGATAAGATAACAATTGTCGAAAAGTGGATTCGCACGGTAACGGGGCTGATTTTCATCGCCGTAGGCATCTATTATTGTCTTGCATATATCTTCAGGATTTTTTAGACGGGATAACAAGATTGACAAAAGAATCTAATAAACCACCAAGGCTCAAAGACACAAAGAAAAATAAATTGTAAAAGTAAACTACCACGCCCTTACGGACGTGGCATTTTAGAATTCAAGCTTCGCT
>CAYXGT010000151.1:0-3394 GCA_964464635.1 uncultured Pirellulales bacterium | reverse complement strand
TTCGATTTGCACGCTCGAATTTGAGAATCACAGGCCGCTCTATGACTGGTTTCTCGACGGGCTCGGCGCTTATCATCCGCAGCAGATAGAATTTGCAAGGCTGAATCTTACCTATACCGTAATGAGCAAGCGCAGACTATTAAAACTTGTGCAGGATGGTCACGTTACCGGCTGGGACGACCCGAGAATGCCGACCCTCTCCGGTATGCGAAGGCGCGGCTACTCACCGGCTGCAATCATAAATTTCTGTAAGATAATAGGCGTGAACAAATTCAACAGCACTATCGATATCGCACTGCTCGAGCACTGCCTGCGCGAGGACCTGAACAAAACAAGCCCGCGTGTGATGGCTGTTTTGAATCCATTGAAGGTTGTGATTGATAATTATCCGGTTGATTTGACGGAAGAAATGGAGGCGGTGAATAATCCGGAGGATGCTGCTGCGGGGACACGCAAAGTGCCGTTCTCAAAAGTGCTTTATATTGAGCGTGACGATTTTATGGAGAACCCGCCGAAAAAGTTTTTCAGGCTGGCTCCGGGACGAGAGGTTAGATTACGATATGCCTACTTTATTAAGTGTACCGATATAGTAAAAGATGATAATGGAAATATAACCGAGCTGCACTGCACTTATGACTCGAAAACCCGGGGCGGGGACGCGCCGGACGGCAGAAAGGTAAAGGCGACACTGCACTGGGTATCGGCAAAGGATGCATTGAAAGCGGAAGTGCGGCTTTATGATAATCTGTTTATAAAGCAAAATCCCGATGATACCGAAGAAGGGCAGGACTTTACGACCAATATAAATCCTGATTCATTGAAGGTTTTGCAGGATTGTTTTATTGAGCCGAGCGTAAAGAGTGCAAAAGCCCTCGAGCGCTTGCAGTTCGAAAGGCTGGGCTATTTCTGTGTCGATAAAGACAGCACTGAAGATAAATTAGTCTTCAACCGCACCGTTACTCTCAAAGATACCTGGGCAAAAATAAAAAAAGCCAGCGAATAGTAATTGTTGATTGTCGATTTAAGATTTTCAATTGTGTAAGGGGGTGGAATTTTTAAAAAATTGGGTGATTTTTAAGAATTTTTGGGAATTTACGGAGGGCAATCTTCATTTTTAACTTAAAAATAAGGGTGAGGGGTCGATATAATCGATACAGACGTTAAAGTTTGTGCATCTTAACGCAAAAAATGAGCAAAAAGTGACCTAAAAATGACTAAAAGTGACAAGAAATGAACAACTTTTGACTGGTTTTGACCAAAAAGTGAGCGATTTTGTACCTGTTTTAAAAATGGTTGCGAAAAATAAGGACTTATGAAAGATGACGACATAAATAGTAGAAAATAAAACGCTAAGTCACGAAATATAAAAGGTTTATAGATATAGATTTTACGGTTAAAACCACAAGGGTGCTAAGACACGAAGAAACAAGTCAAAAGTCACAAGTCATAAAAAAAAATAGCCACGAATGAACACAAAAAAACACAAATTTATTTAACCGCGGATACCTTGGGCACAAGTTACGTGGATTTGCACGGATTTTAGACAAGATAACAGGATTAACAAAAGTATAATTTAGCCACCGAGGACACAGAGCTCACAGAGGTTTGATAAGAATTTCTATTATAAGAATTTTCTGTTTATAGGACGCTGTTTTGTTTAAGAGGGCCTTGTTTACAGCCGATATAACCATTGTATAAAGTCCATATTTGTTTGGCGAGATAGGCCGACAGCACCCGATACTCAACAATTCGATTAAGGAGGCAAAATATGTTAGATTTTCTATATTATGAAAAAAACATGTTAGAAAAAAGACCGCATCTCGTTCCTTGTGTCATTGCGGCAACAATGCTGATCTTAGCATTAGTACCATGGCCATACGGATATTATCAACTACTTAGATTCGTCGTTTGCGGCGTAGCAGTTTATGTTGCTTTTATAACCTACCAATGGAAAAAGATATGGGCAACTTGGCTATTTGCTTTTATAGCTGTTTTGTTTAATCCGCTAATTCCAATTCACCTTTCACGCGAACTCTGGCAGACGATTGATGTAATATGCGGGGTAATATTTATTGTTATCGCAATTATACTCAATGTACATGTAATATCATCGGGCAAAAAAGAGTAGTTGAAAGGGTTAATAATGAAATCTGGCGAGAAAATCAATGATTGTGGAATTGTAACTAAAAATTATTGTCGGAGAAAATGTCTTCATCGTAGTAGATATCCTAAGTGTGACGCGCAGACAAAAAGTGACGAGGTTAACGCGGCAAAAGATTGGATAAAGCATCGTTTCTGGGAACGAAAGACGATAAATTGTAATCGATCAAGTTACGGACTTAAACATGACATGGAAAGTGAGACCGGGATATATGTTTCAAATGGAAGTTTTATAGAGGCGGCAATGCTTTTGGGTTATAGAATGAAACCGGATTATCCAAACTGCTTTTTCAACATGAGTATTAAAACCAAACGCAATAAGCGATATTGGGCCAGGAATTAAAAACAATAAAGGTCTAATAACATAGAGATATTATAATGAATCCAAAAAAGTCATATGTAAATATCTGTGGCCTGGGTAGCGACTACACGTCTATCCATGTGAAACGTAAAAGAAAAAATCGCGTGCTTGCTATTATTCTTGGACTTGTTTTCGGGCCTTTTGGAACTCTTTATTTTGGTTGGACAGTATTCCTTACAACGTTTATCAGTTATTTTTTCGTATTTTTGTTAGTAGCATTGTTCTCCCCATTCTATATACCAACAGAGTGGTATGGTTTTATATTGAATTTATTCTACGGCTTCTGGGGATATATACTCGCATCATTACATAATGAACTTATAGAAAAAGGCGAAACCACAAGTCTTGCTGGATACAACCTTATTGGCATGAATGGATGGTTAGTCCGATTCGTATCTGTGACCCTAGGGTTATATTCTATGGTCATGTTTTTCTCAGAAGGTCGATGGATAATTGCAATATTGACACCCATTTTCTTTGTTCCATTAGTCATATGGTGCGTCGAAGGTATGATAGAATTTCTGACAGTTTTTATTGCATCCGTAATAGGACTATTAACTCTTTTTTCCTCAAGGAAATAAGGGGTAAGGAGTAGAATAACGGTTACAGCTAACTATTATTTTAAAATTTAATTTGAACCGCAAAGCTCCTTAACTTTATCGGTCAAGCTACGACGGACAAGTCTGCGATTAAATAATTGGTGTTATTTCGTGGTTGAAAAAAACAAAAAACCTGCGGTAATCCGCCTTCGTTAAAAACTACGGCGGACAAGAACCGCAGGCTAAATATAAAAGAATCCGTGAAAATCCGCGTAATCCGTGAAGATATGAAGAAAGGGCATCCTCAAGTATAATTCAGGAAATTGTTAACCCT
>CAYXGT010000150.1:0-3403 GCA_964464635.1 uncultured Pirellulales bacterium | reverse complement strand
CAGCTCCTTAACCCTGCCTTCGGTCTGAATCCTGCCGCCATAAAGAATCGCAATCCTGTCGCACACATCCTCAACATCGGCAAGCAGATGACTGCAAAGCAGGATTGTTTTGCCCCTTTTTGCCAGTGCTAAAATCAAATCCTTAATCTGCCTTGTGCCTATAGGGTCGAGGCCCGTAGTCGGCTCATCGAGAATAAGCAAATCCGGGTCGTTAATCAGAGCCTGTGCCAGACCGATTCTCCTGGCCATCCCCTTCGAAAATGTCCCTACCGGTCTGTTCGAAGCCGCCCTTAAACCAACCATATCGAGCAGGGCTTCAATCCTCATTTTTCTTACCCGGGCAGGAAGTGAAAATAACCTTCCATAAAAGTCCAGGGTCTCCCGTGCGCTGAGGTATCGGTAAAGGTACGACTCTTCAGGCAGGAATCCTATTCTTGCATTTATCTTCGGGTCGCTGCTGTCACCGCCGAGCACTATCGCCTTTCCCTTCGTCGGGTAAAGCAGCCCGAGCAGCAGTTTTATGGTTGTTGTCTTGCCCGAGCCATTAGGGCCAAGAAGTCCAAAGACCTCGTTCTTTCGTATCTTCAAATTCAAATCTTCAACTGCGCAGACCTTGTGCCTTCCCCACCAGTCGGAGAAAATCTTGGTCAGCGAAAAAGTCTCTATCACGTATTCTTCCATAACGAGCCTTCCGGCATAATTTTTCTACCCCGGCAGAAATCTTATTCCGACAACAATTCCCCCTGCTGATAATTTCCGAAATTGTTCCGTCCTGCCGGTACACAAATTGCGTTCGAGTTTATATTACGTGGTCAAGCTCTTCGCCATAGCGGACCAGCCTGGCACTGTTGAAAACAACTATCAGCGAGCCGACAAAATGCAATACAGCCGCATAAACCGCCGGCAGCCAGTTCGCCGCCGCCGCTACCATTCCAAGCAAGATAAATAATATTCCGAATCCAAGATTCTGATTTATCAGCGCCCTTGTCTTTCTCGAAAGCCTGACCAGAAAACCGAGTCTCTTCAAATCGTCACTCATTAAGGCGATAGATGCGGAGTTTATCGCTACGTCACTACCCGCAGCTCCCATCGCAATACCAAGGTCACCCGCGGCAAGAGCGGGAGCATCATTAATACCGTCTCCGACAACGACTACGGTATGGCCGTCCTTTTTGACCTGCTCAACAATCTTGAGCTTATCCTGAGGAAGACAATTGGCCTTATAATCGGTACAACCGAGCTCTCCGGCAACGCGGCTTGCAACCACATCCCTGTCACCTGTCAGCATAGTGACCCTCTTTATACCGAGCTCAAAGAGCTCTTTAACGGCCTGCCTTGCCTGAGGCCTTGTTTTATCCTGCAGGCCTATCCAGCCGATACAGCGTGAACCTTTGGCTACGTAAAGCGTGCTGAAACCCTGTTCTTCATGAAGCGATGGATTGGGCACATTTGTCACATCTATTTTATGCTCACGAAGAAAGGAATCTCTTCCGACCAGAATCTGTTTGTTATCAACGGTTGCAGTTACGCCTTTGCCCGGGGTCTCTTTGAAATTATGCGCTCCAGAAAGAGTAAGCTTTGCCTCTTTGGCCACCTCCTGCAGTGCCCTCGCAGCCGGATGCTTGCTCATCCTCTCCGCCGCGGCTGCTGTACTTAAAAGCTCGGAGGCTTCGACATCGTCTGCAGGGGTAAGCTTGGTTACATAAAGCCTGCCCGTCGTCAATGTCCCCGTCTTATCGAAAATCATCGCAGTCATCCTGCCGGCAACCTCAAGGTCGGCAACATTTTTCACAAGCACGCCGAGACGTGCAGAAGCCGAAATCGCCGCCACCATTGCCGTAGGCGTCGCCAGAATCAACGCACACGGACAGGAAATAACAAGGATTGAAATCGCCCTGTTGTAATCGTTGGTAAAAAACCAGACTATAAAAGCAATCATCAGTATGGTAGGCGTGTACCATTTAACATAACGGTCGATTATTCGCAGAATCGGTATCTTTGTCTTTTCGGCCTGCATTATCAAAGACTGCACCTTGCCGAGAGTCGTATCGCGGCCGGCCTTTGTAACCTTTATATCCAGTACGCCCGTAAGATTATTAGTACCTGCAAAGACCAGCATTCCGGGCACTTTATCTACCGGCAGTGACTCTCCGGTAATGGTCGCCTCATTAATGGAGCTCAGTCCTTTAATAATTTCACCATCGGCGGGTATGTTATCGCCGGGCCGTACACGAACAACATCATCAGGATGCAGGCTGCTTACCTGTATTTGCTCTTCATTTCCGTCTCTGCGGACTATCTGTGCTTTTGTAGGTGTAAGTTTGATTAGAGATTCGATTGAGGCCCTTGCTCCGAGCGCGGTTCGGCTCTCGATAAGCTCGCTTAATAACATAAAAAAGGCAATGAGTCCGGCTGTCATATATCCCTTATAGGCGGGATCCTGCGTTCGGCCGGCTGTAACAAAAGCCGCCAGTATCGCCAGGGCGACAAGCTCATCCATATGGGCCTGTTTTCTTATAATGCTTTTTATAGCGTGCCATATAATAGGTGCACCGAGCAGTATCGCAGCGGCCATTGCCAGCATTGTCGTATTGAAAAAATCTTCACCTTTGTAAAACAGTCTCGAAATACCACTGCTTATAAGAAGCATACCGCCGGCCAGTGTCCCGAGCAGTGCAAGACTGACCCGCACCTGGCTGCCGTGCGTATGTTCTGTTTCGATATCTTCTTTTAAATGCAAATGTTCATGCGCCATTCTATTTTCCTGTTTCTCTTACTGCTGCGACTTTTTCGTCTTTATCAGAGGGTCCCTGTTGTAAAGAATTCTCAGCTCTTTTCCTTTCTTGCTTTCGACAGGCTGAACAATTATCTTCTCTTCAGCATCGCCGAGAATCTGCTCCATCGCAGTTTTGTATATCTCCTGGACGACCAATTGAGGCCTTTTTTTGTATTCGGCGAGTATCTCTCTGAGGTATTCCGCGTTTGCCTTTGCATTCTTGACAACGCTTGTTCGATACGTTCTTGCTTCTGTTATCTTCTTCTGAGCCTTGCCAGCAAGCTGAGACCATAAAAATTCCAGCCTGTCTTCACTTGTATTCGGCTCTTTCAGTGCACCTAACAGCTCGACAGTGACCGGTCCACCGGCTTCATTGAGAACCTTCTGCGAGTACGTCCTGGCCTCATTGACCCTCGTCTGCTTTACCTGAAAGGCCGTAATAGATTCCTGAAATGCCTGGTCCACCTGCAAAGGCCAGGTAATGTCGAACAACTGTATCGAGACAACCGTTATGCCGCTTTCAATATTATCCAGTCTTGCCTGAACCAGCCTTCGCACATGCTCACTTACTGTTCCAACCTTCTCGAACATCGCCTCATCAATCGTATAATGAACCATAGCCGTTAC
>CAYXGT010000149.1:0-3475 GCA_964464635.1 uncultured Pirellulales bacterium | reverse complement strand
GGTTTTGTTTCAATTGCCTTGTTAATCAGAGCTGCCCAATCGACCTCAAAAGATACATTCATCTGGCTGCCGGAAGGCAATTGTTTCTTATCCGGTCCCTGGAGTCCTGATTTCTCAACAAATCCCGGCATCTGGTCGTTGTTTACTTTCCCTATCATTAACGCAAAATCCTTCTAAAAATGTTCTTTCACAGCATATTTTCGCTTATTTTTTCAAAAACTTAAGACTTTTTAGCAAAATTTCATTTTTTTTTAAAGTCAAAGCACTTAGCAAACGATAAAAGCAAGCTGTTTTTCTTTCCTGGCTATAAAGTTGATGCAACCTCATAAGTCACAAATTTAAGAAACTCAATTGAGCTGACAGCCACAAGCTCTTCCCGCAATGGCCCGAATCCTTCCCGTTTTTCCCTATCAAAATACCTTTCTATGCGATATTGAGTCTTCCTATCAGCACTGTCCCAGACCTGTTCAAGACCCCATAGCAGCCGGCCGTCGGTCAAATCCACCATTTTCAGCCTGAGTCCGATACTCATATGCGGATACGGCTTATACCTCGTAACCGTACCGACCAGTATCGCATTGCATTTTAACGACTTTCGGATAGCAGCTAATTGCTCAAGGCTGTAGGAGCCATCGGCTGGAACCTGTAAACTACGCCAGGCGGCATCGCTTTTATGTACGACAGTGTGACCGAAAATCTGCCGCTTCTGAAGCTGTTCGTAAAGCGATTCGGTTACATCACCCGAAATCTCAGGATAATCCGATTCATTTTCCAGCTCGACTATGGCAACCCTGCCGATTGAAGATAAATCCTTGTTCTCGGTCAGATAATAATAATTCGCTGATGATAAAGACTCGCTGCGCAGGCTGACCCTGCAGCCCACGAAACCAAAAATCGCTAACAACACAAATATAGATTTAAATTTATTCATTTCGTTCACCTGAAAATGCATCTACACTGCTTTCCAATTTACTGTTATCATCCCCGCCGAGCGCATACTGAACATTGCCGGCGTCCGACTCAGCAGCAGATTGAATCTCTCCACCAAGAAGCTCAAGAATTTTTATCAGCGCCTTGAGCTGTTCCGCATCAGCCTGTCTCATCTCACCGCGAAAACCAAGCACATCGGTTTTCCAGTTATTCAGCTCAACCCGCATTTCTATCAAAAGTTCATTAGCCTCATTTAATTCCTTTTCTGTCTGATTCAGTTGTGACTCGAGCGAAACATTCTTCTGATTTAGCTGTTTATTTTCGGCTGATAACTGCCCGTTATTATACTTCATCTGTGTTACCTGCCCGGAAAGCTCGGCATATTTGCCCGACAATTCTATCGCAGACTCGACAGCCGTTGGAGTGCTCTCGGTCGGCTCAATGAATCTTTTCGCCATACCCTCAGGCTCTGCCGGCGGCTCTGACGTTTCCAATACGACTAAAGGAAGATGCCTGCCTGAAAAACTACAGCCGACAAAAAACAACAAAACAATTAGAGGCAAAACAATTAAAAATATAATTTTTCTAACTGACTTCATATTTTCCCCTTTCTCTTTTCAACATTTCAGGTATTTGCATATTGGCATTTCAGATGAGTCTTTTTGCCGCAACTGCAGGTTACCTCTATCACCGCGAATTCAGAGCTATTTTCCACAATCCTCGCCTGAGGTTCACCTGCAGCCGCAACTCTGCCCTGATGCATATTTGTCCTGCCGCCGGCAACATCCAAATGCCTTTGTCCCTCAACTGTAACCTCGTCTTTCTTTAGAACTCTACTCACTTTATTCGCCATATTTTTCTGTCCCTTTCAGCATTTCATCCTTTCTGCAGTCAGGCACGATAGTCTATCTTGTGCTCATCGTTTTGATTTTCAATATTCTCTTCGCAGCTCTGTTGCTCTTCTCTTTCATCCGGTTCATCATTTTGTTCCTGTTTTTCTTCTTCGCCAAGCGGATGTCTGCGTTTTCTCTGTTCGCGGCGTCTTGCCGGCGTCAAAGACGAAATGCTCTGCGAGCCCTCTACAGGCCTGATTATGTTATAATCATTATCCGCCATAATCTTCCTTACTCAATCTCAGCGACAGATTAAACAAGGCAGCTGCGTGTATCTGGCTGACTCTCGGCTCGGAAATTCCAAGCACATCCGCAATCTGTTTCATTGTCAGCTCCTGCTGATAATAAAGTAAAACCACCTGTCTTTGCTTCTCGCTGAGCTGCTGTATCGCCTGTGTAAGCTCCTCGATGAGCTCGGCTTTTTCCATTCGCTCACCCGGCTCTTTAGCATCAGAAGATTCCAAAAATTCTCCACCGCCCGGCACTCCGCTCATAAATCCTTCTATCGATAAAAAATGCTGTGCACGGGCATTGGCAAATGTCTCGTAAAGGTCCTCAACACTTATACCAAGTCTGTCAACCAGCTCCGAATCCGTCGGAAATGTGCCCGTATCTCTGTAAATTTCCTGGCTCATCTTCTTTGTTTTACGCACCTGCTCGTTTATACTGGAAGGAAGCAAAGACAAACTTCTCAATTCATCCAGAATAGCGCCCTTGACTCGCGTATAGGCATAGGTCTTGAACTCAGCCCCGAAAGAGGGGTCATAATCACGAGCTGCCTTAACCAGCCCGATTGTTCCCGCTGAAACCAAATCTTCATACGCAAGTGACGTCTTAAGATATGTTATCACCCTCTGAGCGATTTTATGAACCATAGGCAGAAACCGTACAATCTCCGCCTCGTCTATGGTCTGTTTTTTCTGACCCAGATACGTACGCTTCGCAACCGCCTTGAGATGCTGCTTTTCTGTTTCAACATCCTCAGATTGCCGTTTCAACTTTTTTTCCGTATCAAGCGGCATACCTGTTTTCTTTTTCCTTTTCCATCTGTTTTTTAATCATAGCGTTAATTAAAACAGCGTTCACGATTTTCACCGTAACATTTGCCATCACATATACAATCACCGCACCCAGCACAGCTCTTTTACAGCAGGTCAATGGCTCAATGCCAACAACCCCTGCGACTGCCGCTATTATGAAAAAGGCCGCAACCGCAATCTTCATCGCAATCACACGCTCATGCAAAGGCATATTAATCCGTCCCTTCTGCTACTTACATCACATCTTACACATTATTCTTAACGCCTGTTCCTTCGAGCATTTCTCTCTCAGTCGTATCCATCTGGGCATTCTGAGCAGTTATCGTTTCAACAGGCTCTATTTCCGTTCCAAGCACAATCTCATCATATGCTACTACCGGCAGCATTGGTATTGTTCTAACCAGCAGCGAAGCCAATGCAGCCCTCAGTCTTGAATCGCACAACAGGATTATCTTTTCAATGCCGTCATCCATTGCCTTTTTCCAGGCCTGTGCGATTTTCCTGCTTATTTGAATAGCAATCTCCGTCGGCAGTGAAAGATTTATCTCATCGCCCTGCTGCTTGATTGTCGAAATCATCTGATTTTCAAGTACAGGCTCAAGAGTAATCGCA
>CAYXGT010000148.1:0-3488 GCA_964464635.1 uncultured Pirellulales bacterium | reverse complement strand
TTCATATTTTCCGTGTTCACAAATTGTACATGCGAATCCCTGAGTTGGAGCAACATAGCAAGTACAGAACAAACACATCATTTTGACTATTACCTTTTGATTGCACATTGTTTTTGTGTAGCAGACAGGCTTGACATCATCCTGACAATCGCCTGGACATCCCGGCTCTTTGCAGCTATTAATGGTGTTACCTGTCCAATTTGTTTTGTATTGATCCTCACAAAAGACACAGCAATCATGCGGGCAAGGCACGGTTTCTCCGGTGCACATTACTGTATTTTGTTCAAGTTCACACGGCTTAGCACACGAGCCATCATCACAGCAGATTTGTCCTTCATTACACTGTAATTCGCAATGGCAATTTACGCAGTTCCAGCAATCGGGATGCCCGCATTGGGAATCTATGCAGCATTGCGAGCTACAAAAGCACCAGCAGAATATACACCCGTGACAATCGGGGCAATCGGAATCTCCACAACAATCCTCATAGCATTTACAGTCGCCCCAGGTGCCTGATTCCATTACACAATATTCACAGGGATTATCACAATCACCCGCAACACACACACCATTCTCACAGACCGCGCAGCCCTCACATTCCGGGTCGCATTCGCAGCTAAGTGCGGGGATAGTCAGCAAAAGGATTAAGCCGAGAGCCGTAAGCGTTATTTTTGTTCTCATTATTCCTCTTCCTCCAATTCATCTATTTTTAGCAGTAAAGGGTTAATCCTCGGGTCATTTTCATCGCCTATATACTGAATCATTTCCACATAAGCTTCTACTGCAAGCTTATTATCACCGATTTTTTCATATATTGATGCCAGAGTTTTCAAAATACTAAGCTGATTTTCTAAGCTTTCAGCAGCCATGTATTCTGCCCGGTATAACTCGGAATACACAGCAGCCTGGCTCCAATCCTCTCGATGATAATTTATCTGAGCCAAACGCAAAGCAGATCGCTTTGCAGATTTGGATACAGGGTAATTTTCAAGGACAGTCTTATATGCCTGTTCTATCTGCTCATCGAGCTGCGGGTCATCCACGTCACTGCTGGCGTTTTTGCCTTCGAGGTAGATATCAACGGGCAGACTGGATAATGAATAACTCGTCGGTGCGGCTCCGCCGGTCTTGTCGTTGGTTTTCCAGGCGTTTAGATTTGAAGGAATTGTCACAGTAATATTCCCTGTTATATCTGACTCTGATGTGGCGGCCGGATTATGCAGTGTTATCTTGGCGAAGTCGGGGTCGCCGCCGGCAACTTCAGGGTCGTCTTTATCTATTATACCATCATTATCGCTTCTGTTAAGGTATAATTGAAAGAGTGACTTGTTCTGAGGTCACAACACAACCGGCAGTTATATAGGTTACTTCAAAAGTAACTTGAGTTTCTGACTCATTTACAATTGGTGCGCGAAACGGAACTTTTTTCTCTATCTCAATTTCTCGGCTATTTGGGTCCTGTGGGGTCTCAGGAACAAAAAGGCGGACACCAGCCTCAACCTTAGTTTGAGCTTGCAATTTTGTGGGAATCTCTATTTTTGAAAAACGGGGCACCTTCAAAATAGAGCCTCTTTGAACACCGAGAGTTCCTTGAGCTAATGGGGTATCAATTGCTTTTGCAATCTCCATCGTGACACTGGCGGAACCTCCGGTATCAATAAATTTCTCAAGGAATATGGAAACATTCACCACTACATTGTCCCGTATAAAAAGGATTCGTCGAAAACCATTGTGGTGCTCATCCCACCAACCAGCAGACACATCACCAACTTCCTTTGAAATATTTTTATTCGGTCCAATGGAAGTATGTAGAATGTACTCTGCAAATATTTTAATTGCTGAATTGGGGTCGGGGAACACACCTATCTGAATGCTGCCACTTCCCTTATCAAACCTAATGTCGTATAAAGAACCCCAGCTATTCTTATTACCACTGGGCACTGTAAAGAATGTGCTTTGGGTTGGCGAGTCCGTCTTTTTGACCGATATATACGAGTATTCCGATAAGTTTGGCTCGCGCTTTTTGATCTCCATTCCATATTTTTCGACACTGTTGCATACGAGCAGATTAGCGTTGATAAAAGTAACTAAACCTTTCTTTTGTGTAAGAACCTTTGCTTCCGGAAATGACCAGGATATTGCGGATTCATATGAGTTTATTCCATTAACGTCTAAGGGGAAGTTGTAACCTTCAGCTCGTTTGTTATTCGGGGAGATTAAAAAAAATGCAGATAACAGGACTAAACTGATTTTCATATTCTTTTCCTTTCTATAGTAATTATTATAAATTCCGGATTCAAATATTAGCATCTCCATATTTATTTCTCCGTGTATTAGTGTGGACATGTCCAGTTAACCATATGAGTACTACCCGGCAAGCCTGTTCCTGTTTGCTGAGTAGCTGCTGTAGGGTGGCTACCGGCTACAACAGGAGCTGTTTCAATAAATGTTGTTAGTCCGGTTGTACCATATGAAGGGTCGTAGTCTGTTCCGTTATACTCCACCTCAACATGGTAGGTAAAATGTGGGTGGGCAGGTGCTCCATCATTTGAAGGGCTGTCGCATTGGAAAGTTGGCCCCCACCAACCTCCATATATGAAGTGACACCTAACCGAAGATGAGCACCCTCCCCAAAGGTATTTAGATGGCGGATTACTGCTTGTCACATGTGAAATAAGCAAGGAAAAGACAGCAGCATGGCAGCAACACTGTCCTCTTACCACACCAGTATCAAATATATGCAGGTCATGATGTGTGCACCCGGTTGGTTCATAGTACAATTCTCCGGACAAACCAGTGTTTATTGAACCAGCAATGTCAGCATCTCCCTTGACATAGCCACAGGCTTTTTCAAGGCCGAGGTCATAAAGCGGCGCAGCTGCCGGCGTTGCATCAGTAAAATACATTGTATGTGGGCCACTATCGCTGGCAGAAAGCCACCTTGACCCATCCAAAGAAATTTCCCATTTGATGGTCGGAGTTAAAGAATTTACATCACCACTTTCGGGCACTGCAGAACCTCCTGCGATGCCATCAACATCACCATCAGTATTACCGTTATCCTCAATCACAGTTCCGCTGATTTTACAACCAGAGGCATAACCTATTTCTGTACCATCCACGCTAGCCTTTACCTGAACACCGCTTATATCCGGGCTGATGCTTGGAGATACACTAAATGTTGCGAACATAGTGGGTGACGTATTTTTGGTATAGCATACAGGGTCGTTTGTACCGCTTGACGACCACACTACTGCAGAGCCGTCAGGGTCGTCAATTTTCGTTCCTCCCGGCCATTTTGTAATAATGTGATCACCCGTAAAACCCAGTCCGGTAACTTCAACTTCGATTACTGTGTATTTTATTGAATCTCTGCATTTTACACCTGAATTTAAGGTCATTTCGGCTTTTATTTCTGTGTCCAAAATAGCGCTGCTGTTACTGACTCCTTCGAGGTAAATGTTCAGAGAAGTACCTATAATGCTGTA
>CAYXGT010000147.1:0-3560 GCA_964464635.1 uncultured Pirellulales bacterium | reverse complement strand
GAAGCATTTTATGTCGTTGGCCCACATCTGGGCCTCGAGCAAATCCACAATATCCGCTTTAACAAGTCTTGCAAGGTGGCTTTCCATCGTCAGCATTTTTTCACCGGTCTTGTTTTGAGTTTTTGTCTGCAGCTGGGAATAAATCTGCTCTGTTTTGCCGGTTCGAATAAGGTTAGCGCAGGCATAGTTATTGTTCATAATTTCCATAGCGATGACCCGGCCGTTACCGTCTTTTCGAGGGATGAGCTTCTGGCTTATTATATAAGCAAGGCCGAGGGAAAGCTGGTTTCTGACCTCGCTTTGTTTGCCTTCCGGAAAATAATCGAGAATCCTTGTTATTGTGCCTGTGACATCTCTTGTGTGAAGGGTTGAAAATACCAAATGTCCTGTTTCGGCGGCCATAAGTGTCATACCGATAGTCTCAGGGTCTCTCATCTCGCCGACGAAGATAATGTCCGGGTCCTCCCGCATCATCGACCGTAAACCGTCCACGAATGATTTAACATCTTTGCCGATTTCGCGTTGAGATATTACCGAATGCTTCTGTCCGTAGATGTATTCTATAGGGTCCTCGAGAGTGATGATTCTGCAGGCTATTTTTTCGCTGATTCTGTCGATAAGAGAAGCGATAGTGGTGGATTTTCCTGCACCGGTTATGCCCGTTATAAGCACCAGGCCGTGCTTTTTGCTAATGATATCTTCCCAGACGTTGTTTGGAAAGCCGACCTTCTCGATCTTGGGAATATCAAGCGATAACGCCCTGATAGCTGCACAGATGCCGTCGTTTTCCCAGAAGACATTTATTCGAAACTGTAGTCCGCCGAGCCGGTATGAGGTATCCACGCTATACTCGTTTTTGAGTTTGTTTAACTTTTCATCTCTTAATAACGGGTAGATGAGCTGCTTTCCCACTTCTTCTGTAACAGGCAAACCTTTTAATTTTACCAGGTCACCGTCGATACGGTATGTCGGCTGGACTCCGATTTTGATATGCAGGTCGGAAACACGCATAGCGCCTTTTTCTTCAAAGTAGTGCAGCATATCCAGGATGCTGAGGCTGCCGGTGTTTTCGGTGTGATATACCTTTGCAGTTTCTGAATAGCCTTCAGCCATATTTATCTTTTCCCGGAAAGCCAATCCTGAAGATTTTTTGCCAGGATTTCGACGTCCTTACTTTTCATTATGTGGTTAATAATAGCCGGTTTTATTTTTAAGTTTATCATAGCTTTATACACACGGTTCCAGAGCTGTCTTTTCTTTTCAGCAGTTTTTGCCAGATACAGCTCAGTGACCATAGCGCTGATTTTTGAGAGCATAATCTCATCGAGATGTTTATAATAGCGTGAAATCACGCCTCTTTCGTATGTGGAAAGACTTTTTTTGGCCATAGGATTACGATTCCGGGCACTATTACGTGTTCTGTAACAGTAACACGGGCTTCCAGCCCGTGTTATCACGGCCAAGATGGCCATGATACTTGTACCTGATTATTATGAGTAAATCAAGCTATTAGTTTTAGTTCATCCCGAAATCTTTGTTATTCCCGCCTGGAATTCTGAAAAAGATATTTTTCTAAGGTTTTACGGAGACCGCCATATTTTTGCTGGCTTTTGGAACAGGAGCGGCTATAATTGCTGAACTGTTGTTAAAAAACAGAAATTTGGGCGTAGTAAAATAAGAGAAGAGGATATGCCGAAAAGTCAAAGATTTGTCCTGCTGATTATTGCGGCAATATATTTCTTGCCTGTTTCCTACTCGGCTGGGATGGAGAGTGAAAAGGCAGGCGCTTTCGCAGGCCTTGACCTGCGGCTCGAGGCAAAGTCTGTTATTAGTTATCAGCTTAGTACCGGCGAGCACAGCCTTGTCTTCGGCGAAGGGCTTGTGATGTCGATAGGCGGTAATAAGTTCTCGAGTGACAAAGCTGTCGTATGGCTTAAAAGCAGATTGAGCGATTTTCACGGACGCACGCTTGTCGATTACGAAGCGAAGGTTTATCTGACAGGCAACGTATCAGTTCAGGAAACCAAGAGCGGCCTGACGGTAAACCTGAGGCAAAAAGAGGTAGAAGATGGCCAATCACTGGCGGTCTGGTTTGAAGTAACAGGAGATGTTTTTATAACAGCGGAAGACAGAGAGATAAAAGATGTTCGCGGATTAGAGCTTTACCAGAAAGCAGAATCAGTATTCACTTCTATTAAGCCTGCTTTTGTTATTCAAAGCGATGCTATGGTTCCCGAGTGGGTTGATAAGAAAAAAGAAACCAAGTCGGAAAAGATAACAGAGCGGATAGAGGAGATCCAAATCGAAAAGAAGCCGGAGATTACTGAGCCGGGTTTTATCGAAAAGGCAGTTGTCCAGGAGAAGGTAAAAGAGAAGCCGAAAGAGAAAGAGCTGAAATTTATCTACCCTGTCCATATAGAGCCGGTCGGCGAATCGGTCCCGGTAATAGAATCAGCCAGGACAGAGGACAACCTGGATGTGGCAACAATAATCGGCAGGTTCTACTTATGGCAAAAGCAGGATGAAGGTGACAGGTTGCTGGAGCTGCAGGCGGACAGAGCTGTTGTGTTTTACTCCGGAGAACAGGCAACGATGGCTCAGGAAGATTCGGATTCGGAAAATATCCTTCCGCGCGGAACTATAAAGTCTATATATATAGCCGGTGATGTAACAATGGCGGAGGGCACGAGAACAATCCGGGCGGATGAGATATACTATGATTTCGAGAACTCGAATGCGATTGCGGTAAACGCAGTGATGAGAAGCTTTGATGCCAACCGCGGAATCCCGATATATGTTCGAGCGGCCAAATTAAGGAGATTGTCGGAAAACAGATTTGCAGCGGAAAATGCAGTTTTAACAACCAGTGAGTTTCACAGGCCGCAGATTTCTGCAACGGCTTCGGCTGTTGCCATCACGGATACGACTGCCCGTGATACCGAGACGGGTCTGGTTTCGGACAGCAGTTACGAAGCCGAGATGCGCGATGTGCGGTTTAAGATGGGCGACAGGACCATTTTTCAGTGGCCTTTTGTTCGGAGCAATCTTGAAAGACCCGATGTGCCTGTTAAAAAGGTACGTATGGGCCATGATAGTGACTGGGGGACATCCTTTGAGGCTCAGTGGTATCTTTCCCGGCTGCTGGGGCTGCAGGAGCCGGAAGGAGTTGAAAGCACTTTATTGACGGATTATTTCAGCAAGCGAGGTCTCGGCGCGGGCGTTGATATTGATTATGTCAAAGAAGACTACTTCGGCAGGATACAGGGCTATGTGATTAAAGACCATGGAAAAGACGACCTCGGCCGGCACAGTAGTCGGGAAAATCTTGAGGCCGGCAAGGAATTTCGCGGCCGGCTAAGCTGGCGGCACAGACATTTCCTGCCCTATAAGTGGCAGCTCACAACTGAGATTAATTATTCATCGGATGAGTACTTTATAGAAAGTTTCTACCGGGGCGAATATAACGTTTACAGACCTGAGACATATATACATTTGAAAAATATCGAAGACAACAAGGCCATTTCGATACTGGGTAAATGGAGAATAAACAATTTTGACGA
>CAYXGT010000146.1:0-3615 GCA_964464635.1 uncultured Pirellulales bacterium | reverse complement strand
CACGTAGGGGAAAAGCAGGTTTAATAGAAAGGCTTGTTGGGAAACTCATTCTTCCTTTGTTCGGCAGAGGGCGTTTCGGGAAAGGTATTAATTGGAAGGATGTTGCACGACCGTTTATACCGGGATTTTCAGACGATAATCCTATATGGCAGCCTGAAGCAACAACAACTTTTGACCCGAAGCTATTTGTTCAAAAAGGCGAATGGCCTTATGGAAGGAAGAAAAAGCATCCAACAAAGGCGATACATCGGGCCGAAGAAGCCTTATACGAAGGCAGGTTTGAGGATGCTATAAAGATTTATGAGAGTATACTTCGCTACGGGCACAAGCGTAACCGTAATTTCGACAGTTATATTCACCATAACTTAGCATCACTTTATT
Organism: uncultured Pirellulales bacterium; assembly: GCA_964464635.1. Lineage (GTDB taxonomy): Bacteria > Planctomycetota > Phycisphaerae > Sedimentisphaerales > Anaerobacaceae > CAYLMG01. Next base: position 3,234 of record CAYXGT010000146.1, on the reverse strand, counting down.
TTGCACTTCGACAAGATAGAAAAGCTAAAACTCATTTTGTTCTTAAGACTTTTCTTGAAAACCCGCCTGGACGTGGGTCCTGATGAGCCAAAAATAGCAAAACTCAGAGACTTAGCTAATCAGGTAAAAGCTGAAATCTTAGATAATATATGTTGGGTGGTACAAAAGAGATTTTGCACAATGGAAAAAGATGTACCAGTCAAAACAGTAGAAGATACTCTGATACCCGGCAAATTAAACCTCTTTATTCTCGGGCCAAATAGGGCAGGGAAGACACTGCTATGCGATTATATCTCATCAATCCGTCAAACTTGTGCCTGCGCAGCTTGGTATCAAATCCCGCATCAGTGCACCGTAATCGTGTCTTTTTGGCGGATATCACTACTGGAAGATCCGATTTGAATCTCAAATTCGCCCGGCCACACCACATACCGCTGCTTTTGTGCGTTGTAATAACGCATATCTTCGGTCGGTTTTAAGGTAAAGGTAACCGTTTTTCGCTGTCCTTTTTGAAGCAGTATCCGCTCAAAGCCTCGGAGCTGCTTGAGAGGCATTGGCAAAGACGATTCCACATCCCGCACATACAACTGCACGACTTCCTCGCCGTCCCGCGTGCCGGTATTGGCCACGTCCACCGAAACCGTCACCGTATCATCGGCATTGATTTCGTCCCGGCTGATCTTCATATCCGAATATTTAAATGTCGTATAGCTCAGTCCGTGTCCGAACGGATACAAAGGTTCGCCTTTGTAATAACGGTAGGTCTTGCCCTTTCCGGCGGTCATCGTATAGTCTTTAAAATCTCCCAGTTCATCCGTGGATGCGTAGAACGTCACCGGAAGCCGTCCTGCCGGATTGTAATCACCGAACAGCACATCCGCGACTGCGTCTCCGCCGCGCTGGCCCGGATACCAAGCCATCAAAATTGCCGGGATGTTTTTATCAACACCGTCAAAGGCAATCGGGCTGCCTGCTAACAAAACGAACACAATCGGTGTTCCGGTTTTCTCCAATTCTCTTAGCGTTCGAAGCTGAGTCTCAGGCAGTTCGATTTTTGTCCGGTCGCCACCTTTAAAGCCTTCCACATCGTCACTGTCGGACCTTTCCTCGCTTTCCCACATCGCATCCAGGCCTCCGACGAAAATCGCAATATCCGCCTGTTTCACGGCTTCGACCGTTTCGGCCGCAAGTTTATGTTCGGCGTTTTCTTCGCCCTGCTCGCTTTTGGGCAGCTGCCAGACTAATTCTATCCCCGCGTCCTGGGCAGCTTCGAAAAACTCAATCATGATATCATAACGTTTACCTTCCTGCAGGCTGATATCCGCAATAAACGGGCTCATAGCGTGCTGCGACCACCCGTCGGCGATTTTTTCGCCGTCTATATACAGCCGGCACCCATCATCGGAAATAATCCCCAGTTTATATGCTCCGCTGACAGGGGCCGCTAATTGTCCCTTCCATTTAATAGAAAAGTAGTCACTGTCAATTCGTTGTTCAGGCGTCAGAATCCCCTGGGCCGCTTCCTCATCGGTCGGAGAACCGAGGCCCCAGTCCATTTTAATTTGTCGGTCGATACGTTCGAATACAGGCTCTCCTTCCAAGTCTATGCCGCGATAGTATTGGCCTGTTAATCCATGAACCTGCTGTCCGCTATCATCAGTTGTAAACAAATACTGCGAATCGACCACCGACAGGACCAGTGGGCAGCCGCTCGCATACGTTACCTCGATATCATCACCGGCGGCCCGGCGAATCCCGTCCAAAACCGTTACCGGTTTCGAGGCAGTCCCGTTGTAATTGCCGCGTAGGGCGGCGACGCTGTCGGCATTGGGACCGATGACGGCGATTTTGTGAATCTTAGCCTTATTCAACGGCAGCAGACCATCGTTTTTCAGCAGCGTCATGGACTTGCGGGCCATCGCTAAAGCTGCTTCATTATGTTTTTCACAATCGTTGACTGAATAAGGAATTTTTGTATAAGGCACCATTTCCGGCGGGTCGAACATTCCCAGCTTCATTCGCGCCAGCATCAAGCGATAGACCGCAAGGTCGATCTCGCCCTCATCAATCAGGCCCTGTTTGAGGGCCTCAAGCAGCGATTGCTGATATACATTCCCGCAGTTCAGGTCACATCCCCGGCGAACGCCGATTGCCGCCGCTTCTTGTACGCTGTTAACGATTTCGTGATTGGCATATATATCCATGATTGCCCCGCAGTCGGATACGACATACCCGTCAAATTTCCACTTCTCGCGAAGGATATCCCTTAGCAGCATCCAACTGGCCGAAGCCGACTCACCGTCCACACGGTTATAAGCCCCCATCACGGAATAGGCTTTAGCTGTGACAACAAGGTCGTGAAACGCCGGTAAATACGTTTCCCACAAATCACGCGCATTGGCAACCGCATTAAAATGATGACGCTCCGGTTCCGGACCGTTATGAACGGCATAATGCTTTGGTGTTGACACAACCTTTAGATATTTCGGGTCGTTACCCTGCAGGCCGCGGACGAATTGAATGCCCATCTGCCCGGTCAAATAAGGATCTTCGCCGTAGGTTTCCTGGCCGCGTCCCCAGCGGGGGTCACGAAAGATATTGATGTTCGGCGACCAGAATGTCAGCCCTTTAAACCGGCCGTGGTCATTGTTGCGAAGTGCCTGGTGATGTTTAGCCCGAGCCTCATCACTGATGATGCAGGCTGTCTGGTACATCATTGAGCGGTCAAAAGTCGCCGCCATACCGATTGACTGCGGGAAAACGGTCGCAATACCCGCAACGGCAACGCCGTGAAGACATTCATTCCACCAATCATACGGCGGGACACCGAGTCTCGGTATCGCCGGGGCAGTATTGCCTAACTGTGAGATTTTTTCCTCCAGTGTCATCTGCTCGACCAGGTCCACCGCGCGCGTTTCAAAATCAAGTGACGTATTCAGATACGCCTTACTCACATCAGTGGCTGGACATGCAGAACCGGCAAAAATCATCATCAAAACACACCACATCCATCGTTTGTTCATCTCTGTCTCTCCCGAATATAAAGTTTAAAATTCAACGGCTGTGCCGTTTGCAGCATAGGGCAGTTTTGTTAAAGAGAGTCCGCCTCACCTACCAAATTTGTTTGACAAATTTGTTGGGCGGGCGAGACTTCTCCGTTAAAAATTTCTCCGAAATTTTTAACGGAGAGGGCGGGATTCGAACCCGCGGTGGGAGTTTTTACCCCCACGACGG
>CAYXGT010000145.1:0-3669 GCA_964464635.1 uncultured Pirellulales bacterium | reverse complement strand
CATCTCACTGCCGCTGACATCCTGCTCAAATTTCCTGTTTATTCTGAATCTGCCGACCCTGCCGAGACGATAGCGGTTCACATCAGAAAATTTCTCACTAAAAAATATCTTCGCCTTTTCCTGATTGGGCGGATTGCCCGGCCTTAACCGCATATAAAACTTCAGCAATGCCTGCTCCTGGTTCCGACAATCATCTTCCACAATAGTATTCAAAATAATCGCATCCTTGACATCCTCGACAACCTCCACGTTCTTAATCTTGCTCTGCTTTACCAAAGAGAGCTTCTCTCCTATCAAGGCCCCCGCCTTCACTATTATCTCCCCCGTCTTGGTGTCAACAATGTCTCCAACAGCCCACATCGAGGACTTTAGTCTCGCTTTTGTTATCGTCTTCGTCGGATAAAACAGCCGGATTATCGACTCAGTGTCACTGAATTCGGCACTTATGGCACGCAAAAATATCGTCGCAGGTATCTTGCTCGACTGGTCTATCTTCACAACAAGAGCATCTTTTTTCGTAACGCTTATCTCTATCCAGCTGCCCCTTTCAGGTATTATCCTGCCGCCGTGAAGTATCCTGTCACCTTCCTTGCTGTCGATAAGAAAGTCAACACCCGGGCTGCGGTGAAGCTGACTGACTATCACCCGTTCCGCGCCGTGAACGATAAACTCACCGCCGCCTATCATCTTCGGCACCTCACCGAGATACACCGGCTGCTCTGCCACATCCTCTGCGCCGGTCCTGTGAAGCCGGCAGCAAATCTTCAGCGGATAGCCGTACGTCAGACGAAGCTGACGGCACTGCGTAGGTGTATAACGAGGCTTCTCAAGCTCATAATGAACATACTCCATCCGCATCGAACCATCGTAGCTGTCTATCGGAAATATCTCCCGAAACAGAGCCTCAAGACCAATATTTTTTCGCTTATCAGGCTCAACATCAGGCTGCAGAAATCTGTCATAGCTGTTCCTCTGCATCGCAACCAAATCCGGTATTTCCAATGCATCGCCGATCCTGCCGAAATTGCGCACAGTTTGCACTCCCATTTGTTCCTCGCAAATTAATTGTATAAAACTTAACCTGAAAAAAACTCTTTCAAATCTTACCTTACTTTATCTCAACCACCGCGCCGGCCTCTTCAAGCTTCTTCCTCATCGCCTCCGCATCTTCCTTGCTCACAGCTTCTTTAACCGCCTTCGGAACGCCCTCAACCAAATCCTTCGCCTCTTTAAGACCAAGGCTGGTAATCGCGCGCACTTCTTTAATCACCTGTATCTTCTTATCACCATACTCTTTCAATACTACATCAAAAGTGGTCTTCTCCTCCACCGCTTCTGCTCCTGCAGCAGCAGGCCCGCCGGCAACCATAACAGCCGCGCCGGCCGCAGCAGGTTCAATTCCATGCTCGTCCTTGAGATAATCTGCAAGCTCCTTGGCCTGCATAAGTGTCAATCCTACTATCGAATCACCGAGCTTCTTTATATCGCTGCTCCAGCTCTTTGATTCTTTTTCCTTCTTTGCCGGCTTCTCCTTTGCCTCTGCCTCTTTTGCTTTTTCTTCTGCCATTTCTAAAAACTCCTCTTATCAATAAACACCTGATGGTAGCCGAAACTACGCCGTCTCGTTTAACCCCGTAACGGGGGCAGCCATTCAGACTGTTAAAATTTCATTTACCATAATATCTCGCTCACGCAGCAGCTTTTTCTTTTTGCTCAACAAGCGCACTCAGACAGCCGGCTATAATCGAGCCCGCTGCCAGCACCGCCGAGGCAAGCCTTCTCGCCGGCCCCTGTGCCAATGCAACAAGCTGACCCTGAAGCTCAACGCGAGTCGGCATCTTCGAAAGAGCCTCTGCCGCCTTCGAATCCAAAACAAAATCCTCAAGAAAAGCACCTTTAATCTCTATCGTGGATACCTTTTTCTGCCAGTCCACAAGCTCCTTTGCAATATCAACTATACTATCTGCGCCGTAAGCTACCGTACAAGGCCCTTCAATCAAATCCGCCGCAGAATCCATCTTGCAATTGCAAAGCGCCTTCTTGAACAATGAATTCTTCACCACAATAAGCTTAATGCCTTTCGACTTCAAATCCCCCCGCATCACGTTGTTATTACAGCCGTCCACGCCCTTCGTACTTAAAACAATAAAATCCCTGATGTGCTCATCAGATATCCTTTTTTCAAGCTCATTACGAAGAAGCTCTTTCACATACTTACTCATCTTTATCACCTGCCAACTAATCTTTTAAAAACAACTGATAACGCACTTTCAAACAGCCGAAACTTAACCTTATACGTTCACCGTCACCGAAGGGCTCATCGTTGCGCTGATACTGACCTTCTTGATATATGTCCCCTTCGCCGACGCAGGCCTAATCTTCTTTATGTGTGATATAAACGCCTCGGTATTTTCCAGAAGTTTCTGATTATCGAAGCTCTGCTTGCCTACAACGGCATGAACATTGCCGCCGGCGTCACTCTTAAACTCAATTTTACCCGCAGCAAACTCCGAAACAGCCTTCGCTACATCTTCGGTAACTGTCCCGTTTTTCGGCGAAGGCATCTTACCCTGCGGGCCGAGAGTTCGGCCGAGCTTGCCTACCCTGCCCATAACCTTCGGAGAAGCAATAGCTATATCAAATTCCATCCAGCCGCCCTTTATCTTCTCTATCAGCTCATCGCAGCCGGCCTCCATCGCTCCGCTCGCTTTAGCTGCCTCTATCTGAGAATCCTCGCAAAACGCCACTACCCTCTTCTGCTTGCCTATCCCGTGAGGAAGTGACAGTGACCCCCGAACCATCTGGTCGGCCTGCTTCGGGTCTATCCCAAGATTCATCACACATTCTACCGTCTGGTCGAACTTCAAAGAGTTAAATGATTTAATCTTCTCTATAGCCTTGTCCAGCTCCAGTTCCGCCGTCCCCGCCTGTTCAGATTCTTTCTTATATCTCTTACTTCTGTATACCATTAAAAACTCCCTGCTTCGCAAAATTAACCTTAACAGACAACTTCGCTCCCACTGTTACGCCGTGGTACGCACAAATATCACCCTCACTTCTCCTGCTCGATTTCTATCCCCATACTGCGGGCTGTACCCTCGATAATCTTCTCGGCACTTTCAATGTCGTAAGCGTTCAAATCCTTGAATTTCTTCTCTGTAATCTGACGCAATTGCTGCCGTGTCACCTTGCCCGCCTTTTCCTTATTGGGCACTCCGCTGCCCTTCGCAACCTCCGCCGCCTGCTTCAAAAGCACAGCCGCCGGCGGACTCTTAACCTCAAAAGTAAAACTCCTGTCCTTGTAAACCGTTATCACAACAGGCACAATCGTCCCGTTAAGCTCTTTCGTACGCTCATTAAACTGGGAAACAAACTGACCTATATTGACGCCATGCTGACCAAGTGCAGGCCCTATCGGCGGCGCAGGAGTCGCCTGACCCCCCTGAGCCTGAAGCTTTATCTGTACCTGAATCTCTTTTGCCATTTAATCATCTACCCCAACAAAACTTCTGTATCCCGTGTCCTGTATCCCGTGTCCTGTATCCCGTGTCCTGTATCCCGTGTCCTGTATTCTGTGTCCTGTATTCTGTGTCCTGTATTCTGTGTCCTGTGTTCTCTTTCTATATCTTCTCGATTTGCCAGTACTCTATATCAAGAGGCGTGCTTCTG
>CAYXGT010000144.1:0-3737 GCA_964464635.1 uncultured Pirellulales bacterium | reverse complement strand
CAGAACCGACGCTTTCAGGAAAGCATGATTTGGAAAGAGTTGCGGAATTAGCTGCCGGCTTTAATATTCCTACACTGGTTGCGATCAATAAATTTGATTTAAATTCCGATATGACCGAGCAAATTGAGAAAGATATCCTTAAAAGGAACATTAAAGTAGTTGGGAAAATACGTTATGACAAGGCCTTTACCAAGGCCCAGATCATGAAAACATCAGTGGTTGAATATACCAGCGGTGCCGTAACCGAAGATGTTAAGACCTTGTGGAGAAATATTACATATGCCCTTGGTTAATGCAAATATAGAAGGTCCTGCAGATAGATTATCACGGTTTGATTTTGATGCCGTGGCTGATAAATACGATAAGTGGTATGAAACAACTGAAGGAGCGATGTATGATTACCTGGAGAAAAAGGCTGTTTCCAGATACCTTCGGCAAAATGCTCAAGGGAGAAAATTGCTGGAAGTTGGATGTGGTACAGGCCATTGGAGTCAGTTTTTCAGCGACTATGGTTTTGAGGTTACAGGTGTTGATGTTTCAGAGCGTATGATAAAGATAGCACAAAGCAAAAATATTGCCAGCGCATCATTTCGAATAGCAGACGCTCATTCTTTGTCGTTTAAGGATAACAGCTTTGATGTAACCGCAGCTATTACGACTTTGGAATTTGCAGGCAATGCTGAGTTGGTATTGCAGGAGATGGTACGCTGTACTCGCAAGCCGTCAGGTCAATTGCTCGTAGGTGTGCTGAATGTGTTGGCAAGATTAAATCGCAACAGACAAGAAAACCCCGAATCGCTATATGCAAAGGCCCGGCTGTTTTCTCCGTATCAGCTCAAAAAGCTTTTAAGCAAATATGGTAAGACTCAGTTATTTACAGTTGGATTTATTCCCAGACAGAAGCGTCTTTTACCCTTATCACCGTTTATTGATGCGGTTGGCCGGTTTTTGCATTTACCATACGGAGTTTTTATTGCAGGTCAGGTGAGATTATGAAAGTACAGGCAGAAGTAAGTTTGTATCCGTTGCGCCAGAATGATTTGACCGAACCTGTTCGGCAATTGTTTATGCTTTCCTCAGGGCAAACGGCCACGATAATGTAAAAATTATTGTAGGCGGATATGAAGAAATTATAAATATATTAAAACCAGGCAAAATCTGGAAAGCTGCAAAATGAGTATGTTAGTTGTTATCATTGTAATATTCGCCATCGCTGTTTTGATGACAATGACCGGGCGTGGAGGCGGCAATTTTTATGTCTTGGTTTTAATTGCGGCGGGCCATTCGATTCATCAGGCTGCAACCACGGGGCAATTTATTTTAATGTTAACCGCCTTTGCCGGTATATTAATCTTTCACAAACACAACCTCGTAGATTGGAAACTTGCACTTGTCATTGACCCGCCTACAGATATTATGGCTTTTGCGGGAGGATATTTTTCAGGTTACGCAAGCGGTGTTTTCCTGAAATTTGTGTTAGCCAGCCTTTTGGTTTTAGCGGGTTTTTTTATGTTGCTAAAAGTAAAGGACAAGCCGATTTTAAATCAAAAAAGATTTGGCTATTGGCATCGTAAATTTGGAGATCAGGAATATATCGTTAACCTTTGGCTGGCAATTCCTATTACCGCTGTTGTAGGGCTGGCTGCTGGAGCGGTTGGTATATCAGGAGGGTCGTTTAAGGTTCCATTGATGGTTTTATTGTGCGGCGTTCCAATGAGAATAGCTGTGGGTACATCTTCAGCAATGGTAGCTGCAACAGCTTTTATGGGCTTTGCTGGACACGTTGCTAACGGGCATTTTGACGCTAACTGGGCTATTCCAGTTGCTTTAGTCGCGATATTGGGCGGCATAATAGGCGGTAAATTTGCGATGAAAACTAAACCTGATAAATTGAAGAAAATGTTTGCGTATACAACTTTGGCAGCGGCAATTTTTATGGTTATCAACGCGATCTATTGTAGTGTGGATTAGATTATGAAAGTACAGGCAGAAATAAGTTTATATCCGTTGCATCAGAATGATTTGACTGAACCTATTAAGCAATTTATCGAAAGCCTTAAGAACGAAAATCTTAATGTTAAAACCGGATCGATGAGTAGTGTCATCTTGGGAGACAGTAAGATAATTTTTCAAAGCCTGCAAAAGGCATTTGAGCAGGCGGCTCAAAAATATGAGGTGGTACTGACAGCAAAAATATCTAACGCTTGCCCAGAGATTGAATAGCAGTAAATAACTTTATATACCCTTAAGGGTAGTAAATTCCCGCGAGTAAGATTATAGTTTATTGTTCTTAAGTTAGTTACCCGCGGACTAACGGGAAATTTCAATTGGGATCAGTATAAAGAAGGAAACATAGTATGGCAAAAGAAATGAATACGGCTCAGATTAATGAAGACCAGAAATTGAAGATGCAGGCTGAGATGGAACAGATCAAGCAAAATATAAAACATATCAAACACCAGGTACTGGTGCTCAGCGGCAAAGGTGGAGTTGGTAAAAGCAGTGTTGCGGTTAACCTGGCGGTATGGCTATCGATGCAGGGTAAAACGGTTGGCTTACTGGATGTTGATATTCATGGGCCAAGTATTCCCAAACTCCTTAACCTCGGAGGTAGCAAGCTTCAAGGCAGAGAAAACAAAATTGAGCCAATTGTATATAACGACATACTTAAAGTTATGAGTATAGGTTTTTTAATACAGGATGAAAACGCGGCCCTGATATGGCGAGGCCCTATGAAACACAATGTCATAAAACAGTTTGTTTCTGAGGTTGCGTGGGGCGATCTGGATTATTTGATCGTTGACTGTCCACCCGGAACTGGCGATGAGCCTTTATCGATAGTTCAGCTATTGGGCAAAGCTGATGGTGCTGTTATTGTTACCACCCCTCAGGAGATGGCACTGTCTGATGTTCGCAAGTGCATCACCTTCTGCCGCAATTTGAATTTGCCGGTTATAGGTGTACTGGAAAATATGAGCGGATTTGTATGTCCCAGGTGTGGAGAAAAAACGGATATTTTTAAATCAGGCGGAGGAAAAGATATGGCTTTAAAGATGAATATTCCTTTCCTCGGAAGCATACCTTTGGACCCACAAATAATGACTGCAAGTGATGACGGGAATCCTTATATCCAGCACTACAGTTCGAGCCAAGCGGCACAAGCTTTTAAAGAAGCTATGCTGCCGTTACTTGAACTTGATTAAAAAATAAGCGCAATAGTTGTGATTAAAAAAGGAGATAAAGAAATGCGTATAGCAGTTCCATTAGCACAAGGAAAGTTAAGCCTTCATTTTGGCCATTGTGATCAATTTGCAATCTTTGATATCGATGAAAGCATCAGGAAAGTGATAAACAGGGAAGATGAAACTCCTCCTAGCCATGAGCCCGGTGCGCTGCCAAAGTGGTTACATGAAAATAACGCAAGTGTTATTATTGCCGGTGGAATGGGCCAGCGGGCACAGCAGTTATTTGCCCAGAATGACATTAAAGTGGTTATTGGTGCATCAGGCGATACACCGGAAAACCTTGTATCAGCTTATTTGCAAGACACACTTGAAGCAGGAGATAACATTTGTGACCACTGATGCTATGATCAATCAGAATTTGTTGATGTAATGGAATAGTTTTAATGAATCCGGATATTCGTATAACAACTTTAGTTGAGAATACTGCATCGGGGGCCGGTTTATTGGCAGAGCACGGCTTATCATTCTGGATTGAATACGGTGATAAGCGGA
>CAYXGT010000143.1:0-3832 GCA_964464635.1 uncultured Pirellulales bacterium | reverse complement strand
ATCATTACTTTATTTTCGTGGAAATGTTCCATTTAATAATGGAAGGTCGATAAATCCAAAGCGAGAGAATATGTATTGGTTGTTTTTGTCTTTGGCAAGCGGTATTTCGGTAGCCGTGAAAAATGTCATCACCAGGAAGCTGGTTTTTCAAACTGACGGATGGGTAATCCTTTATTCAAAATATTTGTTTGTCAGTTTATTTGCTCTGCTGCTGATTTCCTTTACAGGCATTCCGGAAGTCAAGCCTGCCTTTTATTATTCTATCACCATTGCTTCTATTTTAGATGTTATAGCAGCATGGTGTTTCCTTAATGCTATTGCTTCGGGGCAGCTTGCTAAAACATTTCCATTAGTTGCTTTTACACCTATTTTTGCGACTGGAACATCCTTTTTTATATTAGGAGAGATACCATCAGTTCCGGGTTTAGTTGGTATTGTGTTGATAGTTTGCGGGGCCTATTTGTTAAGAGCGGAAAGTATAAAGGTTGGTATTTTAGAGCCGATCAAGCTTTTGTTAAAAGAAAAAGGCCAGCGGCATATGCTTATGGCAGCATTTTTGTTCAGTTTCCTGGCGGTCTTTTTCAAAAAGGCAATTTTAAATTCATCACCGTTTTTTGCTTTTGGGGTAACACAGTTATTGAGCACTTTGTTTTTAACTGTGTTATTTCTCAAGAAAAAAACTCTCGGGACATTGCTACAGAAAACAGCGGATAACTTCAAGCTGCTTTTTATTGCAAGCATAGTTGGATTTCTTGCCGGACTAACATTATTTGCGGCTTTTCAGCTTGGCTTGGCTGCTTATGTAGTAAGCGTTAAAAGGGTAAGCATTTTGTTCACTATTATATTGGGATATATCTTCTTAAAAGAAGACCATCTTATAAGGAGTTTAATCACTGGAAGCATTATGGTATCGGGAATTTTCCTGATATCTTTGGGTTGAATTACATTGTGACAGAAAAAATTAAAAAAGATAAAAAACAAGAATACATATTCGGTCCAGTCCCCTCCAGAAGATTGGGACGTTCACTAGGGGTCGATTTGGTACCCTTTAAGACATGCAGTTATGATTGCATATACTGCCAACTTGGAAGAACAACCAATAAAACAATCCAAAGGAAAGAATGGGTGCCGATTGACCGCGTTATTAAGCAGCTTACCAACAAACTTGGTTCCAAACCTGATTATATAACCCTTTCCGGCTCTGGTGAGCCGACTCTTTTCTCGCGGCTTGAAGAGCTTATTTCCAAGATTAAAAGCATTACTGATATTCCTGTAGCTGTGCTTACAAACGGTTCACTGCTATGGCTGCCGGAAGTAAGAAATGCCTTGAAATTTGCGGATATGGTTGTTCCATCGCTTGATGCAGGAAGCAGCCAGATATTTCAATATGTTAACAGACCTCATAGCGATATAACTTTTAGCAAAATGTTAGATGGATTAGTAAAATTCCGTGATGAATACAACGGAAAATACTGGCTTGAGGTTTTTCTTCTGGCTGGTGTAACCACCCCGGAAATGGAAATAAATAGGCTGAAAACCTGCATAAGCTCCGTACATCCCGATAAAGTTCAGGTAAATACTGTTACCCGTCCACCTGCCGAGGGTTTTGCGGAACCAGTACCGCAAAAACAGTTACAAACTATAACCGAGAAGTTGTACGAGAAGGCAGAAGTTATTGCCGACTACAGCAATGTTCATAAACAGCAGGATTTTTCTGCTCGATGTGAAGATGTCTTGACACTTTTAAAACGTAGGCCCTGCTCTATTGAAGATATTTCTGCTGGCCTCGGCCTTCATCGAAATGAAGTTGTCAAGTATGTAGAAGAATTATCTTCGGAAGGTAAAATCGAAGCAAAACCGCAGAATCAACAGCTTTATTATAAAGCTACGGTCTAATAATAACTCAGGAATATGACATGAAAATAATAGGAATTAATTGCAGTCCACGTAAAGGTCAAACAACCCAAAAAAGTTTAGAAATCTGTCTTGATGCTGTTAGTGAAAAGTCGGACAAAATAAAAACCAATATTATCGAACTTGCTGACTTGAATATCCGTGGGTGTCTGGGTTGAGGCTACTGTAAAAAACAGCTCAAGTGCAAACAGGAAAATGATTATATTTCATTAATTCCTTTTCTTAGTGATGAAACAATCGCAGGGATTGTAGTAGGAACACGGGTTTATTTGGGAATGATGACATCACAGTGCAAGGCCTTTTTAGATAGAACGGTGATATTTAGACGTAACGGTTTTCTCTTCCGCAACAAAGTTGGGGCGGTTCTGGCGGTAGGTGGCGTGCGTAACGGCGGTCAGGAACTTACGATTCAGGCAGTTCACGCAGCTTTTATGTGTCATGATATGATATGTGTTAGCGACGGATTTGATACATGTCATTTTGGTGCAACTTTATTTAGTGGAGGACAAGGCGGCCTCGATGCTGACGTATTTGGCCTTAAGACGGCCCAAAATCTTGGACGGCGAGTAGCCCAGTTAGCAATATTACTCGATCATTCAAAATAAGTGTGTTCTGAATACTGTTTTTGAGAATTAGATGGATAAAAAAGGGGAAATGTTAATTTTGCTTGGACAAAATTTGAGACATTTAGATTTAATTATTAGAGTGCGTTTTTAACAGAAAGGAAAACAATGAAAAGAATATGCCGAGGTTTGTTTAATGTTTGTATTTGGATAATTGTTGGGTTACTTGCTGGCTGCCAGTGTAACTGTAATACGCCGGTTTTCTCATTTGACGTTGCCGCAGATATGCGAGAGTTCGCCAACACCGAACATCTAACACCAGAATATTTTAAAGGCGTTTGCCTGGCAATCCTTCAGACAGGCAAAGGAGCCTTTATGGTTAGTCCCGGTGACATCGACCCTCCCGACTGTGTTTATGAAATGGTCAATACTGTATTAGGCCCTGATTATCCATGGTATCCTGTAATCGGAAACCACGAAGCGGAAACGCCGGAGGACATGGAATGGCTCAGAAAATATGGAAGGGAAAAGTTGCTTGATCACGTCTCGACCGGTCCTGAAGGTTGTGAAGAAACCACATATTCTTTCGATTACAAGAACTCCCATATCGTAGTTATTAATGAATATTACGATGGCAAATCAGATACTGGAACAAATGGTGACATTTCTGATGGCCTGTACGAATGGGTCAAGAGCGATATAGAGGGCACCAGGAAGCCTTTCGTTTTTGTATTCGGCCACGAACCGTTCATTTCTCTTCCTGATATTGACAACGGCCGACATCGCCACAAAGGTGATAACCTCGACGACCACCCGCAAAACAGCCACCGCTTTGTTGAACTCTTACGCCAACACCGTATTACCGCTTACATAAACGGCCATACCCACAATTTTTCCTATGCAAAAATTAATGGTATATGGCAAATCGACGCAGGCCATGCACGCGGGATAGGAGATATGGGCGCACGAAGCACCTTTTTAAAAGTCTACGTCGGTATCGACAATTGCTGGATCGAAGCGTACCGGCTCGATCACAACAAAAACACTTATTTAATAACCGATATAATCGCCATAGACTAACAAGTTTTCAATGAATGTTTACTCCAATGGCAATAGTGGGTAGAAAATGCAGAAACTGCAGATAGATAGAATAGATGTCTGAAGTCAGATTTATGAATAGGCTACCGTGCTTTTAACAAGAGGAAGAAAAATGAAAAAGATCACGATGAATCCTATTGGCACCATACATTCGCCATATAAACAAATTAAAGATATGCCAATCCAGGGTTAATTTAAGCCCGGTGTTAAGGCGTGGATTGAGTTAAAACAAGAATACAGTGCGGGCCTTAAAGATT
>CAYXGT010000142.1:0-3860 GCA_964464635.1 uncultured Pirellulales bacterium | reverse complement strand
CCCACAGCTCTGCTGCGATCAAATAAAAAGTATAACTACCAAAAAAATATTTGAACAAATTCTTAAGTAAAAAAACAGTTATGGGGGGAATTTATACCCCGTAGCTCTGCTGCGGGGAGATTCATTTTTAAATAATATTTTTATGACTCATGGTATTATCTTTTATTTATTATTTATATCTTCAATCCTTCCGGAATCAATCCACTCTTTTATTATTTCCCCTCTCTTTTCTTCCAGGACAATCCAAAAGTTACCGGACTATTGACTTGATACGACGTCTCTATTTAAGAAAATGAGATGTGTCCCTAATTATTATAAAAATATGGTAAAAATAAAGAGCTAGTACTAACTTAAAATATGTAGGCTTAATAGGGAGCATTACATTTCTCTTAAAATTAGATATTTTGATATATATTCCAAAAAATATTTCTTATTCATAGCTCCAGGAATCTGAAAAGGATTATATTTGAGGGCAATACCTGGAGGAGTATATTCTATTTATCTTCATTTAATTCACTCTGTGAATTTTACATTAATTGTATAGCATCATTTATATCTTTAAGTATTACTTGAACTTCTGGAGCAAAAGATAAAAAAGCGTTATTTAATTCCAACTTTTCACCTTCTGAGTATACACCATCTATTCCATATTGCTTTACAAAATTAATAAATACATTAATAGACTCTTGAATTTTTATTTTTTCATACTCTAATTTTTTTTGCTGCTCTTCTTTAAACTTTTTTTCTTTGAGTTCTTGACCTATTTTAAAACCTGTTTCAAATCCTTGCGAGAATTGTGAAAAAGCAATAATAGTAAATAAGAAAAACAAAGTAGTAAATATAACTAACAAATAATAAATTTTACTTTTTTTCATAAAAAACTCCATAAAAAATAATTGTTACCACTTGTTCTGCAAATAATATTCTTTAAGGATATTAAGCAAACCTTACTATTTAAAAGTGACTTTCAATAAATATTATAAAGCATTGTGTACATAATAAAATCTCATAATATGACCTATAAAACCGATATTTTATTCAAATATTTTGACTTTTGCATTAGAACTACCGAAGATGTCTCAAAAATATCAATTAAAATTTGAATATTAATAACTTGTTAATTCCCAATCTGTTATTTCAATTGATATAACTTTATTTCCAGCAACATCTACTATGGTTGAACCAGAGTTTTTATGTCCTACTCCAACGGAAAAACCATTAGTCCAATCATAGAATTCCCTGCCCTCTTTGCAGATAACAGTAAGATAGATTTTGTAATAATCAATGTTAATCTCTCCTGTATTTTCTACTGCGTAATAGACATCAACATAATCGCTCCGCCCCGACAAAAGCCCATAACTTTCTTGTTTCCAATCAGTAATTGTAATATTTGCACTTAATATCTTTGTGGGTTCATATTTTGGTAGATATTTTCCAATTTCCTTTTCTTCAGAAAGAGGTATTTTATTTTCTTTCGCTAAATTAAGATTTGCTATCCTTTCACTGGGAATAGCAAAATTCAAGTTCTGACCTTCTACCATTTGAAAAGTAGCTATCCCGATAACTTCCCCATTCATATTTAAAACTGGACTACCACTTGAGCCAGGAGATATAGGAGCAGTAATTTGAATAATCCTTCCGTAATCAGGAATATCTCTTATAGCAGAGATAATTCCGTCACTAACTGTGTTTTCCAATCCTAAAGGGCTACCGTATACTATTATTCTTTCTCCTACCTCTGGGATAATTTTACTTAAGGATAATGGATATACATGCTTAGAGGGAATATCTACTGAAAGGCAGATTATATCATTTCGCTCATCTTTTGCTAAAATATAGGTGACAGGATAAGTTTTCCCGTCTGAGGTTTTTATCTCAGCAGAGTTTGCTCCCTGAATTACGTGATAATTAGTAATAACATCGCCAGTCTGACTTATAAAAAAACCACTGCCCAATTTTAAGGGTTCGCCTTTATCATTATAAGCAAAAATAATAACGGTAGAAGGTTCTATCCTTTTAATAATCAAAGGTAAGTTTTCAATTGGCTCTTCTTTAGTTACACTCGTGGATTTTTCGTCTTTCTCTTTACTTCCTTCAAATTTTTCCTTTATTATACCCCAATCTAAAGTGGATTCTTCTATTCTTTCCCCATTCTTTAATTTCTCTAAAAGTTCCAGGGAAAAACCATTTTTATAGACTTCTTTTGCATAATATTCCTGTTCTTCTTTTGGTAACTTCTGTAACAAATCGATAAATTCTTTTTCATATGAGTCAAGATCTTCAAAAGAAGAAAGATAGAAGCTAAATATTGAGGGAAATTTATCTTTGATATAATCTTTTACATTAATTGTTTGGGAAGAGACTGATAAAAATAGAGAAAATATGATGATAAGAACCAAGTTTACAATAATTACTGAAAGAAGGAGGTTTTTTTTAATAATAACTTCACCTTCTATTTTTAATTATTATTGAGCTAAATTTTCAATACTACTCTAATATAATAATACAACATAAGTTTTAAAAATCCTTCTTTTTCTGAATAATAATTTAAAAAAATAAAAAAAGCCCTTCGGCAAAATGCCTGAAAGGCTTTTTTTATAAGGATTTGGTCGGCCAGACAGAACGATTTTCGAACTTTTTGTATGAGTGATGAGACTGAAAAAGTGTGTCATAAGTTAGAAGAAGTTATTGGCATCTGTTAGGAATTAAAAAACAGAATAACTCTTAAAATAAGTTTTACCTTTTGGATTAATTTACACTTCCTGTCGGATAGGTTCAGAAATTTTAGCTGGTGTAAGATTAAAAAAGAGATAGATATTGTCCTTTAATAAATTGCTTAAGATATGGTTTCCAATTCCTATTTCATCGTTTCTATTCCCCACTTTGCACCATACTCACCGGTATTATTATCCTTGAAAATGGGGATTCCCGGGGTAATATAAGTAAATGCCATCAAGATAAATGCTATTATTATAATGCCAAAAATTGCAAAAGCATTACCTTGCTTACTTTGCTTGGTCTTAATGAAGATTTGCATAGTTATGATCTGACACACGATAGCCCCTGCAACATATGAACCTATATCTATAATTAATGAATGTTTTCTCAATATCGCAGTATAGGTATAAAAGACCACTACAATGATAATTTCAAGTGCGATCACCCCAGAAAATTTGGCAATAAAAAAGTTTTTTATTTTCTTTCCTATAAAGAAGTACTCGGGAATCGAAAAGATCATTAAGGACCAAAATCCTAATTTTAAATGCTCCCAAACACTTTCATTTACAGGAGCGAATAATCCAATGATCGATGAATGGTTTGTCCACCCATAGATGAAATGAAGAACTGAACCAAAACCTATCACAAATAAAGTGCAGCTGATTTCCCATATTAGAATTGTTCGTCTATCCTCGGTTGACCTCATATATCCCTTCTTGGACATGTACTTTTAAGGTATTCATTCTCTCTTCAAGACACTCGCCTATTATATAAAAGATATATAGCAAAAGTAGGTATAATTAAATATACGATAAAGCTTTCAAAAATCCTTCTTTTTCTGGAAAATAATTTAATAAAAATAAAAAGCCCTTCAGCAAATGCCAAAGGGCTGGAAGTGTCAGGCTCCCCCTATTGGACAGCTTTAGAACTTTTAAGGTAGTTAATAATATTAAAATTATTCCCAATATTTTCCAGTAACAATTATCATATCTTCGGCAAATCGGCCATAGTAATGAGCTGAGCCGATTGAATATTTGCAAGCTCTCCCATTCGCCGTATGAGAATCTTTACTGCCGCTTTGATCCATTTTATTTCCTTCCCACTAAGCGGAATTAAATCCCCTTCCTTAGGAAATTTCCGCG
>CAYXGT010000141.1:631-3911 GCA_964464635.1 uncultured Pirellulales bacterium | reverse complement strand
CAGTGAGACTATCATTAACCATGCTATAATTCAACATACAAGAACACAGAGAAAATTACAAACGTTCAACGAAGACCTCAGAACTTTTCAAAGATAAATCTTTCGTGAACACCAAAGTCAATAAATAATTACAGTGTTTATCTGTGAAATCAGTGGCTAAAAAATCTCTGAGGCCCCTGTGCTTTCTGTGGCAAAAAACAAATTAGTGCAAATTCGTGTTACTTGTGCCATAGGTAATTCGCGGTTAAATATTTTTTTGTCAATCCTATTAATCCTGTCAAAAAATATAGTATACAATAATAGGTTCGTAGTCCTTTTGTTTAAACAAAAAGACTAGAAGCATTTTCGCTGCGTGATATACAAATCCGGATTTACCAAATTAAAGTTGTGCCTTTAATATTGATTTGATAGTCTTTTCTGTTAAAAATGTGGCTTAGCGCTGTAGTCGAGAGGTATCTATGGAAAATCCCGGCAAAATTTCTGTCAGCAGGTTTGTAGTCCTTGCCCTGTTCGTGATTGCATTTGCTTATATCGAAGCGGCGGTGGTTGTGTATCTTCGGGCGATCTTCTATCCGGATGGATTTACCTTCCCGATAACGAACTTACTCGAGATGCCGGGTGCCGGAGAGTACTTAATTAAAGAAATCGGCAGAGAAGCCGCCACGGTCGTCCTTATGCTTACCGCATCGTGGCTTATGGCCGGCAATTGGCGTCAACGACTGGCGTATTTCCTGATTATCTTCGCCGTGTGGGATATTTTCTTTTACCTGTGGCTTAAGATTATGATTAACTGGCCGGCCTCGCTTTTGGACTGGGACATATTGTTCCTCATACCGCTTACCTGGGCAGGCCCGGTACTGGCTCCGCTCATAACGTCACTGACTATGCTCCTGGCAGCCGCAATATTGCTCAGCAGCAAAACCATAAAGCTAACACGAATATCGACAGCTGCTCTTACCACCGCTATATTAATGATAATCGTTTTGTACTGCATTGCCGGCCTGAGAATAACACAGCCGGATTATGAATCGTATTTTTCCTGGCCCATATTCACCGCGTTGCATCTGGTAGTTATAATTCTGTTATTCCATTCCGCAAAATCAATAAGACAAAACTGACTCTGCGGTTAAAAGATTATCGCTGATACCTTGGGCACAGGTTACAATGATTAAAATGATTACGCTGAAATGATAAAATCAATTAAATCAGCCCGCCTCTGCTCTACGCCTGCGGCGAGACGGGCGAAATTAGCGATTAAATTTCTTTCCCAATTCTTAATTCTAAATTCTAAATTCTCAGTTCTCTGCCCTCTTTTAAAGTTTATATTTTTTACGATTATGGTTCTGTTCCTGCCAACCAGTTGCTGCAGAGTATAGCCAAATCCTGCTCATCGACGATGCCGTCACCGGCAGGTGTCGGAGCAATATCTAACAAAAACTCATCTGTCAGCCAGTAATTAGCCAGTATTGCATAATCAACAAAATCAACATCACATTCGCCGTCAAAGTCACCGTAGTAAGCAGAAGTAAACTCATAAGCGCCCATATCTACAATTTCGGTGTCGTTACAATCACCATCGACTATTCTGTCCCTGCCGTCAAGGTCATCAGGTTCAGTAACAACCGTGTTGACTCCTTCGTCGATGCAGGGTGAATCCGGCGACAGACGCAGGTTGTCGTCTTCGGTGCCTATGATGTCATCATCGCCGTCTGAATCCTGAAACTTCGGGTCTGCGTTAATATTACCGTAACCCGGCCAGCCGCCCTGAACATCGCTGTATGTCACTACAGATGAAGAATCATGATCTACGATTTCATCAGGCGTGTCATCCCATAGGATGCAATTTTT
Organism: uncultured Pirellulales bacterium; assembly: GCA_964464635.1. Lineage (GTDB taxonomy): Bacteria > Planctomycetota > Phycisphaerae > Sedimentisphaerales > Anaerobacaceae > CAYLMG01. The sequence goes on along the minus strand of CAYXGT010000141.1, from coordinate 2,063 downwards.
CATAGTCGGACTACAATCGTATCCGCTGTACATTCCACAACCTGCAAGTACAGCACAGTTTTCGCTGAATGTGCAGTTGAAAACAGTTGGACTGGAATCAAAAGCGTTACTAATTCCACCACCTAAGTCAGCAGAGTTACCGCTAAAAGTGCAGTTAGTTGTAATCGTGCAGCTAAACATTGCGTTGAATATACCACCTCCATAAGCATCAGCAAAATTACCACTGAAAATACAGTTGGTCACCGTCGGCCTGCTAAAAAAATTGTACATCCCGCCGCCGGAGGCGTATGCCGTATTGCTTCTGAACGTGCAGTTAGTCACCGTCGGGCTGCTGGAGTCGTTATACATCCCACCTCCGTACCAATGATCACCGCTGCCGTTGGCTCTTGCACAGGTTATAGTGCAACCATTGATGATTGCGTTCGAATCAAGGTTGGTTCCGGATGGATGATAAAAGACGTGATAAGAGTTGTCGTTCGGGTCATCCTTTATTCCGATGTCACCGCTGAGGATTGTTTCGTATGTACTTGGGTTGCGGTCGTTCATATCCGGCTCGCCCACATTAGGAAATCCGCCGTAAATGGTAACTCCGTTTATCAACTGAAACGCTGCAGTAGGGTCACCGGGGACTAATCCAACGCCTTCATCGGGGTAATATTTCCCCTCAGCAACCCAGATTTCCATGGGCTTTGGATGGTGTATGGTATCGTCCAGCGCATCCTGAAGATACTTATAAGCCTGCGCCCAGCCGGTGCCATCGCCTCCCGGAGCAGCGAAACTGTCCACGTAGATAATGTCCTGACCAAAAGCGATTTGGCCAAAAATGAAGATTAAAGTAACAACCGCAAACAGACGAATTTTTAGATTTGTTTTCCTGCTCATTTTATTCCTCTCCCGAAAAATAATAGGCTGTTTCTGCCTACAATAATGGATTCGCCTTGATTTAGATAGTGATATAGATTTCCCCCCGCCGCGTCTCGCTGTTCTTTACACCTCCTCATTGCTTTTCCTCTCCGAGTAGAAGCGTTAATGGATGCGCATAAACTGCTTATGCCTCCATGGGAAATATACCCTATGTCATAGCACTTGTCAATCATAAATCTAAATTTTTAAGAGCAGGAATCACTATTCCGCAAGACCATAAACAAACGCTCCTCTGTCTTCTAAATTCTACATTCTGAATTCTGACTTCTGAATTCTTATTTTTCCCTTGAACATATCGCCTTAATACATGGTTAAAAAAAATTAGTGTTTTTTCGTGTAAATTCGTGGTTTAAAATCTCTGTGGTCTCTGTCCGCCGAAGGCGAGACCTCGCCAAATGGCGGGTGTCCTCTGTGGCTGAATTATATTCACGTTTTTATCGTGTTTATTCGTGGTTATTCGTGGTTATTCGTGGTTATTCGTGGTTATTCGTGGTTATTCGTGGTTATT
>CAYXGT010000141.1:0-531 GCA_964464635.1 uncultured Pirellulales bacterium | reverse complement strand
CGTGGTTGATTTTCTCTTTTTCTGAATTCTGTATTCTTTTTTTTATTTTTCCCTTGAATTTATCGCCTTAATTTATTCGTGTATTTTCGTGTTAATTCGTGGTTAATATTCTCTTTTTCTGAATTCTGTCTTCTTTTTTTTATTTTTCCCTTGAATATATCGCCTTAACTTGTATAATACCTCTGTGTGTTAGCAAACACCATGTCCGTCGACTTGTCCTTCGTAATCCGAAGGATGAAGAAGGAAGCGGCAGCGAAGACGGAACGTAACGCGGAGGCGATGCCCGACCGTAGCTTCTGGCAAGCGTAGGCGGGACCCGCACGAATCGGCCCGTCGGCCAAAGTAAAATCTTATTTCATAAGTTCATTTTGGCAAGGGACTTATCAATGTCCACGAGAATCATGTATCGCTTGTCCTCCAAAGTCTCGACGAAGGCGGAAGTATCCGGTATCGCGCATCCTGCAACCAGTACCGAGAATCCGTCCTCATTTCTCTGTTTTTTATTGAAAGTTGGATGTTCGACGTTCTATG
>CAYXGT010000140.1:0-4004 GCA_964464635.1 uncultured Pirellulales bacterium | reverse complement strand
ACCTAAAGGATTCCAGTACCGTGATACTTTCGACCGACAGCGATTACTTAAAGTACCTAAAGAGCGGCGCAGAGCCCCCGCAGTAATGGTTTGTTTATTTTGACAAAGTTCGGATGTGCACAGCCGGCAATCAAAACCGTGCCTCTGATGTTCTAAACAAAATCAGCAGTATTTTTTGTTAGCAAAAACAATTTTTTTGCTTATAATGCAGCCTTCGGCTGATTCGAAAATAAACGACAATCTAATTCAGGAGCAAAAAAAGAGCCGATATGACAGACTTAAAAGGCACAAGCTGGCAGCAGCGGTACTCTATGAACGAAATCTTCACGCTTCGCTGCAAAATCTTCGACAAAACAGGAATGCTCGCGAAACTCTGCGAGCTGATTGCAGAAAACGGCGGCCACGTCGGCGAGATTAAGCTCATCGACACAGAGACGAAACATCAGATTCGCGACATCACAGTTTATCTGCCGGCAAGAGTCAATCTTAACAATCTGCTTGATGCAATAAAAACTGCCGAAGGTTTCGAGGTTACAAACATAACAAACGAAACGCTCCGGACGCATCACCGCGGCTCTATTGACGTTGTCAGCAGAATGCCGATTCGAAGTCTCACAGACCTTCGAATGGTTTACACACCCGGGGTAGCCGAGGTCTGCGAAAACATCCAAAACGACCCGGCAACCGCCTGGGAGCTGACGGGAATCTGCGACAGAGTAGCAATAGTAACCAACGGCACAGCAGTTCTCGGCCTCGGTGACATCGGTCCGCTGGCGTCACTTCCCGTTATGGAAGGCAAGGCTTCGATACTCGCCGAATTCGTAAACATCAGCGCATTTCCAATATTGATAGACACAAAAGATGCGGATGTATTCGTGGAAACCGTCGTCAGAATCGCCTCAGGTTTCGGCCTTATTCAGCTCGAAGATGTCGCTGCGCCGAAATGCTTCGAAATCGAGGACAGGCTCAATGAAAAACTGAACATCCCCGTCTTTCACGACGACCAGCACGGCACCGCCACAATTGTGCTCGCTGCACTTATCAACGCACTCAAACATACGAACAAAAAGAAAGAGGACTGCTCGGTACTTATGCTCGGCGCAGGAGCTGCAGGAATAGCCGTCAGCAAAATCCTTCTCGAATTCGGCATAGGTGACATAGTTTTATATGACTCAACCGGCCCCATCTACCGCGGCAGAAAAGAAAAAATGAATGAATACAAATTACAGATGGCCGAGCTCACCAATAAAAATAACCAGAGAAGTCCACTCGCCGAAGGCTTTAAGGGAAAAGATATTTTCATAGGTGTGACAAAACCGAACCTGGTCAGCAGGGAAATGATTGCCTCTATGAACAAGGACCCGATTGTATTTCCGCTCGCCAACCCGGTTGGTGAGATAAGCAAGGAAGACGCTCTCGATGCAGGTGCCGCAATTACCGCGGACGGCAGGGATTGCAATAACGCACAGGCTTACCCCGGTATTCTCAGAGGCGCTCTCGATGCAAAAGCAACGCAGATTACTATGCAGATGAAAATAGCAGCAGCAGAAAAAATCGCAGAGCTCACCGAACAAAATGCCCTGCTGCCGGACGCCCTCGACAGGCAAATCCATAAAAAGATAGCCCAGACCGTCGCCGACGCATGGAAAAATAAAAAAAGCTGAAGCCGAATTCAGCACCGCTCTTTTCACCGGTGAAAAGAAAACAAAACCGTAAAAAAAATAAACCTTTTAAAGGATTAAGCTTTTGAAAACGCGATTTGCACCGATAATAAACGTAATAAGTATCTCCGCAAAAAGCCGTTTTGAAACATAAAAATAAAGGTATTATTATGGACTTGATTAAGAAAATCAAAGATGCCGAGCAGCAGGCCAAAAAAATCGCCGAGCAGGCCAAAAATAAGGCCTCCGAAGAATATCTGAAATTCAATCAGCAAAAAACCGATACCCTCGAGCAGGCAGGGGTAAAAAGGAAAAAAGACACCGACGCTGCCGTCGAACAGGCCGCCTCTCAGGCTGCCGCAGAGCTCGAAAAACTTAAACAACAATCACAAAAACAAAAACAGCAGCTGCAAAAAAAAACCGATGAAATAAAAGAACAGTCCGTCAAAAAAATCGTCGACTACCTGAAGAGCTAATCTATGGCAATTGCTAAAATGACAAAAGTTCTTATCGTAAGTCACCGCAGCGAAGCGGCAGAGCTGCTCGAACAAATCCAGCAGAGCTCCGTCCTCGAAGTCCTCGATGCCGCACGCACAGCCGTCAGCAAGCAATGGCCTGAGCTTATCGTCGAGGCAAAAAAACCAAAAGACATAGAAGAGCTCGCCGGCAGGCTCGAAAAAAGTGTAAAATTCCTCGAAGCACACACAAAAGAAAAAAAATCCCTGCTCGACGCCCTCGCCCCACGAACAGTCATAGAAGAAAAACAATACTCGCAGATAGTTTCAAGCGAAGAGGTCATCAGGCTTCTCGAACAGTCAGAAGAAACCGCAAATGAAATACAAAAGCTCGAAACCGAAAAAGATAACTGCCTGAACATTTTGCAGATGTTAAAACTTTGGAAAAATCTAAAAACGCCTCTCGAAGAGCTTACCGATTCGGACCGCACCCGCTGCTTTGTCGGCCTGGTACCGGATAAAACAATCGAAAACCTGAAACAGCAGCTAAGCAAAACTGCGGCACTGCAGATTGTCGGTAACGATAAGTCCCTCTATGCATCCGTCGTCGTCTGCCTGAAGGAAAATGCCGCTGATATTCAAAAGCTTCTGCGCTCCGCTGAATTCGCACCGGTAACCTTTGAAAGAATGACCGGAACCGCAGAACAGATAATACAACAGCAAACTGCAAAGCTCGGTGAAACAAAAACGGAACTATCCAGAGAAAGAAAAAAAGCAGAAAACCTGGCCGGCGAACTATTCAAGCTCAAAATCCTCTTCGACCACTATCAGAATCTGCTCACAAGGGAACAGACCAGAGCCCTCGCACCCATTACAACATCCACAATTCTGCTCGAAGGCTGGGTGAAAGAAAAAGATTACCCCGCTTTAGAGAGCATCGTATCAAGCTTTAGCGCTTCGACGGTCAGCAGGATTAAGCCGCGTGATGACGAAGAAATTCCCGTCGAGATAGAAAATAAAGCCATTGTCAGGCCTTTCGAGGTAATCACCAGGCTGTACGGTATGCCCCAGCATCTCAATGTTGACCCGACCATTTTCCTTGCACCGTTTTTCGCTGTCTTTTTCGGGATGTGCCTTGCCGACGCCGGTTACGGCCTGATGATGATTGTCCTCGCAATCTTCTTTCTCAAAAAAATTCAGGGTGACAAGAAGCTGATGCTGATGTTGGCAATATGCGCTGTTGCAACTGTTATTGTAGGCGCATTAACCGGCGGCTGGTTCGGCGACTCTATCGAGAAATTTTTCCCCGCCCTGCTGCCCGTAAGAAAGAAGCTTATGTGGTTCGACCCCTTCAAGGACCCGATGAAGTTCTTTATATTAGCTATAGGCCTGGGTTATTTTCAAATCCTCACAGGCCTTTTCATCGCTTTCGTACACAACCTCAAACAAAAACAATTCATTGCAGCCGTTTGCGACCAGCTGACCTGGCTTGTTATGCTGAACTCACTCGTTATATTCGGAGCGAGCAAGGCTGGTGTTGTCCCTGTGCAAATCGGTACAATTTGCGGCTACACGGCACTTATCCCCGCAGTTACAATCTTCATCTTCAGTCACCGCGAAGGCGGCGTGGGCGCACGTCTGGGAATGGGTTTCTATAATCTTTTCAGCTCAATATTTTATCTCGGCGACGTGCTAAGCTACCTGCGATTGATGGCACTCGGAATGGTCGGTGCAGGTCTTGCTATGGCGATTAATGTAATCGCAAAAATCGCTCGTGAAATCCCTGCCGTTGGTTTGATTGTTATGATACTGATACTTGTCGGCGGACATATTTTCAACCTGCTGCTGGCAATTCTCAGCGCTTTCGTGCATACTCTTCGATTGCAGT
>CAYXGT010000139.1:0-4282 GCA_964464635.1 uncultured Pirellulales bacterium | reverse complement strand
GGAAGTCGTATTTTTGTGAGACCCTGAGCCAGAATTCCCAGTCGCCGGAGATGAAAAAGAGGTCGCCGTCGAAGAGGCCGAATTCATTGTGTAATGATTTTTTCCACATCGGATTCGAGCTTACATAGCAGTCTTCCGACAGGAGACGGTATCGCGAATGTTCGGGAGTGAGATATTCGTACACGATTTTTCCGTCGATGTCATCGACCCAAATCTGGTCGGAATACACAAGAGCAATGTCAGGATTTTCGTCAAGTGCGTGTGCCATTATTTCGAGAGCATTTTTTTTGTGCCTGTCGTCGGTGTTTGCGTTTGTGATGTATTTTCCGCGAGCCTGAGCGATGGCACGGTTCCAGGCTTTATAGACGGTTTCCCTCTGCTCGGTTCTGAGATATATTATGTTATTGAATTTTTCCTGGAAGCGGCTGACAATCTGCTTTTCATTTTGCTTTGAGCCGGAATCGACGACTATTATTTCGAGCCTGTCGGCGATGGTCTGGTTTTCAAGGTCTTCGAGGCAGCCTGCGATGAATTTTTCGGCGTTGTAAGTTGAGACAATTGCGGTGACGAGATAATCGTTTTGTATTTGCGGATTTTCGACGGGCTGGAGTTCAGAAGTGACACGGTCGGGATTTGTTTTCTGCTCGAACAGAGACGGTGATAAGCGTTCGTGCTTTGGTGTGTTTAATGCGTGTTGGACGGCTGAATTGACGGTGTCAACAGTTATTTGGGTGACGCAGTATGTTTCGAGGCTGCTATAGGGACATATCCAGTTGCAATTATAGCAGGTCATCGGCAGATAGACCAACGAGGTAAGCGGTGAGTAGGGTAAAAATCTTTTGAAGTGACCACCGCCGGTGATAGCGACGTGGGGACAATTGACTGCGGCGGCTATATGAGCGGCGGCGGATTCTTCACAGATGCAAAGTTTTGATTTTTCAAGCAGGGCGGCGAAAGCGGTCAGAGAAGTTTTGCCGCAAAGGTTGTGGAGATTGTTGTGGTTTGTCAGCTCGATGACTTGCTCTGCCTGTTTTTTGTTTTGTTTTGTACCGCAAATCAGGATTGGATGGTCGGGATAAGCATCAATCAGCTTAGCCCATTTGTGTATTGGCCAGTTTCTGATGTCGAACTGGCCGAAAGGACAGATGACGATTGGATTTTGTATTTTTAGCCTATCGAGGATATTTTCGGCTTCTGAGCGGTCTTTATCTGTCAGCCATAGCTGCGGCTTGCATTGCTGCCGGAGACAGATGCCGAAACCTGTGAGCAGCTCATCGTTTCTTTTTGTCTCGAGCATCGGTCTGTAATCGGCGGGCAAAAGGTACGTGTATAATTTGTCATTTTTGAGTTTTTCTTCTAATGAGATATTAGTATCGTCACCGATTGATGCGATTTTTATTTTTGCGGCGGAATTAAGAGTCAAGAAGTCACCGAGCTTGTCTCTCGAATAGACGGGATAAAAGGCGACGTCGAAGTTTTGCTGCTGAATTTGGGTTATGGTTTGTTCGGTGTACTGCCGGTCGGTGAATATTTTTTTTCGCTCGAAGGAAATTACTTTATCGATAAAGGGGCATTTTTCTGCGAGTGGTTCGATGTGCGACTGCAAGAGGATTGAGATTTCGGCATTCTGGAAGAGCTGTTTGATATGTTCGAGGATACCTGAGAATATAACGAAGTCGCCGATGGAGTCGGGTCTTACGATTAAAAGCTTTTTGGCATTTTTTACCCGGGTGGTTAAATCGTAATTTTGCGATTGTTTATTTTCGATGAGCGGGATTTTGGCAGGTGTGAATTTTGCGATGCAGAAGCCGAATTTTTCATCCGAGGCTTCGAAGATTTCGAATCGCGGGTCGGACTGGATTTTTTTGAAACTGTTGTGATGCTTGATGTGGTAGATATCATCAAGTGCGATGTAGCAGATGCCTTTGAGATTTTCGAGCAGGTAGTTGAATTCGATGTCACCGATGTGGCCTGCGCTGTCGAGCAAGACGAAGTCCGGCTGGAAATCAGTCATTTTGAGGCATTCGTAGAGCAGGTTGTCGGGGACGTCGGAAAAGTTTGTCTCGTTGTAATAAAGCTCGACCCCTTTTTCTTCGCTGTGGTCAATAAATATTCCGGGTGAACCGTTTTTGAGCAGTGTTTTTTGTGCTATCTGTTCGCGGTTAGGCAGAAGCGCTCTTGGAATCGACAGGCCGTTTAAGGCTTTGACTTTAAGATTGTTTGAGAGAAAATAATTTTTTGCCTGCTGGTAATACCGTGGATTGACCTCGATTGTCAAGAAGAGGGCATCTTCAATTTTGAGCAGGCGCAGTGCTTTTGCGATAATGGTGGTTGTTCCCGTACCGATATAGGTGCCTGTTTCAATGATTTTTTTGGGTCTGGTTTTTTCGAACAGCTCGTTAATTTTTGCGCTGAATTTTGATTTCTGCTCGACCTTGATGCCGTTTTCGACGTAATCTGTGGTTATATTTTTTGGGTTTGAATCAGCGGGCTGATTATTGAGATTGTTACGTATTTTTAACACAATTTCTATCCTTTATTTAGGGTGATGATGCCGGTTTATGTTCTCAGATATTTTTTTTGTAGGCCCGGACGGTTTTTTTGCCCTTTTTTATTTGGCTTACTTTTTCGGCGACGTCGTTTTTCTGTACTTTCAGGGCCATAGATAAATCTTCGTACGCTTTTTGTAACTGCTTTTTGTAAATTTTAAATTCATCCATTTCGAGGATTTTCTCTATTGCGATCTGTTCCGCGACAAAGCTGGTTTTTGTGCTGAGCTCCTGCACGGTGCTGATTTGTCCCTGCCTTGCGAAATCTATCTGTTGTTTTAAGAGGTTCTGTAATGTGTTTACCAGGCTTTTCCGTCTTTGAAGGCTCATATAATCTCACCAATCTGTTTTTTTTATTGTTTTTGTGATTTCTGAACAATCGAGCGCTCGACTTCCTCGAGCAGATTTGCAGCGTCTTTGTGTTCCGGGTCGAGCGAGAGGATGTTTGCGAGCAGCTCCTTCGATTTTTCGGGGCGGTTGTCCTTCATATAGAGAGCTGCGAGTGTGAACATAACGTAAGTATCAGCGGGATGCATATCGAGGTACACTTCGAGGTAGTGTATGACTTTTTCGAAAGAGCCCATCTGACAGGAGGTCTGGAACAGGCCGAGCAGGGCGGTCAGGCTGTCAGGGTCGAACTCGAGGGATTTAAGATACATATCAAAAGCTCGTTTATAATCGCCTTTCTGCTGGGCGACCATAGCGAGGCCTGCATATGCCTTTGAGGATTTGTTGTCGAGCCGAACGGCGACTTTGAAGGCAATTTCGGCGTCCTCGAGCTGTGCTTTTTGTGTAGCGATTACACCGAGGCCGATATAAGGTGCAGCTTCATCGGGTGCGAGGGGAGCGGCCTTTTCATAACAGCTTTGAGCGCTGTCGTAATTTCCAACAGCAGTGAAACAATCACCGAGCTCTTTGAGGATTTCATAGTGCTGAGTGGTGTTATTTTCTTCAGCTTGTTCTTTTTTTGATTTTGTTATATCCATACCAGATTTTTTCCTTCAAGAATAGATTTTGCATTTTCGAGTAATTCGACGGCGGAAAGATATTCTTTTTGTTTCTTTTTTAGTTTTGCTTCGAGCAGAAGTGTATCGACGGTTGGTCGGGACTGATTTATCTGTCGACAGAGCTCTGCTGCTTTTTGGTATCGGCCTGCTCTGAATAAGGCATTTGCGGCGAGAGATTGCATCCATAACCGGTTTTTATAATTGTCTGCGATATGCCGGTAGATTTCGGCGGCGAGGGGCCAGTTTCCGTTTTTGTACTCCTTTGTTGCCTGCTCGAAGAGTATGTCAAATTTAAAAGGTACCTGCTCCGGTAACAGCTTTTGTAACCGGATTCCCGCCGCCGATATAGATTGTCTGAAAGGCAGATGATTGAAATTATTTCTGGCGTAGTAGAGGTGCTCTTTTTTGAATATGGCGGCGAAGAGCCGGTCGTTCGCGGAGTCGAACTCGATGGCGTGCATCTGGTCTGATGAGTTTAGGAGGGCATAAAGCTGGTCTTCGAGCCACATTTGTTCGATGGGAAAACCGCTGGGCACTATTGCGATGAATTCGGCATCGGTTTGCATAAGTGCGGCGTCGATTTTGTGAGCGTGGCCTGCGGAAGGAGCTACGGGTACAAAGATAAGATTCGGCATATCTGTTTTTATTTTAGCGATGTCTTCCGGGATAACAGGCAGATAGATTTTGTAAGGGTGAAAGGTGTATCGCCAGATACGGCCGATAGTT
>CAYXGT010000138.1:0-4324 GCA_964464635.1 uncultured Pirellulales bacterium | reverse complement strand
CAAGTATTAGAGGTATTTGAACTTTTAGATAGTAAATATATAAACGGCCAGAAAATTGCGGATTTTTTAAAAGGAAGGGGGTTAGAAAAGATTGAGGTACAGAGAATAAGTGAAAATACAGGCTCGACAGATTTTATAAAAATAATAATCCCTGGTACTAATGGAAAACAGAAAGGAGGAGAGGCTCCCACTCTCGGAATTATTGGGAGGCTCGGAGGAATAGGTGCAAGACCAGAGCGTATTGGTATAGTCTCCGATGCTGATGGAGCAGTTGCAACTATCTCTTGCGCCTTGAAATTTGCTGACATGCAAAAGAATGGGGATATATTAAATGGGGACGTAATTCTATCGACTCAGATTTGCCCAAATGCACCTACGCAACCTCATAAACCTGTTTCATTTATGGGTTCCCCGGTAGCTATGGAGACTATGAACAGGCATGAAGTAGATTTAGATATGGATGCTATATTGTCTATAGATGCAACAAAAGGAAACAGGATAATAAATTTTAGAGGTTTTGCAATTACTCCTACTATAAAAGAGGGATATATTTTAAGAATAAGCGAAGATCTATTAAATATAATGGAATGGACTTCAGGTAGATTCCCTAGGATTGTTCCCATAACCACTCAAGATATTACTCCCTATGGAAATGACTTATTCCACGTAAATAGCATAGTTCAACCTTGTACGGTTACAGGTGCTCCAGTTGTTGGCATTGCAGTAACTACCGAGATGCCTGTTCCTGGATGCGCAACAGGAGCCAATCACGAAATTGATATAGAAGAAGCTAGCAGGTACTGTATAGAAGTGGCTAAAGCATTTACAGAAGAAAAATGTAACTTCTATGACGAGAAGGAGTTTGAACTTATCGTAAAACTTTATGGCTCTATGGAACATTTGAAGACCCTTGGAGGAAATAGCAAATGAACGATCTTGTAGAGATATCCAAAAAAATACTATCTGACTGTCTTGGAGTAAAGCCAGGTGAAAAGTACTTAGTAGTGACCGATGATTACGAGGAGGAACTTGCCAGCTATCTTTATAAAGCTGGAAAGGAATTGGGACTTGTCTCTATGTTATTTAAGATACTACCATTGTCAAGATCTGGCGAAGAACCACCTTTAGCTGTCGCAGAAGCAATGAAAAATGTTGATGTCGCTATCTGTATAACTCAGAAGTCGTTAACCCACACGAAAGCTAAAAAAGAAGCAACTAAAGCAGGTGCAAGGATAGCTACTATGCCTGGAATTACAAAAGATATGTTTCTAAAGGGAGCGATTACTGCTGATTATATGGAGGTTGAGAAGCTGACAAAGAGAGTTGCCGAAATTTTAACTCAGGGGAAGCATGTGGTTGTAGAAAAAGATGGGTATAAGCTCGAAATGAGTATCGAGGGGAGAATGGGAATAGAAAGTACTGGGAGGTATTTAATAAAGGGACAATCAGGAAACTTACCTTCAGGAGAAGCTTATATAGCACCTGTTGAGGGTTCTGCTTATGGGAGTATTTTAGTTGATGGTAGTATTGTGGGTTTGGGAAAGCTAACATCTCCTATTGTACTAAAGATTGAAAATGGACTTTTGGTGGAGGTTGTTGGAAAACATGCAGAGGAATGGCTTAAAATATTAGGGGATACTGAGGCCGCAAGAAATGTGGCAGAACTCGGTATTGGAACAAATCCTAATGCGAGGCTCACAGGCAATATTTTAGAAGATGAGAAAATCTTAGGTACTATACATGTAGCTTTCGGTAGCAATAATACCTTCGGTGGAAAAGTTAGTGCTGGTATACACTTGGATGCTGTTGTATTAAGTCCTACTGTATTCATTGATGAGAAGTTAATAATGGACAAAGGTAAACTGATTGTATGAGAGCACAGCTTACCATCACCGTAAATACCGGGAAATGGCTAATTGCCAGAGCAATTGTTCGCTTGCCAGAAGTACAGGAAGCATATAAGAAACATAAGATACTTCTAAAAGGAGGCACTACTGTTTCTTGCATAGCAGAAGAGCTCTTGGGAATAAAATTACGGATCTCTGGACGTGTTACAAAAAGGGGTACCGTAGGAAGCTTTGAAAATAGTAGTTCTCCACATAGCGTCATAATAGAAAAAGGAAAGTGGCAGAATATTGATAGTTGTTTTTTGGATACGGTTTTAGCATTAGGCCCCGGCGATGTAGTTATAATTGGAGCTAACGCGATAGATAATGAAGGAAATGCTGCAATGATGGCAGCAAGTCCTGGAGGAGGGCATCCTGGCCAAGCTGCTGCCGCCTTAACAACTGAAGGAGCTCGCATCATAATAGCTGCTGGATTAGAAAAACTAATTCCTGGAAAAATTTCAGAGCTTATTGGTCAAGTTGGAAGAAAAATATGTGATTTCTCAATGGGAGCAGCTGTAGGCTTAATCCCTTTGCACGGACGAATAATAACCGAAATTGAAGCATTAAAAATTCTTGGCAATCTTGATAAAGTTATAGTCATTGGATGTGGAGGAATAAATGGCGCTGAAGGTTCAACAACTATTTTAATTGAAGGTTTAGAAAATTCCTTGAAGAATGTTATTAAAGAAATTATTTGTGCGCAAGAGAAGCATCTAAGTGGTGATGAAAATAGTCTGAAAGAGTGCATTCCTGGTTCCTCAGGATGTAAGTATCATTTTTCATGTGTTTATGCACATAAAAGCAAAATAAAAGTTTAATTTGGAGGCAGAAATGAAAAATTTAGGAGTTGTAACAATTGGTCAGGTACCCAGAGTTGATCTTGTTCCAGAGATAAGGTCAATTTTGGGTGAAGAGATACAAATTATTGAAAAAGGAGCTCTGGATGGATTATCTCTAAAAGAAGTAGAAACTTTTTACCCTAGAAAGGATGATGAGGTCTTGGTCACTCGAATGGCAGATGGAACTAGTGTCACAGTAGCTGAAAAATATATATATCCACGGTTGAAAGACCAAGTAAAAAGTTTAGAATTAGAAGGAGTAAAAGTTATTTTACTCGCCTGTACTGGTGAGTTTCCTCCATTTGATTCCAGCTCTCTCATTGTATATCCCCAAAAAGTTTTGTATCATGTTGTTGTTTTATTGGCACAGGGTTTAAAGTTAGGAGTTTTAATCCCTGATGAACTCCAAGTTATTTCAACCAAAAAGAGGTGGTCTGCAGCTGCTAGAGAAGTGGTAGTTGAAGCAGCTTCCCCATATGCGGGCATCGAAAAAGTAGAGAGTGCCACAGACTTACTTTTAATGTCAGGCGTTGATATCGTAGTGATGGATTGCATGGGTTATACACTGGTAATGAAAGATTTAGTCTCTAAACGCATTAAAAAACCTGTAATCCTTGCTCGATCTATATCAGCTAAAGTGGTAAGTGAATTATTATAAAGACATATTAATACTTAAAAGCGGGTTATTACTGTAGCAAGTCTGCAAAAGGGGCTCCCTCTTAAAAAGGGAAATCCCCCTATTTACAAAAAGAAATTCTCTTTCTTAATAAAAAGAAACGAAAGAAAAGAGCATTCACTTCAAAAAAATATCTCAAAAAAATACTTTTGAGATATTTTTATCTGAAGTAATGCCGGGAGAAGAAAAAGCGCATAGTTCTCGACAAGAGGAAAAATTATCCACTTGTCGAGAACTATGCTTTCCGTAAAAAGATAATGCAATAATATCATTTTGTCTTTTCCTTTTCGGTGCGTGTTTTCCCCGAATCTTTGTATTTAGCGCTTACAGAGGGAGAACATTGCAAAAAAATCTATGCTATCATTTCAGGCTTTTTGCGGTGTTTTCCCTCCGGAAGCGCCGTCGGTGTCGCACCTATAAACTCTTAGGATAGTTTTTAGTATTGTTTATACTGCTAAATAATATTAAAAACGCAGAAGAACAATGATCAGGAAGAGAGGGGGAGCTATGCGATTACCGGGAATAGAGATTTAGCCCTACGATAAAAAGTATCTAATTTAGCCCGCCTTTATATTTTTAACCAGGCTAAAAAAGCTTTTAGTTGGTTAAAAATATAATGCTTTTTTTGCTATACATAACAAAGCTTTATCGGATAAGATAAGCGAGAAGTTGTTTCTTGTAGAATGTCCGATAGAGTCTTGTTATGTATGTAGAGGCATTCAATTAAACTCCTTAGCAAAAAAAGCTCCTGGCGGGCGGTCGTGGTAGATGAGATGACCAGAAGTTATTTACCAGGAAGTCAATAAAAGCAAGTTAACCCTGTTAGATAGCAAACATCTAACAGGGTTAACAGATCAATTTAATAAAATACTGGGGGAGAGAGGAAAAGAGGCTATCTACAATCGATTTTAAGGCATTTG
>CAYXGT010000137.1:0-4393 GCA_964464635.1 uncultured Pirellulales bacterium | reverse complement strand
CATATACCCGGAAGCCAAAGTTGTAACCAACGAGAAATGCAGGCAGATGCTGATTGATTTGCTTTGCATAGACGATGACAAGTTCATCGTTGTTGAAGACGGACAAACAATGTCACTGGGCGACAAGACTCTGCAGTTTGTCTATACACCCTGGGTACACTGGCCTGAAACCTTCGTGACATATCTGCAGGAGGACAGGATTTTGTTTTCCTGTGATTTTTTCGGCTCTCATTTTGCAGCGACGCCTCTTTATGTCGAAGACAAACCGACCATTTACGATGCCGCAAAAAGATATTACGCCGAGATTATGATGCCCTTCAGAACGAACATCAAAAAGAACCTTGAGAAGATTGAAAACCTCGATATCGACATAATCGCGCCGAGTCACGGGCCGCTTTATCAGGAGCCGGCATTTATCGTCGATGCCTACAAAGACTGGGTATCGGATGATGTCAAAAATGAGGTTGTTATTGCTTACGTCTCGATGCACCACAGCACAGCCAAACTGATTGAGCATCTTGTCGGGGCCCTTGCGGACAGGAAAATCACGGTAAAACAGTTTAATCTGACGGTAACTGATATCGGCAAATTAGCCATCTCGTTAGTCGATGCGGCCACGCTTATAATCGGCACACCGACCGTGCTTACCGGGCCTCATCCGTTAGCAGTTTATGCTGCTTATCTGGCGAATGTGCTTAGGCCTAAAACCAGGTTTGTCTCAATCGTCGGCTCGTACGGCTGGGGCGGTAAAATGGAAGAGAAAATCAAAAGTTTAATTCCAAATATCAAGGCACAGCTTCTTGAACCTGTGGTAATAAAAGGTTATCCTAAGAGTGAAGATTTTAGTGCCATTGATGAACTTGCTGATGCAGTACTGCAAAAGCATAAAGAGCTTAAAATCGCTGATTGAATAATATGTAATTTAAGGAGAATGATTATGACTGAAAGCCTTCAAATCTACAAATGCGAAGTCTGCGGTAATATCGTCGAAGTTCTTCATACCGGTGTGGGCGAATTGGTCTGCTGTGGTCAGCCTATGAAGAACCTGGCTGCGAAGACCGCTGACGAGGGCAAGGAAAAGCATGTCCCCGTCATCGAGAAAGTCGATGGCGGTGTAAAGGTGAAAATCGGCTCTGTGCCGCACCCGATGGAGGAAAAACACCACATAGAATGGATTGAAATTATCGCAGATGGAAAAACGTATCGTAAATTCCTAAAGGCCGGCGATGTGCCGGAAGCTACGTTTTGCATTGAAGCAGAAAAAATCACGGCAAGAGAACACTGCAATGTCCACGGATTATGGAAAGGATAAATATGAGCCTGACATTTAACGCCGAAGAAATTCTCGAAATGGCCGTTCAGATTGAAAGAAACGGCATAAAGTTTTATAAGAAAGCCGCCGGCATCATCTCGGATGAGAAGACGAAAAAGTTCCTGCTCGAGCTTGCTGAGATGGAAGTAGAGCACGAAAAAACATTCACCGAGATGAAAAATCAGCTCACCGAGCGAGAAAAAGAACCTGTTGTTTATGACCCCGACGACCAGGGCGCACTTTATCTGCATGCAACCGCTGACGGGCACATTTTTAATCCCAAAGCAGATATAAACCAACAGCTCACAGGAGGCGAAACTGTTGAACAGATATTCAACAAAGCGATACAGGCTGAGAAAGACTCAATCGTTTTCTACCTCGGGCTCAGAGAGTTCGTGCCGCAAAAGGCGGGGAAAGAAAAGGTAGAAAAGGTAATCAAAGAAGAGCAAAGCCATATTGTGATTCTGAATAATTATTTAAAGCTCTATCAATAAAATGATTTTGCTCGAAAACATAGAAACCTAATTAAGGAAAACAGAACTATGAAAAAATATAAATGCACACTCTGCAGTTATATCTATGACCCGCAAATCGGTGACCCTGATAACGGCGTTGTGCCGGGAACTGCATTCAAGGATATCCCCGATACCTGGACCTGCCCGGAATGCGGGGCGTCAAAGGATGACTTTGAGCCGGTTGAAGACTAAAAAATGCCCGACTGGACAATACAGAAGCTGCTCAACTGGATTACCGACTACTTCACTGATAAAAAAATCGATTCGCCGCGTCTCAGTGCAGAACTTCTATTAAGTCACGTTTTGCAGCTCAAGCGCATTGATTTGTACACTCAGTTCGACAAACCTGTTCCTAAGGATAAATTAGACGTATTACACAAACTGGTTAAAAGGGCTTCAGGGTATGAGCCTGTAAGTTACCTTACAGGAAAAACCGAATTTTTCTCTTTAGAATTCAACATTTCACCTGACTGTCTGATTCCCCGTCCGGAAACCGAGATGCTTGTCGAACGTGCCGTCGAATTTCTGCGTTCTCGCAGCGCAAATAAACTTGTCTGCGACCTTTGCACCGGTTGCGGCTGTATCGCTGTCGCTGTCACCAAAAATGTACCTGATGTCGATATCATCGCTACCGATATATCTGATGCTGCGCTTAATATTGCCGCTAAGAACATTGAAAAGCACAACCTGAAGAATCGAATTAAGCTTCTTTGCGGCGATTTATTTGACCCTCTGATTATTCAGCTTGATATCGCAAAATTTGACCTTATTGTCTGCAATCCCCCTTATGTCAGCAGCTGCGAATACGAGGCTCTCGGCAGGAACGTAAAGGATTACGAACCTAAGATTGCGCTTTATGCAGGTGAGGACGGCCTTGATATTTATCGAAGGATTACAGAAAAGGTCTGCGATTTCCTGAATCCCGGTGCTCCTCTGATTCTGGAAATCGGCTACAGCCAGGGCCCCGCCGTTATGGACTTGCTGGAAAAAACAGCCTGCTTTGATGAAATAAAAATCGAAAAGGACTACCATAACAACGACAGGATTGTAACCGCCCTGAAAAAAATATGATTCACTTATTTTCTCTGCGTTTAATATTTTAGAACCGTTACAATTTTATACCCGGTCAGTTTTTCTCTGCCCCCGAGTTCACTGAGCTCTACCAAAAAAGCTATTCCTGAAATTTCCCCGCCTATTTTCTCGATAAGCTCGCACGCCGCCGTCATTGTCCCCCCTGTCGCAAGCAAGTCGTCAACCATCAAAACTTTCGAGCCTTTTTCCACCGCGTCATTATGAACCTCAAGGGTATCGCTGCCGTATTCAAGCTCGTAGGTAATCGACTCGGTTGCAGATGGGAGCTTGCCTTTCTTTCTTATCGGTACAAAACCGGCGGTGAGCCTTTCTGCAACAGCCGCTCCGAATATAAATCCTCTGGCCTCGACGGCTGCCACGTAGTCGATGCTTTTATCCCTGAAGTCCGAACAAAGCGCCTCCACCGCCGCTGAAAACGCATCGGGCTCGCCCAGCAGCGGCGTTATGTCACGAAACAATATTCCCTTTTTGGGCCAATCCGGTATGTCCCGTATAAACCGTCTTAAATCTGCATTTTGATTTGACATATAGTTTCCTTCCCTGTCACCTGATAGACTTGTTTTAATACGCTATCAAACTGCCGATTATCTTAATGTATCAGACTTGAAATGCAAGTTTTGATTTGCCGATTAAAATTGTTACTCGTTCATATATTCGTAAAGCTTGTTGAGTGCTTCTCGCTGTATCTGCCGGATTCGCTCTCTTGTCAGTCCCAGTTTTTCACTGATTTCTTTCAGCGTTAAAGGCTTATGGCCGTCCAGGCCGTAATGAAGCCGTAATATCCCTGCCTCTCTTGGCGCAATTTTGTTCAGTAGTCTCAAAGCCTTTGCCTTTTCTTCATTTTCTTCCAGCCTGGCCCCCGGTTTACTGACGTTATCATCTGCAAGCTCTTCTCCAAAAGCATTGTCCTCTTCTGTTTGTTCGGTGCTGCTTTCCCTAAGGGAGCTGACAATTTTTACTATCTGGTGAATAATCTTTGCCTTGCGGACTGATACCTGCATAATATCAGCCATTTTTTCTATTTCTGGTTCTCCGCCGAGCTTATTCTCAAGCTCGGTTGCCGTGTGACGCCAATGGTTTATGAGCGAGACCATATATGTCGGTACGTGTACCGGCTGAACGTTCATCAAAAGAGCACGTTTGATGCTTTGTTTTATCCACCACGCCGCGTAAGTGCTGAATCTCGTCCCTCGCTCCGGATTAAAGTAATCAACCGCCCTTATCAAACCGAGGTTACCTTCCTCAATTAAATCGCCCAGGCTCAGACCTCGGTCTGCATATCTCTTAGCGATGTTAACCACGAGCCGAAGGTTACTGCGAACAAGACGGTCTCTGGCAAAAGGGTCATTGTCTTTTATTATCCGGCCGCCGAGCTCTTGTTCCTCTTCAGCAGTCAGTAGTGGAGCTTTGTCTATTTCCCCGAGATATTCTTTTATTGTAGAATCGAATGCGATGATTCACTCTCCTGCCGGGC
>CAYXGT010000136.1:0-4395 GCA_964464635.1 uncultured Pirellulales bacterium | reverse complement strand
GTTTCCTTAGTACGAGAGGATTAGGAAGCACTGACCGCTGGTATACCGGTTGTCCCGCTAGGGGCACGGCCGGGTAGCTACGTCGGGAATGGATAACCGCTGAAAGCATCTAAGTGGGAAGCCAGCCTCAAGATTAGGATTCCAGTCCCGCACCTACTTTGCGCAGCAAAGAGAAATCCGAAACAAATTCAAAATTCAAATGTCCAAATGTTCGAAACACGGAATTTTGATAATTTGAATTTTTGTCATTCGTATTTGTTTCCACCGTAAGGTGTCCTGCGGAGAGTTTCGATATTAGGATTTCGAATTTTAACTTTTCTGTTCAAAGTAGGTGCGGGAGAGAGAGCCCAGATAGACTATCTGGTATATAGGCCGGGTGTGTAAGCGCAGTAATGCGTTCAGCTAACCGGTACTAACGCTCGATTACTTGACCATATCAATCTTTGGTTGATAGCGCTCATTGACGCATCCACGTATTTTTTGGGAATTGCTTTTTTTAATTTGAATTAGTCCCGCACCTACTTTGGGATATTTTGGGATTATATAAATAAGCAGGTGTTTATGGAGAAGACTTCTTTAATTGCTGGCCTATAGATATTTCAAAGTAGGTGCGGGATAACGAATTTGCTGGTGACCATACGTACGGGGTAACGCCTGAACCCATTCCGAACTCAGAAGCTAAGCCCGCACGGCCGATGGTAGTCGCAAGGCGAGAGTAGGTGATTGCCAGCATTATAAAGGGTCAGCGAGAAATCGCTGGCCCTTTTCCTTTTTTATTGTTAGGCGAGTCCGTCTTCGCCACGGCTGCGCCGGACAAGTATCGAACAGGGAATTATGAACTAAGGATAGATGGCAAATTACAAACGTCCAACGTAGAACATTTAGCATCCAACTTTCAATAAAAAATGGAGGTCGGAGGGCGGAAAAATGCAGAATATGGAAAATCAAGGTTCAAAATTGACATTTAATAGGTGGATGTTCACTAATTTACTCTATTTTTCTGTTTTATATAGGCGGCAAACGGGTTTATTTGGAAATTTTAAAAATTTCAGGTTTTTTCTTTACAAATATTTTCTAACTTAATATAAAGAAAATAGAAGAAACCTAAAGAATTAATAGTGCTATCCTGACAACGATAGAGGTTTTTCTGTGGAGAAGGGTGTTATTTCCCCGCCTAAAAGGCCGCAGAAACGGTGTATCTTCACAGATAAATAAAATATAAGAGGGGAATATTCTGGAATGAATGAAGAGAAAAGGAGAGAGAGATGAAAAAGTGGAATTTGTATTTAGTTTTGTTAGTGTTGGCTCTTATGTCAGCAAGTGCACAGGCGGCTATAACCCACCTCTACAACTTCCTTATAGACCCAGAAGAGGGTTTGACCGGTTTGGAAGATCACGTCGGCACCGCCGATTTTACAGTGCATGGTGGAGTGATCTTCGTGGATTGCTGTATTGAATTTCAAAGCAATGGTGATTATGTGTCAATGCCTGCCGATGAGATTGCCATTAACACTTATGACGAGCTGACACTCGAACTCTGGTCGATCCAGAGTTCTATGGACCAAGGGTACAGTATGACGGCTGCATTTGGTGATACTTACGGCGATGATGGCATCCAATACGTAGCTATCTCCACGAGCGGTGCCGGGGTTTCCAGAGCCATGATTACCGATGGTAGTATCAACCCCGGTTGGATGAGTGAAAGAGGCGTGGACGGGCCAGAGTACAATGACGACCTTCTGCATCAGTATGTGCTAACTATCGGTCCTGATGAAAGCTCCCCCGACACCCAGATAATAAGCTATTTTATAGATGGAGCGATAGTAGGCTCCAATAGTACCAACGACAACACACTCGCTGGTCTCAGCAACTCTTTTGCTTATCTGGGCAAGAGTTTGTATGCAGGTGATGCGACCTTTATCGGCAGAATCTGTGAGTTCAGTATCTACGACACAGCTCTGAGTAGTGACGAAGTCCTGGCCACTTTTGCGGAAGGTCCGAATTGTGTACCCGAGCCGGCGACAATGTTCCTTCTGGGCCTTGGCTCAGTGGTAGTGCTGAGACGTAAAAAATCATAGCAATAATTTGCAGGATAAAAACTGGATTGTACTCCCTGAGACTGCGAAGATAATCCGCTGGATAAATCCAGAGGATAAAATTTTGAGTTTTAAATGAAAGTCCCCACCGTAAATCAATCGGCTCCTTCGATTTCACTTCCTTCGGCAAGCTCAGGACATACAGGGCAGGCCCTTCGATTCCACTTAGGGCAGGTGAGGATAATTTTGAACAAATAGGGACATCGTCCTGTATATTTTTTAGAGAATAAGTAATAGCCAGCATTGTAAACAACGTGGAAAAAGCTTGATTTTGAAGTGTATTGATGTTACAATATAGAAGAATGTTCAATACAAAGCAGCACATCGAAGCCGCACCTGAAAGGGGGATGTGGTTGAAGCAAAAGGCCAAACAGATAATCGCAATAGCGCTTTTAGCGATACTGTTTTTTTACGGCCCGGTCCAGGCACAGAGGTATATGGAGAGGCTGGGGCGCGGAGTAGTTGCAGTCTATCAGGGCGGCGGAGAAGCTGGGGGGGACTACAGATTCGGTTGGGGTAACTTTGGGTACGGGGATTAAGGATATACGTCTCGAAGGCCAGATGAGCGAAGGTCTTGCGAATATCGACTATATTGAGGTAAGCGGTCCCGGCCTTTATGCGGTAAATTGTTTGTAACTGCAACCGTGTCGCGGATTGTATTGTCCATACCTTGTAAATTTCTTTCACAATGACGGTATTATGTTTTTTAAAAAATGGGATTGGTTAAATTTTTAAAATATTGATAAAATAATGCGAAATCAAAGAAGGTTAGACGTCAATATTTATTGATTATGGGAAAAGGAGTAAGGTTGTGAAGTTACAGGCGTTCTTTGTGTCAATCACATTGGCTTGTATTGTAATTGCTGGAGTGGGATTGGGTCAAAACAGGCGGCGGGCGCCGGAAGATGTTGTTGTGCATCGGGATGTGGCTTACGTGGAGGGCGGTCATAAGAGGCAGAAGCTGGATTTGTATCTGCCGAGAACAGAAAAGAAGCTGCCATTGATAATTTATGTTCACGGCGGTGCGTGGCTTGCCGGCAGTAAGGAATTCAATGTTCCTTTTGAGTATCTTCGCGATGGGTATGCGGTGGCGAGTGTGAATTACCGGTTGAGCCAGCACGCCTTGTTTCCGGCACAGATAGAAGATTGTAAGGCGGCGGTGCGGTGGCTTCGTGCGAACGCCGACAAGTACAACATAGACCCGAATAATTTCGGGGCGTGGGGGGAGTCGGCAGGCGGGCACTTAGTTGCGTTGCTGGGGACGAGCGGTGATGTTAATGATTTTGATAAAGGGGGAAATACAGGGGTATCGAGCAGAATTCAGGCGGTGGTTGATTACTTCGGGCCTACAGACTTTCTGCAGATGGATGAGCAACGGCTTGCAGAGGGTATGGTTCATAACGCGGCAGACTCGCCGGAAGCAAAGTTAATCGGCGGGCCGGTACAGGAGAATAAAGAAAAGGCAGCGAGGGCAAATCCAGTTACTTACGTGAGTAAAGGCGATGCGCCGTTTCTGATTATTCACGGAGATACCGACCCGTTAGTGCCGTGCCATCAGAGCAAATTGCTTGAGGATGCACTAAAGAAGGCTTCTGTGCCGGTTGAGTTTTATATTGTCAAGGGAGGCGGACACGGGGGATTCAGGGACCCGAACGTGCCGAGATTGACGAAGGAATTTTTAGACAGGCATCTTAAGAGGGTACAGCCGAAAGCAAAGGCAGAACAGTAAAAGCGAATGTAATTGAAATCGGCTGACATTTTGTGTATCATTATTCGATTGACAAGTCTTAAGTGTATTTCAAATTATGAAGTTATGTGAGTTAAGAAATAGAATGTCGATGGAAAGGTTTTTATCAAAGATTGTTTCAGCGGGAGCGGTAATCGGGATTTTGTTGGTTATATCTGCGGTGTTGGGAGCTGAGGCGGGGACTGATACCGGGGTTCAGGATGAGCCTAAAATAGATGTCAAAAAGATACCCTATAAGATTATTCACGAGACTTACCGGTTAACCGATGGCAGATATAACTGGGAGCTGGTGGTTTCAAACGCCGACGGGACAAATGTCGTCAATATCACTAATACGCCTGATATCGATGAGATGTATGCACATGCATCGCCGGACGGGAGCAGGATATGCTTTGTTGCGGATGAGATGACGAGAAGAGGCAAGGTCCGCAACGTTTACTATATGAATATAGACGGCAGCGGCCGGTTGAAGATAGCTTCGAACGCGAGACAGCCCTGCTGGGGGCCCGATAGTAAGAGGATTGCATATCTAAAAGGAGAGTATGACCGTTA
>CAYXGT010000135.1:0-4452 GCA_964464635.1 uncultured Pirellulales bacterium | reverse complement strand
TCCAAGAAAAATTCTAAAAAATACTTGAAATCTAACACAGCCGCTCTGTGGCTAAAAGTTATTTACTTTTTCTAAAAATCTCGGCTTAACAGCTTCAAAAAAAACATTTGAAACGCCACTGTTTTTATACTTCAATAATAGAAAACTTCAGTTCAAGGAGTATTATCATGAAAAAGTTTACAGTCCGGTCAATATTGTTAATAGCGGTATTTTTCCTAATAGCTGCTTTAACCGGATGTATGAGCATCCATACTGCAGCACGCAATGGAAATATAGGGGAAGTTAAAAAGCAGCTTAACTGGGGAGCAAATCCGAATAGCAGAACTTTCTGGTATCTCGAATCGCCTCTGCATGAAGCCGCGAGGAGCGGATATCCGGAAATAGTAAAACTGCTCTTGGAAAAAGGCGCACAGGTAAATATACGCAACGAAGGCGGGGCTACGCCGCTGCATTATGCAGCCCGCAACGGCAATATCGACGTGATGGAAATTCTTCTGGAAAATGGCGCAGACGTTACTCAAAAAGGAACGGGTTGCGGCACTCCTCTGCAATGGGCAGCAAGGAATGGTCAAATTCAGGCAATAAAAACTCTAATGAGTAATGGCCTTGATACTAATCAAAGGGGAAGCAGTGAGGTAACAGCTTTGATGGATGCTGTGTCAAACGGTCAATTGGAAACTGTGGAGTTCTTAATTGCAAATGGTGCCGATGTAAATGCCAGGACAGCTCATGATTCCCGATGCTCAGCTCTTTCCATCGCAGCCGGCAGAAATAATGTCGAAATCGGACGACTTTTATTACAGCACGGTGCTGACCCCACGCTCGAATGTAATGGCAAAAAAATACCACAGTCCTTTATTGAAAAGCTTCGAAATTAATTCGTGGTTATGATTCCCGATTGGTTGCTTTTGATATGTCTAAATGGTATATAGCTGGTTTGCATTTCGAGTGTCAGGAGTGCGGCAACTGCTGCTCAGGGCCGCAGGAGGGCTTCATCTGGGTAACAAAACCGGAAATAGAATTCATTGCAAAATTCCTGAAAATTTCAGTCGACCAGCTTCGAAAAAAATATCTAAGACGTTTCGCCTTCAGAACAACAATCATCGAACACCCTGAAACCAAAGACTGCATTTTCCTCAAAGAAAAGGGTGGGCAAAAGATATGTGAAATCTACCCCGTACGGCCGAACCAGTGCAGGACCTGGCCTTTCTGGGCGAGTAATCTTTCAACACTAAACGCCTGGAACAAGGCTGCTCAAAAATGTCCCGGCATAAATAAAGGCAGATTATACACCTTCGAAGAAATAGAAAAACTGCGAAAGCAGAAGAAATGGTGGAACGATGACAAATGATTTACTTATCGCAGAAAAGGTCGCCGAAATTTATGAATGGCTCGATTCGGAGATTGAGAAAAACAAAGCACTGCTGGGAGATTGTTCCGCTTGCGGACGATGCTGCGACTTCGAAGGTTTCGACCATCTCCTTTTTGTCACCAATCTGGAATTAATTTTTCTAAAGCAAAAAATCAAGGATGAAAAAATCAAAACGATGCAGACTGGCAGGTGCCCGTATAACGAGCGGGGCAAATGCACAATCTATCCTTTTCGCTTTAGCGGCTGTAGAATATTTTACTGCAAAGGCAATCGCGATTTTCAAAACGAAATCAGCGAGCTGACTAACCGCAAGTTTAAAAACCTCTGTGAACAACATAACCTCCCTTACTCCTACTCTGACTTAAAGACCGCCCTCAATACTACGCCGTGCTACTGATACCTGTCTATCGGCAGGGGTATTGTCTGCTGCGGCTCTTTCAGGTCGATGTATTTTACGCCGCCCAGCAGTGTGCCTTTTTCCTTATAATAGCTGAACAGTCTTGCAATCTTCTGCTCATAGGCAGCTTCCAAATATCTTTGACTTTTTCCGATTTCAGCACCCCAGATAATCAGCTTGTCATCGGTTGTGTAGAGGATGATATGAGCTGAGCGGCTGTTCTGACGACCACCAAAATTACTGACATCGATTCTTCCGATTTCAAAAAGCAGGCTGTCTCCTTCCGTCTCAAGCTCATCTCTGTCGTTAAGCCGCTGCAGGATTTCAACAGCCGCGGCAAGGTCGTCTTTTTCCCAGGCCTTACCTGCCGGCGGCACCTGTGAAGAAGGCAAAATCCCCGTAATCTCCACAATCGGTAAAGTGTCAATCGTGACGAAGTCAAGCACGACAAGTTCCTTATCCACATAAAATTTTCGCGGGCCCAGGATAACCAGGGCCAGGGGTTTTCGCCAATTGCCTTCTATCCTGACGGCATCGCTCGTGGTCTGGACACTGACCTCATCGAGCCAGCTCGTAAAGGTCTCGATATTCTTCTGAACCGACTTCGCAACGTCTTCATCGAGCCTGAGGTCCTCGCCGCCGGCGGTGGCAGCACCGTAAATCTGCTGCTTGAGCTGCTCATTGACCCAATATGGAGGATTCACCAGCTCCAAAGCGGCTGCGCTCTGCGAGATTGGCACTGCTTTTTTTACATATTTCTCCAGATAAACAAAGCCGATAACTATGCCAGCCGCAATAAAAATAATAAATGTCACTAAGATTGGTGTCGTCCAGTTCGCTAAATTAAAAACTTTGCTTTTCGATTTGGCTTTCCCGGGCAAACTGAAACCAAATGGTGCCGGATTAACCTTGCGTTTTTTTCTTTTTCTCTTTGCCATTAGCTGATAGTGCCGACCTTTTTATTTTCCACTGCCGAGCTTATAATCTGCGTGCACAACTCGCTCATTGAAATACCCGCTTTCGCCCCCGCCATCGGTACAAGTGAATGAGCGGTAAGGCCGGGAATTGTATTAACCTCAAGGACATAAAGCTGCCTCTTGTCACCTAAGATAAAATCAACCCTCGCGAAATCACTCATCCCGAGCACCTCAAAGCATTTCAACGCGGTACTCTGCACCTGTCCTATCAAGTCTTCATCTTCGATGGTATCAAAAAGAAACTGCGTTTTCTCATCAAGGTACTTGGCCTGATAGTTATAGAACTTTTCTGTCGGCCTGATTTCTATTATCGGCAAATGCCGGCCGCAAACAATACCCTGCGTAATCTCTCTGCCGGCTATAAATTCCTCTATCATACAGGTACCGAATTCCGCCACTGTTCTTTCAGAAGCAATAATAGCCTGCCGGGCCGTATCCACGATACTAACGCCGACGCTGCTACCCTGCCTGAGGGGCTTAATAACAAACCTGTGTGCGAATTGTTCCAGCTCAGTCTCGAATAGCTGAACATCCGCATACTCATCTATTGTAACCGCCTTCGGCGTTTTTATACCGGAGGCGTTAAAAAGCTTCTTACTTGCCATCTTATCGAATGCCAGCCTGCACGCTTCGGGAGCGCTTCCCGTATAACATAGCGACTTATCCTCGAGTATCTGCTGAAGCTCGCCGTCTTCTCCGAATCGGCCGTGCATTGCGATAAAGAAAACATCAATGCTCTTATCATCGAGAATCTGCATATCCTCAGGCCGAAAATCAGCCAAAACGGTCTCGTAACCAGCCTGCCTGAGCGCTTCATATACGCATTTCCCGCTCTGCAGACTTATTTGGCGCTCGTCTCCTATACCTCCGCACAAAACCGCTACCTTCAAGCCTTTCGCAGCTTCGGGAAATTGCTTCATTGCCGCTCCTTCAATATCACCGTCATTCCCGCTAAGCCTGCCCCCGCGAAAGCGGGGGCGGGAATCCATTTTCTCATTTCTGTTCTTTGCAACGCAATCAAATATATATTTATCTTTTACACTCCTGCATTGCAAGCGGTTTCTTTAGTGCGGGGTGTCTTTCCTCGTAGCATTGGCATCCTGCCGATGCATTATAAAAAAGACTCTTAAGATTAAGTATTGTCAATCGCGTTTATGGCAAACCAAACAACTTACAGACAATCTTATCTACTTCCTTTTCTAATTTTTTGATATCTCTTTCTTTATCTTTAATAAGTTTTAACCTGTGTAGCTTCTTTGATAATTCACTGAGTTTTTTATGTGTCTTATTGTCTTTTTTGAATTTCTGGATACCTATATGCTCCATTACTGATGGAGCACCGAAACCTCTACCGGCTGATGAATAAGATTTGATAAAATTCCTTACAGGGTTTGAATTGATAATTGAGCATAAATAATGCGCTTCATCTTCTTCCTCGGTTGCAAACAGTGAAGTTGTATCTGTCGGTATCAGTTTCTTCCACCCAAAATCAGTTTTTGTCTGGCTTATTACTGCTGCAACTAAATCTTTCGCCATTCGCTTCCATACAACCTTGTATCGGGCAATCGTATATTTCCCGATACCAAACATTGCATAAAATTCCGTCCTCTCGGCTAATTCTCTGACTATTCTCGAACCACGTGATAACAATACATCTTTAAATATTGTTAAATAGTTATATGTGTGAGGCCAATTCTTTTTTACTT
>CAYXGT010000134.1:0-4694 GCA_964464635.1 uncultured Pirellulales bacterium | reverse complement strand
CCGACGAACTGGCCGACCTGCAAATCGGGACCCTGGGAAAAATCAACGGCCACCAGAAGACCAGCCGCCGATATCTCGACGAGCTTGCCCTGCCAGGCCTGACTGACGCTGGCTGAACCCATACCATTCGAAGCTGCAACCTTGTCGCGCCGCCGGATATTAACGTCCACGCTCATACTCTCCGGTACTCTCACCCGCTCGAAGCTTCTTCTCTTGACGACTTCAATCTGCTCTGGCACCAAAAGCGCTATCGAGCCTATGCAGCTCGAATCTGTCTGCTGCTCGATGCCGACTACCCTCGTATCGAAAATGAAACGGTCGTTGCCGTCGCTGTAACCGCACTTAAAAGTAACACCGACAGTCGCACCTTTTTTAACGTGCACCGGCTCGGTCCTTTTCTGCGGTGAAAACTTTATATTGAAAGTCTTATCCGTAACATCGGTCAACAGCGCCCTTGCAATCCGCCACCTGTCGACGGATATATAACTGATAATCAGCGGCAGCTTTTGTTCGAAGACCATTTGCAGAACACGGCCCACCTCAGTTTCCCGGAGCATTTTTATTTCATTCACGGCAAATCCCTTTTCACATTTGCGAGTACCAAAATTGTCCAAAACGCATCGTTTCAGCCTTAAGCTATAAATCGGCAAAAAAACCTGTCCATTTTAGAACAAACTGAGACAAGCTGAATTTCTCTAACAAACGGTTCCGACCTGTCCACACGTCAGTTTTTTTTAGTGTTGTTCTGACAATACTGAAAATGCTTTTCCGTATAAAAAAGCAAATCCTGATACAAAGATTCGGTCAAAGTCCTATAAAACAAAACAATCATAAAAATGAGCCGTTTCAACACTGAAAAGGGCCTGTTTGACCGGCCGAGCTGCAAAAAGAATGCTTGAAAAAAGCAACTGTTTATGGTAAAATGTTTTTATAATCTGACTGCAGTCAAAAGGCCTAATTATTAATTATCTGACTGCGGGTCTCGGCACTAAAGCCGGAGGACGGTAATGCTGTTCAGAAAAAGTTTAGTTTCAATCGGCCTGACAATCACCGCTATTGTTCTATCTGCATCTATAACCGGCTTTGCTGAAGAGCAACAAATCACAACCCGCAAACCGTATCAGCCGCAGGCCCTGGCCGCCGCCGGAATCAGCGAACTAAAACAGCTTGACCCGAACCTCAATGGCGCCGACGTCAGCGTTGCGGTCATCTGCAGAAGCCTTACATACACCGACGGTCAGCCCGGCAATGACTATCAGCCGGATGCCAATCATAATTGCTTTAACACAACAAAATTTACATTTCACGACCGCAATGCTCTGCCCGCTTCTATCTCGCCGCATTCGACAGCGATTTGCTCTATCCTTTTCGGAAAGGACCCGAACGCAGCCGAAACGCAACTGGGCAGCTTCGATTACGAGGCGGCGATACCGGATGCAAACGCCCAAATTTACGAATTCTGGCATTTCTTAACAGACAGCGTTTTTACTCAGGCTCCGCCCGACGCTGACATTATAACCACAGCAGTCGGAGACCACACGCCGCAGTGGTGGACAAGAGGCCTCGAGTCACTGGCTGAAAAATACGGCGTTATCATCGTAGCCGGTATCGGCAACGGCTCGAACGCCTTTGACCCGCCGCTTTACCCTGCCGCCGGCGCAAATTGTCTCGGCGTAGGCGTGGTTGACTCAGTGGATACAAACGACTTATTGTTAAACCTTTCGAACTTTTCCATTGCACATCCAGAGCATTCGAGTTTCGCTCCGACGCTCGACGGCCGATGCAAGCCCGACATCGTCGCACCGGGAAACTGCCTCGCAGCCGTCACTTCTGAGCCGAACCTGTACGAGCCGACAGGCAACTGGACGAGTTTCGCAACACCGGTGGTAACAGGTGCTGTCGGCCTGCTTGTTCAAAAAGCAAAGCTGGAGCCAAACTTAAGCGAGGCGCTGTCAGCGGAGTCCGGCAATTGCGTAATCAAAGCAGTACTGATGAACTCAGCGGATAAACTTGCCTTCTGGCACAAGGGAAGCACCTCAAAAGAAGACGACCATATCGCACCGCTCGATTATATTCAGGGCAGCGGTATGTTAAACGCCCCAGCCGCCTATAAACAGCTCACAGCGGGCCGGCAAAACCCCGGCGACGTGCCCAATGCCGGCTGGGACCTGAACGCACTTGAGCCAAACCAGACCTCGTCAAACAGCTACCAGTTAACAACCGCCGATGCAAACGCAAAAATCCTAACGGCAACTCTCGTTTGGAACAGGCATTATCGAGACAATTATCCATTCGAGCCCCTGCCCCAACAAGATACCGACATTCGACTCGAACTCTGGGCGGTCAATCCCGACTACCCAGCCGAAGATTATCTGCTCGATTACAGTGACAGTACCGCCGACAACGTCGAGCATATTTATTGCAGCCTTGATGCCGACTACAAAAATTTCGATATAGTCGTCTCTTACAGTGACATTAACGAGCCGCAGCATATACTGCCGCCGCAGAGTTACGCAATCGCCTGGAATGTGTCTGAGAAACAAAAATCCGACGACATTTTTTTATATGATTTAAATACCGATGGTATCGTCAACGAGAACGATTATATCGTCCTTTTCGACAACTGGATGAACACCATCAAATCTCCCGCACACTATTTTTTAGGTGACATTAATGCAGACGGCGTATTTGACACCAACGATATGAATTCTCTGAATGAACAGATGAACCGTCAAGCAGACTGGTTAAATACCAAAAGCTCGAACATCTCTGACACTGACAACGAAACTCAACAAAGACCGATTTTCGTCTCAGTACCCTGATTTACAATAATCTTACACCCGCCTCTTTGCATTTTTCAATCATACCCACAGACCGGAGGCTCGTTCAGCTCTTCTGCTGATTGATAATTGTAATTTAAAATCTTCTTTGAATTTTCGATAATTATTTGGTAAAAGATTCGCTTATGAAACTGATAGTAAATAAAAGTCGGCTGAAAGGCGAGGTTACGATTCCGGCATCGAAATCGCATACAATCCGCGCCGTAGCTATCGCTTCCTTAGCCGGCGGCAAAAGCCTCATCAGAAATCCTCTCAGCTCCTCTGATACACTCTCTGCCGTCGATTGCTACCGCAGCCTCGGTGCACAAATCGACACAAAAGAACCGAACCTATGGGCCATCGAGGGCAATGCCGCTGTTATCGCCGCCCCTGCCAAAACAATCGATGTCGGAAACTCCGGGACAACGCTTCGTATCGCCGCAGGCTCAGCAGCCCTTGCTTCTAAAAGTACGAAAATCACACTCACCGGCGATGCACAAATCCAGAGCCGGCCCATAGGCCCCCTGCTCGATTCTCTCAATGAGCTGGGCGCGAAATGCCGCTCTGTCAATAATAACGGCAAAGCTCCCATTGAAATATCCGGCCGGCTCAAAGGAGGAAAAACAAAAATCGAAGCAACGACAAGTCAATATCTCTCAAGCCTGCTGCTCTGCACGCCGCTTGCCGACAACGATACCGAAATCAATGTCACCCTGCTCAATGAGCCCGGCTACGTTCGAATGACACTCGACTGGCTCGATAAACAGCAAATCGAATATACGAATCAGCAGTTCGGAAAATTCAAAATAAAAGGCGGCCAGCAGTACAGGCCTTTCGATGAAGTTATCCCTGCCGATTTCTCGAGCGCGACATTTTTTTTATGCGCCGCTGCTTTGCTCGGCGATGAAGTGACACTGCTCGGCCTGGATTTTTCCGACTCTCAGCCCGACAAAGCCGTCGTCGATTATCTAAGACAGATGGGTGCGGATATTACAATTGAGCAAAATTCGATAACCATAAAGCAATCGCAATTAAAGGCGGCCGAAATCGATATGAACGCAACGCCCGACGCCCTGCCCGCTATGGCGGTGGTCGCTGCCTTCGCCGAAGGCGAAACCCGCCTCGTCAATGTCCCACAGGCCAGAAGCAAGGAAACAGACCGCATCAGCTCTATGGCAGAAGAGCTGAAAAAAATGAATATCGATATTGAGGAACTGCCGGCAGGGCTTATAATAAGAAAAAGCCGGCCCAGGGCGGCTGAGCTTGACGGCAGAGCTGACCATCGTATCGTAATGGCACTGTCTATCGCCGCTATGGCAGCCGATGGGAAATGTTCCATCGATACCGCCGAGGCCGTTAATGTCACTTTCCCAGATTATGTAAAGCTGATGAAAAATCTGGGTGCTAAAATGGAATTGATAAGTTAAATTCCACGCCTGGCATTTTACTTTTTCTCGTTTTACATATTTCATTCCCCCTTTAACCGCAGGTCTTTTATTTTTTTCAACCACGAACAAACACGAATAAAATTTAGCCACAGATTTCACTGATTTCGCTGATTGACAATGATTTTTTAACCGCAGAGTTCGCAAAGAACGCAGAGAAAACGAATTTTTATTAACCACTGATTTCACGGATTGACACGGATTAAGCTTTGTCGCTGCCGTCTTCGACGGCTTTTGTGTGCCTTGCATAGGTCTGCCAAAGCGAGCTTTTTCGACCTTGCTGTCTGCACACCATCCTCCTCGGATGTGCTCCAATGCTACAAATTTGTCGTAAAACAAAGCCAATGTCGGGAAAAACGAACCCAATTTTGGGCCAAAATTGGGTTTGAATTGGCTTTGTTTGGCTTTGTTTTTGGGAGTGCTTTTAAGC
>CAYXGT010000133.1:0-4696 GCA_964464635.1 uncultured Pirellulales bacterium | reverse complement strand
CCTATCTGTTTATAAGTCTCATTGTAATCCTTTTCGCCTCTTAGAATCCACTCTTTACTTATTTTAATATTTTCTTTGATAACCTTATTCGTCTCTTCAAAATCCAACTTACTAATATTCTTCACAAAAAAATATTTCCCTAATTTAGGTAGTAAAATTAAACCAATTGTTAATAAGAATACAACTGCAGTACCTACTCCTAAAATAAAATTTACCATTTGTAAAAACCTCCATATTTCTATCAATTAATACTGTATTTTCTATAAACAAAATTCTTCAACAAATCCGTATACATAAAAAATCTAAGCGTCCGGGGAATCAAGAATGCGCTGCAGTGCCCATAACTGCGGCACCCTATTCCGGACCAAAGTATTTTATTATCTTCTTAAACATGGCCATTATTACTTTTTCCTTAAACTTCCTGATTCCAATCCAAAACATAATTTACCTTTCTTTCGAATTACTTTTCATTTTCCCGTGTGTCCGTCTGCGATTTATCACTTTCACAATGTTCGTAAACACAATGCAAAATCCTGATGACATTTTTATTCTCTATCCTGTAATAGACCTTAGCGCCGTCTTTTCTGCAGGCCAGCACTCCCTTATCCTTCATCATATTCAACTGCTGGCTCGTAATTGATTGCTTACCACCCACCGCCTTGACGATTTCATTGACGCATTTTTCGCTCCTTTCCAATATCTCGACAATCTTCAGCCGCACCGGATGCGCTATTGCCTTAAGAACGTCAGCTATATGCTCTGCCTGTTTCTCATTCATAGTTAACTCCCACCCTCTGAAACAGCTTTTTCAAGCGCCTGTTCGTATTGCTCCTGCTACCGCATCCCCACCAGCCGCTCAACTTCCCGGCCATCCTTAATAATAACAACCGTCGGAATCCCTTCAATCTTAAACTCAGCCGCCTTATTTGGCAACTGCATCACATCAACTTTACACACAGTCGCTTTGCCTTCATATTTTTTCGCAACCGCTTCAATCACCGGCTCAAGCATTTTGCATGGCGAGCACCACTCGGCATAGAAGTCAAGCAGGTAAACTCCCTTCGGCTGCATTATCTTTTCAAACGCCGCATCACTGCCGATATTGATTTGCATTTTCGTGCTCTCCGTTAAATTTGTTCTTGTTTTTTCTTTTACAAAGCCTTCCGATTTGCCGGCCATCGTTGCAATGATACCACCCAGAACCGCTCCGTAAATTGCACCACGAAACGGATTGGCTGTCAATGGACAAGCTCCCGTTGAGCACTGTCCCCAATAACCGACAACTGCTCCAACGCCTGCTCCTATCAGCAAACCGGCTAACATTTTAATCAGCATAATAAAGCCTTTCAAATAATATTATCATATCGTAATATTGTAATATACTATTACGGCCGAATTTTGTTCAAAAGTTAAATAATTTTTTAAAAATATTGATTAAATCTCGCCCCCGTGAGCCAAAAACGCGGAATCTTTGTAACCACCTTTTGGCGTAACTACAAATTAGCTATACCGGACTTGAACTTCTGAATCGGGTAACACCTCGATAGAGCATTGAAAGGATTATTGTTTTTGTTAATTCTCGCAAAGCGAAAAAAACCTCGGCGTAATCATAGATTGTCTAGAATATTTTCCGCAAACGAAATAAAGTCACTAACAAATCAAGCCGATAAAAAAATTCTGTGGAACACCGGAAACATTGCACGCACTCGTAAAAATATTTAGGAAAACGCGATGCCCACAAAACTCAAATTGACCAACGGAAACAAAAATGTAATTCTGGCAGTAAAAGATGCCGACTCAATAGCCTTCACCGCACAACGAATGTGGGAGAAAAGAGTCGGCTGTCTATTGGTCAATAACAAAGAAGGCAAACTCGCTGGAATCGTCACAGAACGCGACATTGTAAGAGCTACAGCCGCCGGGTTGGACCTAAACAAAACACCTGTCGCGGATATCATGACAAAACAGGTTATTTCCTGCCCACCAGAGACTACACCAAGGAAAGCAAGGGAAATCATGGTCGCAAATCACATTCGCCATCTGCCTATCGCCGATGGTGATATAGCAATGGGTATATTCTCTATTCGCGATGTCACTCAGCATCAGATACTCGAAGACCGAATGGCTGCCGAGAAGGTGTTAATGATGTCCGCATGCCTTAAAAGTATCGACCTGGAGGAGGTAATCGAAAACATCACAACCGAAGTACCCAAACTCTTCGAAGCAAAAAGATGCACTTTATACTTATCTCCGAAGCCTTCAGCTCTCAGAACAGGACCATTTATCAGTTGCAATAACTGCCCCTGCCAAAAGGAACAGCTCGAAAAGCAAATCAACAAAATCGAACCGATTGATGCAGGTGTATTCCTTCAGAATGACACAGCTCAAAATTGTTGCACCGAAGGCGTAGAATATCCCCGCCTAATGATTCAACTTTCAATTGCAAACGAGAAAGAGACTGAAAATAAAAAAGGCCAGCATCAAGGCTATTTATGTATGTGCGGCCTGGATGAGCTTGAGACTATAGATATAGATTTCCTCAATTACAAGGTCAAATTAGTCAGGGAAACACTCATTGCACATCTGACAAACGCCTGGCAATATTACGATGCACAAACTGCTTCGATGGTCGACGGACTGACAAAAGCCGGCTCGAGAAGATTCTTCGAGGATAAATTGCACGAAGAGTTTATCAGGGCAAAGCGTTACAACCGCCCCTTTTCTGCGGCAATTATAGACATAGACCATTTCAAGACCATAAACGATACACTCGGACATGCCGCCGGGGACAATGCCCTCAAAACAGTAGCCGACTACATGAACAAAAATAAAAGAACAACAGACATACTGGCCCGCTACGGCGGTGATGAATTCGTGATAATTATGCCCGAAACAATAGTTAAAGACGCTGCCAAACTGATGGAAAGACTCAGGACCAAAGTGCCCCAAACCGAAAACAACAACCAAATAACCATTAGCTGTGGTTTAGCTGAAATACTGCCACAGGATGAAGATTCGGGCAGGCAGCTGATGCAAAGAGCCGACCTTGCACTTTACGAAGCGAAACGAGCAGGCCGAAACCGTGTAAAAGTATGGGACAAAACCATGTCGAAGCTGCAGAATCCGGATAACATCGAAACCGTAGAAAGCAAACAATTACAAGAAAGTACCGCTGGATAACAAAAAAACATCAACAAAAACTTTCAGCCATAGGTCTTGCCGTTCTGGTCAACATAGATTGTACCTTTAGACTGCTTGATAATCTTAACCGCCTTCGGCACCTCTTCCAAACTCGGTACACTGAACATATGACGGCATATCTTACAGCGCAGCCTCTTGCCCGCTGCTTGTTCATCCATCAGCCAGCCGCTGCCGCACCGGGGACATTGTGCTATAATCTGCATCTGTAAAACCCTCAGGAAATCGTAAAATAGCTATGAGATGAAACCATCCTATTACAATCGCTCAACGTGGCAAAGAAAAAGTTTTGTCCTTACATCCCATAATATAAAAACTATAACTTCAAAAACCACCATATCACAAAAAATGATTATATGCATATTGACTTATCTGTTCAAATCTGCTATCATAATAGAAAGCAGGTGTATGGGGGTTTTGTATTTTAAAGATGGTCAAAAAAATTCAATGTCGTGTAATTGCGTCTGCTGCTCCAGGTAACAGAAATGCTGCCAACGATGAAATGTTTACAGAAGATAATCCCGTTGTTAGTAACTTTCCCATACCTCTCAGGCCCGAAATGCTTACCTATACAAACCGTTCAGGCACGGCAAAAGTAAACCGCGATAACAGTCACGCCGGAAAATTGCTGGACCTGTTCTTCTAAAAAAGCAACTCACACAAAGGCTCACACCAAATCTTTTAGATATCGCCTCAGATAATAACGTATTTGAGAAAGCACCAGCGCACTCAGCATTACTGTAACAAAAACGTCCGGTGTCATTCCATTGATTACAACTGCCAATGCCGTCCCGACAGCAGGTGGATGCTCTACGTCAAGGGCAACCATAATGAAAATCGCCATCCCCGCTGCCAGAGGATAACTTATGTATAACGGCAGGCCTAAAAAGTAAAACAAAGCCGCCGAAACTATACCAACCAGATGGCCGCCGACTACATTCCTGGTTTTGGCAGAAACCTCCTGCGGCATAGCAAAAACTATAAAAGCTGTTGCCCCCATCGCACTAATCAAGACTACTCTTTCATACCCTAACAAAAAGATAAGGATGAAAATCGCAATAACGGCCAGAAAACTCTGAAATATATAATAAAACCAGAGCTTTTTGAATTTAGCCCCAATTGAGGTGTCGGCAACTCTGTCAGCCGAATCCCCAGCCATTTTTTATCCCCCATCACAAACTTAATCAAAAAACAGGCTGAAATAAAGATGGCGAGGAATCACTCCGTTTTCTAACACCTGAATGCTTCCTCGCCTGTTTCTCAAATCCATTCAATTTTACATTGACCTTCCCTGGCCCGAAATATGACTTTCAAAAATTTCACTCATCACCTTATATGCCGCAATCAATTATGTTTTTTGACGCCCGGCGAACATTATCCACATTATCAAGCTGGCCCGATAATAAAAGCTTCCTCGCACGTTCAACAGCTCCCGCTTCTTGGGGTTTTGTTTCAATTGCCTTGTTAATCAGAGCTGCCCAATCGACCTCAAAAGATA
>CAYXGT010000132.1:0-4722 GCA_964464635.1 uncultured Pirellulales bacterium | reverse complement strand
TGATATTTTCGTCTCAAAAACCGACTTCTTTTTTTTATAATAGTTGAATATACAAAGACTTGCGCCTTTATAAGCCCGCCAGCCAGTTGTCACAAAACTTCTGCAGATCCTGTCGGTTCACATTACCATCACCAGTAAGGTCGGCATGGCCGCAGATACCGCATTCGGTCTGAAGCCACCATATGGCAAATTCAGCAAAGTCCACAAAGTCCACGTCACCATCCGGCTCGAAATCACCGGGCCAGGGAGCAATTACACTTAATAATTCCGGGACAAAAATAAAGTCGGAACTTGACAGAGACCGGTTGTGCGCCTGAATCGCCAGTACATTGTAGCCGACAACAAGCTCGCTTATGTAGTCGCTCAAGTCAACCTGTTTCGGTGGACAAGGGCCCGTCGGTGTATCGGTTCCACAGCACGCCTCGTGGTCACTCGTGGTAGCCGGTTCATCATATACCACAGGACTCGGCGGGAATTGACTATCAACCGGGATACCGTTGAGGTAAGCAATGTAACCGTCGTCGAAGTCTATACTGAATGTCAGGCTGGCTAAGCGCGACGGGTCCTCGATGAAAAATTCGCGGCGTGCAAAGACGCTGATGTAATTGTTTTGCATATCGCTTAAATTTGTGGCGATGCATCCTTCGTAGCCTGAGCTGGTCTCATACCCGATGGGCGTAGGGCCCTCAGACCAATTGGCGTCTGTAATGAATCCGGGTAGATTCCAGCCTGCTTCCGGTTCTTGTGTGCCTTTGAAGTAAGCCCATAAATCCCCTTCACTAATTAATTGCTCGACGATTTCGTATGGTATCATATAGGTTATTTGCTTATATCTGGTCAGCTCTGCATTAACCGGGTTGCTCAGCGCTATACGAAACTCTTTGAGGTCTTCGTTTGGCGGCACAACGAACTCAATCTGCTTAACCGTTTCGCCGGGAATAAACTGCAAAGAGCCGCTGCCGTAGAGGCCGTCCTCTGTGTAAATAGTGTAATCGACCGATACAAAACTTGTAGTAAATGTGCTTAAACGCACCGGTACTTTATCGCCAAGTTCGGAGAGAGGATAGGTGTCTTCGAGTGTGGCGATTCCGATTCCCACCGTTCCGGCCGGTGTCGGAAGAAACGGCTCGAGATGCTCGAGTTGATTGGGCTCGCTTTCGGGGTCCCAAAGCGTATTGCTGGGATGGTTAACGTTTGCTACGCT
Organism: uncultured Pirellulales bacterium; assembly: GCA_964464635.1. Taxonomy (GTDB): domain Bacteria; phylum Planctomycetota; class Phycisphaerae; order Sedimentisphaerales; family Anaerobacaceae; genus CAYLMG01. Next base: position 3,518 of record CAYXGT010000132.1, on the reverse strand, counting down.
GAGATAATTATTCTGAATATCCATTTGAGAAAGATGCAAAGTCCAGTTGTCAAAGGCCATTCCCCAGACATCTCTTATGTTAAACAGCAGCAGAGAATCTTTCACATCCAAAAAACCGTTATAGACCCTGTTTTCGTAGTTATCACCAAAGCGTGCTCCAATCGCATTAGATGTACACAGGCAGTTAATCGCATTTATAAAAGGGTCATCATAGCCGGCCTCGATAGCCTGCCCGCAATTGAGGACAACGGTGTTATTGACATCGCCGTATCTTGGTCCCGACGACCAGGCCTGTGCTTCATGGTAGCAGGACTCGAACCAGCAGCCTTCGAGATTTACAGAGCCTGCGTCGCCCTGGCCGGCGTCGATTCCATCATCCGGTGTCCAGCCGAAAAGGCAGCCGGTAAAAGAATGTGCACCGCCGGAAAGATAAAAGGCGTCGTTGTCATAATCAATGAATGACGCATAAGCCGAGGGGAACTCGATGAAAGCGCTGTCTATGCCGATTACAGCTCCGTCGTTAAATTGACCGCATGTAACAAATTTCTGCACCAGACAACCTGTCATAGTAATGTAGCTGGTCTCGCCGTGTCCTAACTGGCCGTAGTTTTCCACCGCATAGCAATTGGTCAAGGTCACGCTGCCTCCATTGGTGAGGTAAAACAGGCATTCTTCATCATGGTGCGTAAAGTCGTCATTGGGATTATTATAGAACCAATCGGGGTCTGCGCCGCTTGCAGTGAAAATAGCTCCGGTAAACTGGCCTGCAGATGAGGATGTCGCGAAGAGAAAACCTCCCCAGGGCTCGTCTCTGTCCTGAGCGGTAAAAACAACCGGCCCCTGTGAAGTGCCGTTAACAATGATTTGCCCAAGAACCTCGATTGAAATATCAGGGTCGACTATGATTATGCTTCCTGCTCCTATGGTTAAGGTAGCTCCCGCTGATATGGTCAGTACTTCATCGCCGGGAGCTGTAATCCGAATTCGTGCATCTTCACCCCAATTCACAGAAGAAGTAATATTTGCGGAGACCGTCTGCCAGGTTGTGGATGCTTCAATAGTAATTTGCCTGGGCGTTTGAAGTGATTGAATTTGAGCTGTGTAGGAAATAATACCCGACTCTAAAGCTGCCGGTAGAAAAACGGAGCCGACGCCGCGAAACAGTTGCAATGGATAATCTTCGAATCCGTCCGCCGTGACATAGCCGTTAACACCGAGACGGTTACCTGATCCATCCTCAACCCGTGCAATGACGGGTATCTCAAGTCCCATTGGGTAATCGTTGGGACTTACAATCTGAAGCTGGGCGCCGCTGAACTCAGCAGCAGCCGAATCTATCATCGGATATGGTGTCCATACCGGCAGCCCCACCTCCGTCTCAGCTCGCTGCGATGCCCGGACTATAAACTGGACCAGCTCAGTCTCTTCAGTCCCGGAGGACTGCTCTCGGCGGTACACGTATAATTCGTAATATTCTGCCTTCTCAACTTCTATGGAGACGTCCGTCGGAACCGAAACGCCGTTTAGCTCGACCGTGTAATCGTAACCGGCCTCGGAATTAACTATAAAGGAAACACTATCTACGTAAATTTCCTCGTCGCTGACACCTACTATGGAGATTTGTGCCGACACAGAGCCGGCTGTGATAAGCAGAAATAGCAGGCAAACCAAAGCCTGACCGAGTCTGCCGCGATGCATAATACCGGACACGAATGATGGTGCAGAAAAATCCCATGAATACTTCATAGCTTTTATCTCACTAATGGGATTAGCATTAAGAGGACGTCACTGGCACCCACTTTTCATTACCAAACTCCTAAACCACCATTATAAATAAAAAACAAGACTTTTTCAAGCATATTTTGAGTTAGTTCGACACAATGGGCTGAACGTGGGGGAAATTGCCTGTTTTCGGGCTGTACTTGGAAAAAATCGCTAATGGGCAGGGGCGGAATTGAACCGCCGACACACGGATTTTCAGTCCTTTACTCCGTTTGTAAGTGCTTGTCAATCAAGATGTTACAACAGCAAAATTGGGCGTTTTTGAGAGTTACAAGTGAATAACAAGTGACTGACAAGTTGTTAACAAGTGGCTATCACGTGACGACTGACCCACTTTTGACCCACTCTCAAGTATAAGATTTACAGAACAGAGGTATACCGAAGAGCTTCCGAGGCTGCTCAGAATTCGAATTTGACCGATGACCGGAAATGCAAGGCGGCTGAAATTCCTTGCGAGCAGTGCTGCGATATGATAGTGTGTGGGCGTAAAGAAGCCATCCGATACAGTTTGACCGTGTTTTTGGGCGAAAGGGTGAATATGAAATCGGAAGCGATTTTACAATATCGAAGGTACGGCTGGTGGCTGCTCTGCCTGCTGGTGCTGTTACTGCAGATGAATGCTCCTACGGCCTTTTGCCAAGTCAGACTTCCTGCTTTGATAAGCGATGGTATGGTGCTTCAAAGAGATGCCAATATAAAGATTTGGGGCTGGGCTGGCGAAGGCGAAAGGGTGACAATTAACTTAGACAACAAAACATATAATGCCGTAGCGGGTGCAGATGGCAAATGGGAAGCGATGCTTTCTCCATTAAAAGCAGGCGGCCCTTATAGTATGGATATCAACGCCAGTAATAATATCACTCTAAAAAATATCCTGATAGGCGACGTATGGGTATGTTCTGGCCAGTCAAATATGGAACTGCCAATGAACAGAGTTAAAGACAAGTACCCCGATGTAATCGCTCACTCAGATAATCCTGACATAAGACAGTTTAATATCCCGCACATATATAATTTTCAGCAGCCGCAGGAAGATTTGAAGTCATGTCACTGGGTGTCGGCTAATCCCAAAAGTGTTCTCGAATTCAGTGCTGTGGGTTATTTCTTTGCGAAGGAATTATTCGCAAAACACCATGTACCCATAGGTCTAATCAATACCAGTGTCGGCGGCTCACCCGCGCAGGCATGGTTGAGCGAGGATGCCTTAAAAGCGTTTCCTGAATACCTTGAAACAGCGAAAAAGTGTAAGAACGACGCCTACCTTAACACGATTGTCGAAAAAGATAAAGCTGTCAACGATGCGTGGTATGGTTATATCCAGCAGTTTGATAAAGGTTTGGAAAAAGGTCAAAAGCCGTGGTTCGACGAAAATTATGATGCCCCTGGATGGGCAATTATGAATGTGCCGGGCTACTGGGCAGACAATGGATTGGGGCCTGTGAATGGTGTTGTCTGGTTCAGAAAAGAAGTTGATATTCCGTCTTCTATGACCGGTAAGCCAGCAAGGATTTGGCTGGGCAGGATTGTGGATGCCGATTCGACTTATGATAATGGCAAACTAGTGGGCACAGTTTCATATCAGTACCCTCCAAGAATATATGATATTCCCCCGAACCTGCTAAAGGAGGGAAAGAATATCATTGTAATAAGGATTATTAATACCTCGGGCCGTGGCGGTTTTGTTCCAGATAAACCATATCAACTATCAGCGGCAGGGCAGACAATCGACTTAAAGG
>CAYXGT010000131.1:0-5105 GCA_964464635.1 uncultured Pirellulales bacterium | reverse complement strand
GAGAAGGTTATTTAAGAATATCTTATGCAAATTCTGAAGAAAATCTTAAAGAAGCCGTTAAACGAATTAAAAAATATATAGAAAATTTAGCATAATTAGGTGGGTGAAAATATGGAAATAAAAATACTGGGTATAAGCGGAAGTCCTCGAAAAGGAAATAGTGAGTTTTTATTAACAAAAGGATTAAACTATGTTGCCAACCTGAATGATTTTGATATTAAAATTGTAAAATATTCATTTAGAGGTAAAGAATTTAAACCCTGTATAGGGTGTGGTTATTGTGGTAAGAATAGAGGTAAATGTATTCATAATGACGATTTTGCCGGATTAAAAAGTAAATGGATGGAGGCTGATGTTATTATCTATTCAGTACCTGTATACCATATGGGTATGCCTGGGCAGGTTAAATGTTTCATTGATAGACTGGGGAATAGTCTCTTTGGTACCTATAAGAATTTATTTGATAGTGATAAAGATACTTTGCCTAAATTAATGAAGGTAATAGGAAGTATTACGCAAGGGATACATTTTTTTTCGGGGCAGGAACATACTTTAACTGATTTGATAAATCATGCGCTTATGATGCAGTCAATACCTGTTACAGGTGACATGTGGGAATCATACATAGGGGCAGCAGGTTGGACATATAGTAAAATTGATAGAAATGCTATGGAGAAGGATTTCAAGAAAGGAAATTTTGACACTTGCATTGCAGTAGAGGCTTCTGAAAAATTAGTAAAAAGGGCTGTAGAAATGGCTGCTATAATTAAAAGCGGTTTAAAAGAACATAAACAACAATTGATTAAAGATAGCCATTATATACCTATATTAAATAAAATAGAGGATAGTTAAGCGGTTGACTCAATGAGATCAATATTAATTAATATTGTTAGATTAAAAATTGGGAAATAAAGAGGGTAAAAATAATATGAATTTTTTAGGGAAAGTATTACATATTGATTTAAATAAGAAAAAAACCTGGGTTGAAGAAATAAAAAGAGAAGTTTGGATGAAATTTCTTCCATGTAGAGGGTTAAATGCAAAATTGTTGTGGGATTTAACAGATGAAAATACCGATCCATTAGGAGAAGATAATGTTTTAATATTTGGGACTGGCGGATTTGAGGGTTCAAAGGCACCTTGTTCAGGAAGAACCGTGGTTACATTTAAAAGTCCTGCTACTAACATGTATTTTAAGTCGAACGCGGGTGGAAAGTGGGGAGCAGAGCTTAAGTTTACAGGTTATGGTTATTTAGTGTTTCACGGAAAAGCAGAAAAGCCCATTTATATTTACATTAAAGATGATGATATTTACTTTAAAGATGCCTCTTCAATTTGGGGCAAAGATATCAGAGAAACAAATAGACTTATCCAAGAAGAACTTAATGATAATAGTATCGAATTGGCTACAATTGGACCTGCCGGAGAAAATTTGGTTCGTATATCAGGTATTATGTTTTCAACATATAGTGCAGCTGCCAGAGGTGGCGGAGGTGCAGTAATGGGTTCGAAAAATCTTAAAGCTATTGCAGTTAAGGGAATTAAAAGAATAGTACTCAATGAAAATGAAAAGTTTAACGAGCTTTCAGTAATTGCTAAAAAAGCAATTATGAATGATTCAGGATATGAAGGCCTTGCTAAATATGGTACAGCAGGAAGTGTTATACCATTAAGTGAAATGTATCTCTTTTCATCAAGAAATTTTCAGAAGGGGCGTTTTGTAGATGCAGATAAAATTAGCGGCGAGTTATTAGTAGAAAGTGGTAGGTTAAAAAAGAGGACTGCCTGTTATTCGTGCATAATTGGATGTCACCGTTTTACAGAAACAAAAGGAGATAAATATAAAGGTTTTGGTGGTGGCCCAGAATTAGAAACAATTTCTTCTTTTGGCACTGGTACTGAAGTAAATGATATTGATGCAATTATTAAAGCAAATGAACTATGCAACATTTATGGACTTGATGTAATATCTACTGGAAGTGTCATTCAATGGGCTATGGAGTCTTATGAAAAAGAAGTTATTACAAAAAAAGATACGGATGGAATTGAACTGAAATTTGGAAACGGAGAAGCAATGGTAAAAATGGTTGAAAAAATTGCCTATCGTGATGGTTTTGGTGATGTTCTAGCAGAAGGGGTAAAACGTGCTGCCGAAAAAATTGGTAAGGACTCATGGAAGTGGGCTATAGAAGGCAAAGGGTTAGAACAGTCTGCTGTTAATACTCGTATGGCTAAAGGTTATGCCCTTGCTTTTGCAGTGAATCCACGAGGTGCAGATCATTTACATACACAAACTTTTGCTGAATTAGGTCTAAGTGAAGAGGCAAGGGATTTAATAAAGAAGATAACCGGGTGTGATAAATTTATTGAATACACTAAAATAGATAAAAGAGCAGAAATTGTCCGTTGGCATGAAGATACTTATGCAATAACCGATGCATTAGGATTTTGCACATTTATTACCACAGCACTCTACGGTGTAACGCCTAAGATGATGGCTGAAATGTGGTCTGCAGCTATTGGTGAAGAAGTCTCAGAAGAGGAACTTATGAAAGCTGGAAGAAGAATAATCACTCTGGAAAAATCTTATAATATTCGCTGTGGGGCAACTAGAAGTGATGATAAATTACCTTGGAGGATTATGAATGAAGGTGCTAAAGATGACAGACTTGGTAAAGATTTTATGGTCACTGCACAAGAAGAGTTAGATAAAATGCTTGATGAATATTATAAACTCCATGGTTGGGATTTAAAAACTAGCTGGCCAACCAGAGAAGTGCTTAAATATTTAGGTATGGATTTTGTAGTTAAAGAGTTTGAAAAAAAGAATAAATTATAAACTTTTAGAAAATATAGAGAAGGATAAATTACTGTAAGGAGATAAATATGGCACTAAAAAAAATAAACAGAGAAGATTTAGAACCTCTTTTAGAAGGTGTAGCAATTTTGGGAACAGGTGGAGGTGGTTCGCCTGACTGGGGAAGGGGAATAATATTAAATGATTTTAAAAGGGGCAGGGAATATACTATTGTTGATCCTGAGGAAATAGAAGACGATTTTTTAGTAGTCAGCGGTGGAATTATGGGATCAGTAAAAACATTAGATAATATGGATTTTGATGAGTTACTCGAATACTGGGAAGACAACTTCGAACTGGAAATTGCTTTCAGGGAAATGGAAAAAGAACTGGGTAAAAAAATTGATTGCATTGTTCCTTTTGAGATGGGGGGTTTGAATACTCCAATTATTCTTTCACTAGGAGCGAGAGTAGGGATTCCAGTAATTGACGGTGATGCATTGGGAAGAGCTGCACCCGAAACTCAAATGACTTCTTTTATCGGTCATAGTATTTCTCTGACGCCTATGTCTTTAGTCGACCATGTTGGAAATGTAGTGGTAGTTAGAAAAGCCGTAAACCCGGTTTATCCGGATCAGATTGGCAGATTTATTATAACCCGGGGTGGAGGATTGGGAGCAAATAATCATTACCCCATGAGTGGGAGGCAGTTGAAAAATAGTGTAATTCCTAACACAATATCTAAAGCAATAGAAATAGGCAGATCTGTAATTAGTGCCCGTAATAATGGAGAAGATCCTGTGCAAGTATTCAGGAAAATAGTTTCTGGAATTAATATTTTTCACGGGAAGATTACAGAGATGATTGAAGAAGAGGCAGAAGGATTTTACTTTACAAAAGTTAAGTTAAGTGGTCTGGAGAAAGATAATAACAGTAGTTGTGAACTAATTATTAAAAATGAAACAATGGCTTGCTGGAAAAACGGAGAACTAGAGGTAGTTTTTCCAGATTTATTATGTATACTTGACTCTAAAACAGGTCGGGGAATAATGAGTATTGAATTAAAGGAAAATTTAGAACTAAAGCTTGTGGCAATGCCCTGCCATGAAAGATTAAGAGAAGCCTTAAAACATCCCGATGGTAAAATTGCTTTTAGCTCTAAAAGATATGGACAGAATATAAAATATATTCCACTGGAAGAATTACATTAATAATAAGAATTTATTTTAAAGAAAGGAGGAAATAGGTGGATTTTAAGAATATAAATCAAGAAGAACTACACAAAAGCATAACTTTGTTGCAACCCAGCATGCCATTCTTGGTTACTACACTTAATAGAGACAACAGTATTAATATTGCTCCATTTAGTTGGGGAACCCCAATTTCACAGTATCCTCCGATGATGAGTCTGGCATTGTTAAATAAACCGCAAAAACAGGATTCCCTTAAGAATATTGAAAGGACGGGTGAATTAGTTTTTAATCTGGTTGATATAAGCATTGCCGAAAGAGTTATTTCGGCTTCATACGAATATAGTAAGAATGTTAATAAATTTATAGAACTGAATTTTAAACCGGTAAGTTCTAAAAAAATAAAAACGCCTGGAATAAGCGAAGCAAGGGCTCATATTGAATGTAAAGTAAACTTTTTAAGGGAAACAGGAGATCATATGTTAATTGTTTCAGAAATTGTTGCTGCTTCTTTTAATGAAGAGTATTACAGCGGGAATTTGCTAATTGATCTAAGAAAAACAAAACCACTAATACATCTTGAACAATATACCAGAGAAGATGGTCAGGTCCATGTTTTTATTGATACAGCAGGATGTAAAGTTTTAGATGTTCCATATAAAGAGAAGTTGGATATTTAATACTTTGGCAATGAAAATATCATTTAAGATATTATTTTTAATTTATTATAGATATTCACAAAATTAATGGAACCATATAAAGGAGGTTTTTTAATGTTCTAAGGGCCTCTAAACTATTATTAAATAGGGGGTTTGCGAGGTGAAGAAATTTAAAAAATAGGTATTCGTAAAGCTTTTTGTAGCAATAGTTTCTGAATTTTGTGAACGGTACCTATAATTAGAGAAGGAGGTGATAATTTTTAAAAAGATTACTTTGTCGAGCAGATTAATTTAAATTAAAATTATATAAGGAGAGGGAAGAAAAATGAGTAAAAAAATATTAATTTTGAGTTTTGTTGTTTTGTTATTTGTGCTTTTCGGAGTAACTTTAATCGGGAGTACTCAAGATTTTAAAGTAGGTATAAATAATTTTGGACAAGCAAACTTTTTTGCTCGCAT
>CAYXGT010000130.1:0-5123 GCA_964464635.1 uncultured Pirellulales bacterium | reverse complement strand
ACAACTTTGACGATACGCTGGAAGAGTTACCGACTATCGAGTATCACGTTGTCGGGGAGTCCTTCTTTGAAGACAAGCTGACTCTCTACAGCGACTTACAGATAAGCCGTTTTCGGCAGAAAATCGGCCACGACCATATGATATCAATCGACGAGCATCCGTTTACCTTTATGAGTTATCGAACTGAAGTAGATATGCCTCTACAGGTCGATTCCTTTAAGGTTGTCCCGTACATTGCCGGTACTTTCGGCTACGATGACCGCAGCGGCTTCAGGAGGACTCTTGTTGACGGCAGCTATATGGGCCGATTCGGCTCGGACAAGATTTGGCTTACAGAAGCCGGCGTTCGGATTTTCCCCAGACCGTGGTGGAGGGTTTATCCGAATGTTCGCTCCCGCCTGTGGGATTTAAACCAGCTTCGTCATATCATACAGCCGAGCGTTGTAGCTACAGTTATACAGGAAAGCGACTCTGTTGTTGACCAGCCGGACATGTTGAGCATCGGTCTTTCACAGCGTTTACAAACGAAAAGAGGCCCTGTTGGCAACCAGCGAACAGTGGACTGGATGCGTTTGGATACTGATATGGTCTGGGTCGAAGATTCAGGGGGCGTATCCGACATGGGTCCCGGGCCTGACAGGTACATCTGGGCCAAACCCATAGTGCCGCTTCGTGTGCTCTCTGCGCCGGAAATCTTTCACGGAGACTTGATAAGCAGTCTCCACCGCTTCGAATTATACGGGCCGAGACGCGACTACTTCAGCGCCGATTATATCTGGCGAGTCAGCGATACGACTGCTGTTTTGAGTGACTTGTATTTCGATATGCAAAGCGGTGTGGTCCAGCAGTTTAACATAGGAATATCGCGGTTATGCTGGCCTAATCTGAGCTATTATATAGGCAGCAGGTATATCAGGCGGGTTCAGGTGCTTGGAGAAAAAGGCTCGAACGCCTTTACATTTGCAGCTACGTACATTCTTGACCCGCGCTATACCGTGGTTTTCTCCCAGCAATTCGACCTTGACTACGGTGACAATATTCGAAGCGATTTGACGTTATTACGAAAATATCACCGGGTTAGCTGTGCATTTACGGTGAGTATTGACGAGTCACTGGATAGGCAGGCTGTTATGTTCAGTATTTGGCCTGAGGGTATAAAGGAATTGGGAATCGGAGAGAAAAGATATATGGAACTGGGAGGCGCATCCGGTTATTAAAAAAGTTTCTTATTTTGAGTTCCGGTATTTTTTCTATAAGTTTTAACGGTTTGATAAAAATTTAATATATTTTGATAAGGAGAATTAGTATGCCGCTGGTAGATACCAAAAAGATGTTCGAGATGGCTTACAAAAACGGTTATGCCGTTGGTGCTTTCAATGTCAACAATATGGAAATCACGCAGGGGATAGTGGATGCAGTAGCGGAGGAAAAGGCTCCGCTTATTCTGCAGATATCAAGAGGTGCTCGTAAATATGCTAGCATGAGTTACCTGATGGCCATCATTGATGTGGCTGTTAAAGAAAATCCGGACATCCCGATTGCGGTGCATCTGGACCATGGTGATACATTTGAGATATGCAAACAATGCGTTGATGAAGGTTTCACTTCGGTAATGATCGACGCATCGAGCCTGCCATTCAAACAAAACGTGGATACGACGGCAAAAGTTGTTGAATATGCCCACTCGAATGGTGTTGTCGTTGAAGCCGAGCTTGGACAGCTTGGCGGAATTGAAGAGGATATAGAGGGCGTAAGCAGTGACGAGGTCAGTAAGCATCTGACCGACCCTGACCAGGCGATTGAGTTTGTTAATAGTACCGGCTGCGATTCACTGGCGGTGGCGGTCGGAACGAGCCATGGGGCCTATAAGTTCAAAACTGTGCCGAAGCTTGCTTTCGATGTCATTGAAAAAATCAGCAAAAGGCTGCCGGGATTTCCATTAGTTATGCACGGTTCGAGCAGCGTCCTAAAAGAATTCAAGGATTTGATTAATAAATACGGGGGCAATATGCCTGATGCGATGGGTGTTCCGGAAGAAGCCATCAGCAAAGCCGCTAAAATGGCCATTTGTAAGGTTAATATTGATACGGATTTGAGGATGGCGCTTACTGCCAAAATCAGGCAGGTTTTTGCCGAGAATCCCGCAGAATTCGATCCCCGCAAATATCTTGGTCCGGGAAGAGCAGCCATTAAGAGTATGGTCAAGCACAAATTGAACGTATTGGGCTGTAATGGAAAAGCTGCAGAATGTCTCTGATAAACGGCTACGCCGGTGCAAGGTATTAAAGTGATGTATCAAAATTTCCGAATTAGAACAAAGGAGCTTTTGGGTTCGTATCTTTTCTAATCGGAACAAGTGTAAAAAATCCAAATTTATCGCAACAATGAAAGGAAATTTTCTTGTTTTCAGAAAAAAAACAAAGACCGGCTTTTAGGTTTATACAAACAGGCTTCCTGTTTTTCAGTTTTCTTCTTGTAATTTTTGTTACTTCAGGTGTTTACGGTTTTTCATCGAGGCCTGTCTCGGAGGAAACAGTCGAATTTGTCAAAGCTCAGCCCGGATATACAGAACCGAATTCTATAACAGCCCGGGCTTCTGAGACGATTGCTGTCGCCTGTAAGCTGATATATGAAGGTGAATTTGACGAAGCCGGCTCAGTGATAAGAGATTCCGGATACGGGGACAGTGCTAATCTTCGAGAGTTGCTTGGAATAGTTGAGGACTATCAGCAGATGATGCAGAGGCGTCGGAAAGAGCGGGAAGATGCATATAAAAAAGAGCTGGCCGAGCTCGAGAAGTTGAAAGTTGAAAGTGGCGCTAATAAGGTAAGTGATATCAATGATGTAAATGACATTAACGATATAACAAAATTGCTTTCTGTTATTGCTCGTGCCGCTGAGCTGGCGGGCCCCGAGCAAAAAGCAGAGCTGTTAGCCAATCCGCTTGTACTGCAGACGTTCCAGCGTGCCAGAGACAAAGCCTCGGAGTTTGAGTCGGAGGGTAAATGGCTTGATTCCTATCTGATTTGCTACAGTTGGCTTGCCGCAATTGATGAAGATAACAAAGAATATTCCGACTATGCCGAGCAGCTCGAGGCCAAAGCCAATATCGTTGCTTCTTTTCAGGACAGTCCCTGCGAAAGCAGCAGGGAGCGTTATAGAGGTGTGACAAGAGAAGGCTTTATAAATTCAATCGATGTTCTTAAACACAGCTACGTCAAGGAAATCATTGACTATAAACAAATGATAGAGAAAGCAATTAACAGGTGCAAACAGCTTGAAGAAGTCTTGACATTATCATATTCCGAGATATCGCAGGACCAGGCATATAAATCGGGCGAAGGAAATTCAGAAGAGGCCGTTGCGCCGCCCGCCTCGCGGCGAGGCCGCGGGCCGGAGAGCTCAGAGCTTGCAGCCTGGAATCGCGGTTTGGACGAAGTATTGAAAGATGCAAAGCAGTGGCCTTTTGGTGTGGATAGTGACAAATTCATAGAAGTCTTCCGAGATGTTGTCGAGCTCAATAAAAAAACTGTGGAGCTTACGGAAACGGTTCTGATAGCCCATTTTGCGGAAGCGGCCTTATCCGCACTGGACCCTTATACTGTAATAATCTGGCCTCAGCAGACCGAAGAGTTCGACAAGATGATGACCAATGAGTTTACGGGTATCGGTGTTGAGATTTCAAAACCCGCCGGCATCTTGCAGGTGGGAAGTCTTCTTCCGGATACGCCTGCGTATAATTCCGGTCTTGACGCCGGGGACATTATAGAGGCGGTTGATGGAATCCCGACAAAGGATATGTCGCTTATTTGTGCCGTCAAGTACATCACCGGCCCCGCGGGCACGGACGTTAAGCTGACAGTGCGAAGCCCTGATGAAGAGAAAACACGAGACATCACTATAACAAGGGCAAAAATAGTTGTCAGAACAATTCGGGGCTGGCAAAGGACGGATGATGGTAAATGGAGCTATATGATTGATGATAAGAATAAAATCGGATACGTACGCATAACCAGCTTTTCAGAAAAGACTGCCGACGATTTGGAAGAAGTACTGGATAAGCTCGATTCCGCTGGTTTGAAGGCGATGATACTCGATTTGCGATTTAACAGCGGAGGGCTTTTAAGCAGTGCTACCGAGGTTGTGGATAAATTTGTTTCAAAGGGCATTATCGTTAGCACGCGTTACCGTTATGGTCTGGGGCCTTTCACTGCAGCAAACAGGAAAGAGACGCATCCGGATTATCCTCTTGTGGTTTTAATCAATTCCAACTCCGCAAGTGCTTCCGAGATTGTTGCAGGCTCACTGGCCGATAAGGTGCACGAGCGTGCGATTCTTGTCGGCGAAAGGACTCACGGCAAGGGCAGTGTTCAGACTATTACGGCTCGACCCGGCGGCGGAGCACAACTGAAATATACTATGGCCTATTACCACTTGCCTTCGAGCCAAAGGGTTGAAAGCCGTGAAGCAGCGGAAAAACAGGGAAGAAGTGATTGGGGGATTGGGCCGGATATAGAAGTGAAAATGGGAAATGGAGTGCTCGCGGTCAGTGACGAGCTCAAAAAAATGCTCGAGCTTCGTCGGGACAATGACGTGCTTGTCAGGAGCGATCACAAGAAAAACGGCCTGGAAAAAAAGCACACTATAGAAGAAACGCTTGAGTCAGACCCTCAACTGACCGTTGCTGTTCTGGCTGTTAAGGCCAAATTAATAGAGCGGCAAAATGCAGGATTGAAATACGAGGCGTTACAGGCGGCTACAAACTAACAAATCAAGGTATCATGGCCATCCTGACCCTGATAACACAGGCTCCAGGCCCGTGTTACTTAATTTTATTATTGCAACCTTAACTCATCCGCAGATAATATATCCCCATCGTAACTTCTGGTAACCGATGTACTGCGGCCATCGGGGCCGTGTGAGCGTAGGCTATAGGCTCGTGATATGTAAGGGCAGGGAAAATATGGTACAAGAGGGCGAAACATTAGAAAATGTAAGCAAATTTGAGCAGGCCAGGCAGGTTAAACTGGACCGTCTGCGACAGTTGGGAATCTGTCCCTACGGGGGCAGGTTCGATGGAATCCAAAAGGCTGCGGACATAAAGGCAGGATTTAAGCAGGAAA
>CAYXGT010000129.1:0-5142 GCA_964464635.1 uncultured Pirellulales bacterium | reverse complement strand
ATGCCTGGGCTGATAATCCTGAAGGCGCAAATTTATATAATAAAGAAGGCCTGCCAGCCTCACCCTTTAGCACGGAAGAAAAGAGAAGAAAATGAATCTATTTCGTCCACACTGCATACAGTGTTTACTGTGGATTATAGTATGGTTTTTTACAGGGACTCTTCAAGCTGAGGATGGATATCGACTATGGCTTCGTTATAACACGATATCACAACCGAAGCTTCTTTCGCATTATAGAGAGCATATAACGGAAATCGTAATCCAGGAATCCTCTCAAACATTCCAAGCCGTTCAGGAGGAACTGCAGAAAGGGTTGTCCGGACTGCTGGGAGAGGAAATTCCGGTGGTTTCATCAGTTTCACAAGATGGAGCTATCGTAGTCGGCACCCTGGAACAATCCTCTATTGTGCGAGAATTGGTCGATGCTTCAGAGCTGGAATCTGTCGGGGCAGATGGTTTCATTATTCGCTCATTATTATGGAACAATCGAACGGTTACAGTCATTGCTGCTAATCAGCCAACGGGCGTGCTATACGGGGCGTTTCATTTCCTGCGGCTTATTCAAACCCAACAGCCGCTTGACAAGCTGTCCATTAAGCAAAAACCGCGGATTCAGAAGCGTCTGTTGAACCATTGGGATAATCTAAATAGAAGCGTTGAACGAGGCTATGCCGGCAAATCAATATGGAAATGGGAGAATCTACCGGAAAAAGTTGATACAAGGTATAAGGACTATGCACGTGCGAATGCATCCATTGGTATTAATGGCACAGTCCTGAACAATGTAAATAGTCAGGCGGCGATTTTAACAAAAGAATATATCGATAAAGCAGCCATCATTGCGAACGTTTTAAGGCCTTACGGAATCCAGGTATATTTCAGTATAAAATTTACATCACCAATGGAAATCGGCTCTCTGACAACTGCAGACCCGCTAAATGTGTCCGTACGTCAATGGTGGAAAGAAAAGGCTAAGGAAATTTATCAGGAGATTCCGGATTTCGGAGGATTCCTGATTAAGGCCTATTCAGAAGGACAGCCGGGTCCCCAGATTTACGGCCGCAGCCATGCAGACGGCGCTAATATGCTGGCTGAAGCATTGAGACCTTATGGCGGGACGGTAATGTGGCGCTCTTTTGTTTATGATATCTCGATTGATAAGGACCGCGCCAAATGTGCATATCTGGAGTTTGTGCCGCTGGATGGTGAATTTGCATCCAACGTTTTCATACAGAACAAAAACGGCCCGATAGACTTTCAGCCGCGTGAGCCGTTTAATCCGCTGTTTGGTGCAATGCCGCAAACAGCGTTAATGATGGAGCTTCAAATTACACAGGAATACACCGGCCAGGCCAAACACCTTGTTTATCTGGCGCCGCAATGGAAAGAGGTACTGGGTTCAGACACATACGCTAATGGCCCGGGAACACTGGTCGCCGAGATTGTGGACGGAACCGCGGACAAACATACCATCAGCGGAATCGCCGGGGTTTCAGGAATTGGTTCTGACCGCAACTGGACAGGACACCATTTTTCGCAGGCGAATTGGTATGCTTTCGGGAGGTTGGCGTGGGATCCGTCTTTGTCTTCCGAGCAGATTGCCGAGGAGTGGATTCGGATGACATGGTCCAATGACCAGCAGGTGATTAATCTGATTCGAAAAATGATGGCGGGCTCCTGGGAGGCGTGTGTGGATTACATGACGCCGATGGGTCTTCATCATATCATGGCTGAAGGTCACCATTACGGCCCCCAGCCGGATTATGTAAATCGCGGCAGAAAAGACTGGAGCTCAACTTATTACCATAAAGCTGACGCTAATGGTATCGGCTTTGACCGAAGTGAAAAAGGCAGCAACGCGGTCAGTCAGTACCATCAGCCGCTCTGCCAAATTTGGAATTCCCCGAAGACCTGTCCGGAGAAATATCTGCTATGGTTTCATCATTTGCCCTGGGATTATCCTCTGGAATCGGGCTCGACTTTATGGGAACAGTTAAAATTTCACTATCAGAAAGGCATCGATTACGTTACATTAATGCAGAAAGAATGGGACTCGCTTCAGGGCGAAATCGACCCGGAGCGTTTTGAAGATGTTGAAAATCGCCTCAATATGCAGAAACAAAACGCTGTCCGATGGCGTGATACCTGTTTGAAGTACTTCGGTAAGTTTGCTGAAACCGAGGAAAAACGCGAACCATAAGGATTACGAAAACCTATATAATTATGTTTAAGGAAGAAACATATGCAAAATGAATCAGAGAAGCTTTCTATCGGTGAGAAGATTGGCTATAGTGTGGGAGATACCGCATCAAATCTGTTTTTTCAAACCTTTATCCTGTTTATCACTATCTTTTATACCGATGTTTTCGGTATCTCTGCCACTGCGGTAGGGACGATGTTTTTAGTTACCAAAATCTGGGACGCGGTCAATGACCCGATGATGGGGCTCTTAGCCGACCGGACAAATACTCGCTGGGGAAAATTCCGGCCCTGGATTCTCTGGTTCGCCATACCTTTCGGGCTGGTCGGGGTCGCCACTTTTACCACCCCCAACCTTAGCGTTACCGGAAAGCTCATTTACGCCTACGTTACTTATACCCTCCTGATGATGCTCTACACGGTGGTCAACGTTCCTTATTCGGCCTTGATGGGAGTAATTTCTTCCAGCGCGCAGGTAAGAACGGTCGTTTCCAAGTTTCGCTTTATCGCCGCTTTTATCGGCGGGCTTATTGTTCAGTATTCGGTCCTCCAGATGGTAGAAAAGTTCGGGCAGGGGAATGAAGCTCTTGGTTGGTCGCTGGCAATGGCCGCGCTTTCCACTCTCGCGGTAATTCTTCTCTTTATTACTTTTGCCACGACCAAGGAACGGGTCCAGCCGCCGAAGGGGCAGAAGACCCCCATCAAGGAAGACTTTAAAGATTTAGTCAAGAATAAGCCCTGGCTCTTAATCGGGGCAGCAACTGTCTTTCAGCTGATGTATGTTCTTATCCGGGTTAGTTGTATTATGTATTACTTTAAGTATTTCGTGCAGGACCAGGAGGTTATGCTCCTCGGGAAAACCTATAGCTTGAATTACGTACAACTGGTTACTCCTTTCTTCCTCATCGGTTCCGTTGCTGCTATTATCGGTTCCTTTCTCGCGCCCTGGTTCAGTAAAGTTCTGGATAGGCGGAATACTTACGCCGGCTTCCTCGGCCTGAGCGGAATCCTGGCGGTGCTTTTCTTTTTCCTCAAGCCCCAGGATATCGTAATGATGTTTGTCCTCCAGATTCTTATCTCCTTTTGCCTTGGACCAGTCTCGGTCCTCCAGTGGGCGATGTATGCGGATACGGCAGATTACTCGGAGTTCAAAAATCATCGGCGGGCGACGGCCTTTATCATGTCCGTCTCGCTCTTTGCGCTTAAGCTGGGAGTGGCGCTGGGAGCCGCGATTCTTGCCTGGACCATTGCTGCTTTTGGTTATGTGCCTAACGTTGAGCAGACGGCGCAGTCTCTTCTGGGATTAAAACTGTCGATAAGTGTATTTGCGGCGATTCCCGCCGTTCTGGGAGCACTAATTATTATGGCTTTCTATCCCTTGACGAGCAAGAGAATGGTTGAGATTGAGCAAGAGCTCCAGGCGCGGCGGAGCAAGGAGCAGTAGATAGTTATTTTGCAAGGATACTATATATAAAGTGCGCCGGTTAACTAAAATATTATGCGGGGCGGTCTTTTTGGTAGCTCTGGCTGGTAATATTAACTGCTTTAGTGAAGTAGCTCTTAAAGATGCCTTTGCCGGAAAATTTCTTATCGGCGGAGCTCTTAATGATGATGTCGCTTCCGGCAGAGACGCAGGCGCAGCAGAGCTTTTTTCGATTTTTCTCGAACATAAAACCGACATCTCCCGCGTTACTTTCCGGGGAGTTTACGACAAGATATCATGGCTTAATAACCGGCCGGTCAGGTGGTGTACCAGTTATCCATTATTATTTGACCGCAATTACCAGCCCAAACCGGCTTTTGATACTGTAATCAAAACCACACAATTGGAGGCCAAATAGAAATGCACCGATTTACTTTTATATTATCAATTCTGTTCGTGTCGCTGCTGTCGCTTGCGGATTGCGGCCAACAATCAGAGCGCACATTTTCCAATCCGATTATTCCCGGTTTTTATCCGGACCCGAGTATCTGCCGGGTTGGTGATGACTATTACTTAGTCAACAGCACCTTTGAGTATTTTCCGGGTGTGCCGATTTTCCATAGTAAAGACCTCGTGCACTGGCAGCAGATTGGATATTGCCTGACGCGCAAGAGCCAGCTACCGCTGGATAAAGTTCAATCTTCCGGCGGCATATATGCACCCACAATTCGTTATCACGACGGCACCTTTTATATGATAACCACCAACGTCGGCGGGGGCGGTAACTTTTACGTTACCGCAAAAGACCCTGCAGGGCCCTGGTCGGAGCCGATTTGGATAAAAGACGGCGGCGGCATCGATCCATCGCTCTTTTTCGATGACGACGGAACGGTTTATTATCACCGGCAACAAGGCGGACGCTACGGCTGCACCGCTCAATCAACTATCAATCTCAAAACGGGCAAGCTCGAAGGAGAGCTGAAGGAAATATGGCGCGGCACCGGCGGCATCTGGCCGGAAGGACCACACCTTTATAAAATCAACGGTAAATATTACCTGATGATTTCAGAGGGCGGGACAAGCTACGGCCACAGCGTCACCGTCGCCCGCAGCGATTCGCCGTGGGGACCGTTCGAATCGAACCCGAACAATCCCATCCTTACGCATCATGAGCTCGACGGCAACCCAATCCGCGCTGTCGGGCATGCAGACCTTGTTGAAACCCCCGACGGCTGGTGGCTGGTTTGTCTGGCCATACGACCCAAAGGGGGCAATTATCATCACATCGGCAGGGAGACCTTCCTTGCGCCTGTCACCTTCGAAGACGGCTGGCCTGTCGTTAATAAAACCGGAACGATTGATTTAGTAATGCCCGCGCCGAAATTGCCGCAGCATATCTGGCCGAAACTTCCTCCAAGAGATGATTTCGACAAGACAACTTTAGCTTTGCACTGGAACTATTTGAGGAATCCTTACGACACAGATTATTCCCTGACCGAGCGTCCCGGGTTTCTGCGCCT
>CAYXGT010000128.1:0-5177 GCA_964464635.1 uncultured Pirellulales bacterium | reverse complement strand
AACTAATTAACAAATTCACCAATTCACCAATTAACTCTCAAAATCCACCTCTACAACTGTCGAGAGAGCTCTACAAATCGAACCTTTTTTTGCAAAACAAAGCTAATTCGTACCACGGATTTGGCGCCCGTGGGTCATCGCTAAGTGCTTGCAATATAACCAGATATGTAAATGTACGCCCTGTCGGATTAGCCAAAAACGAACAAAAAAACAAACCCAAACAAAGCCAATTCAAACCCAATTTTAGACCAAAATTGGCTTCGTTTTCATCGATATTGGCTTTGTTTTTCCTCAAATTGGCTTCGAAATGGCTTGCTAAAATCGTAATTTCAAAATATATAATAGGTCATTATGGAAAAATATGAGCCGAATAAAAATCAGGTTGTTATGACCCGTGACGAGGTTCGCAGCTTTGATGCCTGGGCGATAAAAGAGCTCGGTATCCAGGGCGTCGTTTTAATGGAAAATGCAGGCAGAAGCTGCGCAGAGCTTATAAAAGAAAAGCTCGCGGACATCGAAAAACCGAAAGTCTGCATCTTCTGCGGCAGGGGCAATAACGGCGGCGACGGTTACGTTATTGCGAGACACTTATTTAATGCCGGTTTCAAGGTTACCGTCGTTTTATGCGGCGAACGCAGCAGGGTCAAAGGCGATGCGAAAATAAATCTCGATATTTTGCAGAAGCTGGGCCAACCGATAGAACAGCTTAATTTAGATAAGCCTGACATAGAGCAGACTGTTAAGGATTTTACCGCCGGTGCGGATATGCTTGTTGACGCGTTATTCGGAACCGGTTTACAGGGTTTACTGAGCGAAAAATACCAGCGGCTTATAAATGCAATTAATGATTTAGGATTGGCTGTTCTGGCGGTTGATATTCCTTCAGGCCTGGATTGTGATAAGGGCCAGCCGCTCAGTGCTGCTGTCAGGGCTGCTTATACAGTTACTTTTGTTGCTGTGAAGGCCGGCTTTAAAAATACGGATGCACTGAAATATACAGGCAGAATTTTTATTGCCTCGGTAGGCGTTGACCCTTCCGGCAGATGCAATAGTTAGAATGCTCCGGGCCTGCCTGCCTTTTCCTTGTAGCCGGTAAAGTAAAGGAATCTATCGGTGTTGAAGATGGGGATTGATAATGCCTGGGCCTGCGTCATTATCTTTTGGTATTCTTCGTATCTTTTTTTCGATTTCTCGTATTTCTCGAGTGCGGTCGGATAAATTCCCATATCTTCAGCGCTTGGTCTGGATTCGACTCTCGGCGGCCGGCCCAGAACGACGTAATCTGTTTCAATAGTAATGCCCTGGTCAACTTTGCCGCCCCATTTTCCAATCAGCTCTTTTATTTTGTCTTCGTCGCCGTATTCGAAATCGCCGGCGACAACAAACGTGTTGACTGTTTTAGTAGCCCAGATGAGGTTTGCTATGAGGTCGTCCTGAATGATTGGATTTCTGGGGTCGATTGCGGTCGTGATTCTGGCCGCTGAAATCGTCTGGCCGACGTCGAAGACCTCGATTTCGGCTTTGCCTTCGCCGGTTTTTGGAATGGGAAGATTCTTGTCATAAACAGCGAAAGTCAAGCCGCGGTATACTTTGTCGTTGCTGCCGATATTTATATGCACTATGCCTGTCTGCGTATCCACCAGGATTATTTTACCGTCTGCGACGTAAGCGGGGGCGTTGCTGTCTGGCAGGGGCTTTATGCTTTCGATTTCGGCCTGCGCACGTTTCATCATCTGTTTTGTCAATTCAAGCTCAGCGTCTTTTTTCAGAAGCTCATCCCTTAGGTTTTCATTTCCCGTCCTTGCGGATGCAAGGTCATTTCTAAGATTTTGAACCTGCTGCTCCGCGGTTTGACGGAACAGGTCCTCGAGGTCGGTGTATTTAGCGAGCGTTTCATCAGACAGCTGCTTGTATTGTTCTACTTTTGAATTTAATCTCTGTTCCGTTTGAGAAAAAGTTATTATTGCGTCATCGTATTGATTATTAAGCTGTGTGTACCTGTCCTGCAAATCAAGTAAGCTGCTTTGGATGTTTTCAAGCCGGGACCTGATTAAATCGATGATTCGGACGAGTCCGGTTGAGTTGGGGTCGTTGAAAGAGATGTCGAGTTGGCTGTCGTAAAGAGGTCTAAGCGTGTCACTAACCTTGTTCTTTACATTTTCGACTTTAAGCTCGGCTGATATGTCCGATACGGGGCCGCCTGTTATTGTTGTTACTAACTTGTCAAGAAGCTCGACCATTACCTGAAGTCCGCTTGTACGGGGGGGAATCGAGCCCACTATCTGCATTAGACCTTTTCGCATCTGGGCTTCGCTTGCAACACTGTCGAGGCTGGCTTTTGCTTCAACCGCGACCTTCCTTTGCTCCTCATATTTGACATAAAAAACGACTGCAAAGGTGGTCGATATTATAAAAAGGGCGATGAACGTAATCAGGGTGTATAATACAGTGCTGGTTTGCTGCCTTTTGGCTGCCACCATAGTACAAACTCCTTAGAAATACTTAAAATTCAACCATATTAAGGTTTTTAGACCATATTATTATCGTCGAAAGGCCTGTCAAAGTCAACCAAAAAAACAAGATAAATGCCTATTTTAGCAATATACTGGCTATATAGGCCATATACAAATAGCTGTAAATGTAAATATAGACATTATCAGCAATTCAGATAAGCCTGTGCTCTGAAGCACCGAAAATCAGTTTTTAGTATTTTAGCAGTAAATAGAAACGTTTTTAAGGAAGTTGAACTTTGAGACGGATATATTAACCATTGCTGATGTCAACATACATGGCCGCAAGATTTCAGACAGGATAACGGGATAGATTTAATAAATTTTTAGGCGCAGAGTTTACAGAGATACAGCGAGCTTTCAATCGAAGCTGTTCAGTAGCTATTTAAGTATCTTAATAAATTATTCTTCACGGCTTTTGTAAGTTGCTCAATCCCAATGATTAGTACCAGCTTGCTGTTTGCAGCCAGTCTTCAATAAAAAGCTCCAAGTCAACGGGGCATATAGTTTTATTTATGTCGAGATTCATATTCTTATTCCGTTCCCACAAGCCAGTTGTCAGCCAGCATTGCAAAGTCATAGAAATCCACGTCTCTATCAAAATCTATGTCACCGGCAATTTGTGGTTCTAATCCAGCTCTAATATTCAGATAAGGATAAGACAGCTCATTTTCAATCCGCCATATTTCGTTAAAGTCCCATCCGGCTCCATAAAAGGAAAGAAAGAACTTCATCCGATTCGTATCCAAACCTGTCCCGCCAGCGCTAGAAGACTGACCACTTGTTTGAATATCCCAGAAAGAATTTTCCACAAGATCATTTAGGCTATCTCCAACCAGACCGCCGATATAATCTACCGAGTTTCCGTCTGCTGCAACAGCTCCGTTTGAGTAACAGTTGCTTATTGTATCACCACTGTTGTTTTGCCCGACAAGACCTCCAAGATACCAAACATACTCTCCTTTGCCTGATACAGAACCTATCGAGTAGCAATTGGTTATTGGACCGAAGTTAGAACCAACCAGACCGCCCAGATACCATGAATAGTACGCCGAACTGGAAACAGAACCCCTTGAATAGCAGTTAGCTATTTCTCCTGTGTTTTCACCAACCAAACCGCCGAAAAGTGACATACCAGTGATACCAGTGTATTCAAATCCCTCTGAACCCCAAACATTACCGCTCGAGTAGCAATCTTCTATTGTACCACTGTTCGAACCCGCTAATCCGCCGAGATACATACCTGATTCACCTGAAACTGAGACAGTAGCACATGAACAACAATTGCTTATTGAACCACTATTCGCCCCAACTAGTCCTCCAAGATCCCAACCCCACCCATCTGAAACGGAAACAACACCAGCCGAATAGCAGTTGGTTATTGTACCATTGTTTGAACCTACAAGCCCACCAAATCCTCCCTCTCCTTTTGTGCTTGAAACAGAAGTATTCGAGTAGCAATTGTTTATTGTACCTTCGTTAAAACCTACCAATCCTCCAAGATCATATGCACCTTCTACGGTCAATAAACCAGTCGAATAACAGTTTGTTATTGTTCCTCTGTTCCTTCCCACAAGAAGACCAACCCTGTGCATATTTCGATTATAGTAAACCACATTTGCACAAGTAAGGCCGAGATTACTGATTTTGGCAGTCGGATCTGTAAAGCCGAACAAACCGTTTCTTGAACAATAAGGACTATAACAACCCATATCTCTTAGTCCTTTTATAATATGTCCTTTTCCGTCAAAGCTGCCCGTAAATTTATCCCACGTGTAACCGATAGGGTTTAAAGTCAAGCCCGGTGGGATTTCTATATCATTGGTAAGAACGAAGCATTTATCCCAGTCGGAAAAATTCTCAGAAAGGTATTTTAGCTGTGAAACGTCACTAATCTGATACGGGTAATCAGGCTCGCCTGTACCACCTGAATAACCGTCCAAACCATTGCCTTCAACAAACACACCGGATGATAAAATAAATATTACAGCCCCAAAAATATACATCGTACTCAATTTCGTTTTCATAACTGTCTCCTTTCAAAATGAGTTTATGATTTATTATGACAGAGACTTACAATTTTTTTCTTAGAAGTAGTCCGCCCAAGACTAATAAAAATAATGTTGAAGGTTCAGGAATAATTGTTATGGGCAATTTAACCTCTGTAGGAATAGGTTCTCCCTTATTAAAATCGTTCCAAGGTGCATTATACATTACTCCTACTACATCATAGATTCCCTGTCCTACCAAATTTTCATAATCATCTTTCATATCCCATGTATGAGTTATTTCTACAGATTCACCAGCCAATAACTCAATTCCGGGAGAGAACAAATACCACGATTGTATTTTCATCCAGATAGGTACTCCACCACTTTCTACCTGAAGATTAAGTTCGGGATCTTGTGAACAATAAATTAATACCTCTTCATCACTTATATTAGTTATTTTGAAAAGCATCTCAACATCTTCACCCAAATTGTAAACAGCTTTATCTGTTTGGATGGTATATTCAACTCCGAATTCGACTATTGAATTTGAGTAAACAATCCCTGCCCGTACCTGATTTACCCCGCACAGTATTAAAATTAAAATAAATGTTATGATTACTTTGGTTTTCATTTTTTTCTCCTTTCAAATCCACCTTCGCTAAAGCTATGGTGGACA
>CAYXGT010000127.1:0-5229 GCA_964464635.1 uncultured Pirellulales bacterium | reverse complement strand
TCATCAAAGTAGTTGGCGGCTAAAATAATTTTGATGTCTCTTTCCCTCATAAGGTTAATCAGTTCACTTACATGTTTCGCTGAAGGGGGTATTCCCGGTTTTGGTTCTACAGTTCCGGCTTCTTCCAGGCCGAACATCTTAATAAAGTAAATCCAGTTTTTATGATATGTAACAATAGCTGTGCCCCTTAGCGGCAGCATCTTTCCCATCCAGCCGTCCAGATATTCGATTAAAGCCTTGCCTTCGAAAGTCTGCTTTTCTAAAAAGGGTATTAACCTGCCCTGCTCAGCAAGACTGCACAATATATCGGAACCCAACATTTCCACAAGTTTTTTTCCAAACAACCGCTCGTCGAGCTCTTTATGCAATTTCTTGAGGTTTTGCAGATAAACCTCCTTGCCTTTCAGGTCGTTTTTAATCAGTCCCGTAGCTATATTTTTAGCAGCTATTTTCATATTAATAGGACTACAGGTTAGATGAGGATTGCCATAAATATGAACTCCGCCTTCGGCCCTCGACATTGTCTTAGGTTTTTCCAATAAATTCATGCCGGCAGATACGGATACATAACCAGCCTGACCGCTGCGAATCTTTCCATTACCGGAAT
The DNA here is from genome assembly GCA_964464635.1 of uncultured Pirellulales bacterium. Classification (GTDB taxonomy): domain Bacteria; phylum Planctomycetota; class Phycisphaerae; order Sedimentisphaerales; family Anaerobacaceae; genus CAYLMG01. The sequence continues at coordinate 4,622 of CAYXGT010000127.1, read as the reverse complement.
TGTCTATTACAGTCTGTATCCACAACTCTAAATCCAATCCTGTAGCAACAAGAACATCAGCTTTCCGCAATGCCGTGGCAAAAGAAGGCTTCGGTCGAATAAAATGTGCATCCTGGTCGCCCCTGACAATAGCTCTGACAGAGACCCGCTCGCCGCCGACGTATTTAGCCAGAAAAGCATAGTCAGGTAAAGTTGTAACAACATTCAAACGCGTTTCGGCTGGTACGCTTGTTGTCGCAAAAACTAAAATCAGTCCGGGAATAAGTAGTATATTTTTCATCGTAATTCCGCTCCTTTCTATTAGTAACGCTCATGTTTATGAGGGCCTGCTGAAAACACGCACTGGAACCAGACAATATCTTCAGGGTAATCTATACCTTTGCCTTGGGCGTGATTATACTCAATGCGGAATTTCACAAACGGGCTTTGCTGCCACGTAATATACGGACCAATTTGCCACAGGTATGGATTATCGTCGGTTACGGCCAATGGTGATAGCGAAAGTGAATCGGAGAGACTTGCATAGCTTTTGGTATCAGGAACATAAAAATCACCTCTTATGCCTATATCAATCGTCCGCGAAATCTTTGATTGAAGGTAGCTGTATAATCCCCATGCGTTGATAGTGTCTGAGCCTGAGCCGTCCGGCGCATAAATACCCTTATTTAACCAGTATGCCTCGCTTCGCCATTCAACATTTCGATATCGCATTTTTTCTGTCGGCTCCCACAAAACAGAAAAGTCAGCACCCAATACGGTGGTCATTTCACTGCTGTTTTGCTTGGTAGTGCTGCCGGAGATATCCCATTCGTCATTCCAGCCGACAAGACCGGTAAGGCCCCATTCCGCATAGGTGTCTTTCGATAGGTCCTGGTAGTTTTTATAATGAGCAAGTAAACTCGGCCTGTTACGAGCATTATCACCGAAGAGCCTGTCATTTGAGCCGTCTGTAACCTGAAAGGTCATCTGCTGTGACGACTTGCCCCAGGGCGGCATCAGCCAGTCCAGGGAAACTCCGCTCTGGTTCAATCCGCCGTTACCAAAAATCTGCCGAAGGGCTAATGGAAAATCAACCTGGTCCAGCCCGTGCTTGTGCCAGCGGTTCACAACGCCAAACTGTTGTCGGAATTTACCTAAGGTTAAATTCAAATCATCACTTAAATTATAAAGAGTAATATATCCTTCACCGAGTTTGGCATCATTTTCAGTTACCGGTATAGCAGCTTTGAAGCGGGTATATGGGTCAAGCCATGATTCAATGTGAATGCCCAGGGTTCGAAAATCAAAGTCGCTGCTTTCATCGCTTGTCGTATCCTGCCTTGTTGAAAAAAGAAAATCACCGGTAACGCTTATCTCCGGATTCAAGGCCTGAAGGCTCAAACCACTCGATTCGAACACAGCCTCTTCTGCCTTTTCATCGAGAGGCCTTTCTTTCGCCGCTTCAGCCTGTGCCATCTCCCGCAAAGCGGCAAGCTCATCCTTGGCCTCCTGCCTGGAGGTTTTCTCGGCAAGTTCATTTATCTGTCGTTTCAAGGTGTCAATTTCGTCGTCGTGCTTCTTCTGCATTTCGATTATCTGCTGTTGAAGGCTCGATATTTTGGCATTCAACTTCTCAATATCATCGTTGTTATCCTCTGCAAAAGTAATGTTTGCGAGCACCGCTGAGAATAACAACATTGTAATGATTATTATTTTTCGCATTTGAAGAACTCCCGCATTTTCCTTAAAACCTGGGTATCAGCATATATTCAATCTCCTTATACCATTCTTTCCGTTCAAAAAATCCGCTTGTCTGCGGTAACAAAACGCGCAGTCAAACAGTGGATTTCAAAAATGGGGTTTAACTATCAGCAGAAAAAAGGTGGTGCACGTAACTGGGGGAGTTGATATTCTATAATTTGAGGTGGACAGATATTCCTGTAACTAATTGTATATTCTTCTTCCTCACCCTGATATACATTTACGTCAGGGTATAGAATAGCGGGATTTTTATTTATCATCGCCTGCTGACAAATCGGGCAGTTCTCATAATCGTGATGTTCATTTTCATCTTGACCAGCCAGGTGCAGGGCAAGCGTTATATTCACAGCCGCCAGAATAAACCCGGCTGTTGCCAAAGCAAATAGTATTTTATGCCAGCTTCTTTTCATTTTTGTATTTCGGTGTTTAAGAACATTGCGGGCACAATCCTTCCAGCCTTACCTGTTGATGAGTTATGTGATAGCCCTTGTAAGGACTTCGGGGCATAGGCATATCTAATTGCGTTAAGCAAAAAGTGCCGCCGCAGCGGGTACAGGTAAAATGCGGGTGACATTGCTTGCGTGTGCAGTTATGTGCCAGCTCGAAATGCCACGCCCTGTCCTGAAGATACGCTTTATGCACAACATCTGCCTCGACAAGCGTCTCAAGTGTACGATAGATTGTAACCTTGTCCGGTGCACCTTCCGAGAGCTGTTCGGCTATCTGTTGCCGGCTGAGAGGCTTTGTTGCCTCGAAAAGAGCTGACAGAACTGCCATTCGCGGCTTTGTCCTGCGAAGACCCGCTTTACCGAGAACCTTCTCACACTTTTTGCTGATAGCCGGGCTCAATTATTTTCCTTCTCTGTATGCCGATGAGGATGGCTGTGAAGCCGATGCTCGGGACACGGACCGGCAAGCTCAACATCAGACTTTACGAATAAAAGCGGAAATACGATGTCACTTACACAGCAGGGAATCCACACCGATAACAACAATATCACAAATATCTTGATTACCGCTAAAATATCAATTTCAGTATATACCCGCATCAGAAGATACGCCGATGACGCCCAGGTGCTCACGAGAATGTGCCCGGAATGGGGAAATTTGGTATGTGGCAGAAAATAGCCTATCAAAATACCCATCAACGCCGCGGGATTTACTAAATACCACTCCTCTATAAAACCAAAATGAATACCTTCGCTGTGTTCGTGATTTCCTTGTCCTTCTTCGTCGTCGGAATGCTCGTGATGCAGCTCAGTATGCGCGGGTATGTTCAGCCCGAAAAGTCTTGAGCCTATTTCCGGCATAACTATGTCACTTAGTGTCGCTATACCGACCGAGCCGAAATATCCTATAATAAGAATCATTATAAAATGTTTCCTGAATGCGTGAATCCTGAACATCGAAGTCGTAACTATCGCGCTTAAAATAACATGGCCCGGGTGGAAAATAGAAAACAGGATATGCGCGCTTGAATCACTGACCTTGCGGAAAAGCAGCATAAAGCCGATCCCCATAACCGCACCAAAAGCGGTAAAGGGCAGATGCCCCTTAAGCTCGACAAGTATGTGTTTAACCTTTCCAGCCATAACAAACCTGCCTGTTTATTCTTATAAACCCTGAGCTCGCCGCTTAACATACCCTGTACACCAAACGCTGCCATTATATCTAAATGCAACTAAGTTGCAACTATTTTCTTGACTTTTTTACCATTACAGGCTATTTTGGGACCTGTGTAAGATAGAAAGTACGGATTTTATTGGAAATTCATCGGTATGAAGATAATTCAGAATATCTCAGAACCCGCCCTGAAAGGTTGTTGTCTATCAATCGGCAACTTCGACGGTGTTCATATCGGCCATCAAAACATAATACAAACAGCCCGTCAAAAAGCGGATGAAAAGCATACAAGCCTTGTCGTTGCAACCTTCGAGCCGCATCCCGTGGCAATCCTGCATCCCCAGTTCGCTCCCGAAAGACTTGCAACCTTGCAATTCAAAGAAAAGCTGCTCACTGAAAACGGCGCCGACTATCTCCTTCTGCTGAAAAGTGATAAAAACCTTCTGAGTTTGTCTGCACGTGATTTCGCGGAAAAAATCCTCGCCAAAGGCATCGCACCAGCCGTCGTTGTCGAAGGTGAGGACTTTCACTTCGGCTCAGGCCGAAATGGAAATATTCACACGTTAACTTATCTCGGCTCGGAATTCGGCTTCGAGGTAGTTTCAATCGAGCAGCAAACGGCGAAACTGTCCATCGGCTCCGCAGTCACAGTATCAAGCACATTGATTAGAAATCTTCTGCTCCAGGGCAAGGTTGCCGACGCAGCCGTCGCACTCACCAGACCTTACAGACTCATCGGCAAGGTTATTGCCGGCAGAGGAAGGGGAAAACAGCTCGGTTTTCCAACGGCAAACCTCGGACAGTTAAATCAGCTCGTCCCCGCAGAAGCTGTTTATGCGGGAACAGTTGAAGTCGGAGATAGTGAAGAATCTGTTTGTCAAACCAAAAGCGCAATTCCTGCTGCATTCAGTATCGGCAGGTCAGCTACTTACGGCCCGGACCATCCTTTACTGATAGAGGCACATATTTTAATGGATGTTGAAGACCTGACCGATAAATGGATGGCTTTTGACTTTGTTCAAAAGATACGGGACCAGCAGAAATTCGTTTCTGAAAAAGCCCTTGCAGAGCAAATCGTAAAAGACTGCCAAAAAGCAAAAGAAATATTGCCGCATCCCAATATTTAAGTTACCATAAATCTTTAACGAAAAGCCCTTAAAGGTATTTTATGTACACAGATTTTATTCGTAATGTTGCAATAATTGCTCATGTTGACCACGGCAAAACGACGCTGGTCGATGAGCTTCTGTATCAGTCGG
>CAYXGT010000126.1:0-5417 GCA_964464635.1 uncultured Pirellulales bacterium | reverse complement strand
GTATGCATGGGGAAGAAACCTCGAAGGTCAGCTTGGTGATGCCAACTATCCGAACAATGCACTGACACCCGTGAAGGTTCACGGTGGTGAAATGGAAACTACTCATCTTGAAGATATCATTGCCATTTCAGCAGGCGAGCAGCATTCTATGGCACTGGATTCCAACGGCTTTGTCTATACATGGGGTGACAATGCTTATCGTTCAGGCGGTGGAAAAGGCAAGCTCGGTATCGGTAATGAAGATGTCTCTCATATAGATACACCTGTAAAAGTTCTCAAAGGCGAGCAGCAAAGCAGTTATTATCTTGAAAATATTGTCGCAATAAGTGCAGGCTGGGACCATTCTATGGCTCTGGAGGATTTCAATTCATTCGACCCGAATAGTCAGGGCAGGGTATATACCTGGGGCAATAACGGTTTATGTTATTCTAAAAATAATCCTGATGAAGGAGGCAGATTGGGTAACGGTACTATCGGGGATGCCAACAGCAGCAGCACGCCGGTTTTAGTCCTGAGCGGTGAGCAGGACCCCTGTAATGAAGACACGGCTTTGCGGTGGATAGTTGCTGTAAGTGCGGGCGAAGACCACTGCCTTGCCCTTGATGCTAATGGTTTTGTCTGGTCTTGGGGTATGAACAATTACGGCCAGTTAGGTGACGGCAGCAGCACGTACGACCCCTGTACTACTCCGGTAAAGGTTAAGAGGCCTGATGGTACGGATCTTGGAAATATTGTTGCAATTTCCGCCGGATATTGGCATTCACTGGCTCTTGACTTAAATGGCTTTGCTGCTGTTGCATAAATAATTTTGAAAAGCGGATTTTTTATGTTGACTATGAAAGATAATGGTTATAAAATGACATTTGCATCCAGAGATTTACCACGGAGTCGTTCAGGGCAGAATAGGTTGTCCCTGCCGTCGCTATTTGAAAATTTGACGTTTTGCACTGAATTTCTAGCGTTTCAGTCGAAAACCGCCAAAAACTTTAGTCATAGAAACGCATTTAGGTCGGTGCTCGTTAGCCTGCGGGCAAAACGGGCGCCGCTTGCGTGTTCTATGACGGGCCTTGGCGGGCCTCGACTGGGCACGATGTAGCGGTGCCCTTTTTTATTGCGCTCTATTGAACCACCGAGACACCCGGATTTTTCTTGTATTATTAAGTTATTTCTGATATAATGTGTTTAAGAGAATGAGATTATGGGAATCGGCAGTAACAACCGGATGAGGGCAGGAGAAATCACAAACGGAAGAGTCCCTGTCCATAAAAAGCAATCCCTTAAACGTCATATTCTAAAATTTTCAATCACGCAAAACTTGTCCACCATAGCTTGCCTGTCCTTCGTAGCTCAAAGAGCGGAGAAGGAAGCGAAGGTGGATTTGAAAGGAGAAAAAAATGAAAACCAAAGTAATTATAACATTTCTGGCAATCTCAATACTGTGCGGAGCAAATCCGGTACAGGCAGATGTTGTCTGGACGGAAGGCCATCACCAAATAAACGATGGTGATGTCTATGGTGAACTTGGTATCTATAACGACGTTGTACTTGATATTTTTGGCGGAGATATTTTTTATGTATTTGCATTTGATTCAACTATAACTAACTGGTATGATGGACAAATAGATTACCTTCGAGCTAATGATGAAAGCATTGTTAACATCTATGGGGGAAGTATACTTGATTTTTTGTATGCAGGTGACAGTAGCCAAATATATCTTTACGCTTATAACGTAACTTATAACGATATAACTCATTTTATAGAAGGCAATTATTGTCAAGATGATTCTTATTTTTCTTTTGAGTTATTGCATGGCCAAGACACTTATTCGCATATAACTATGATTCCAGAGCCAACAACAATGCTGTTACTGGGCTTAGGTGGTTTGATAGTAATAAATAAAAGAAAATAATTAATATCATAAAATATTTTTGAAGGAGGATTAAAATGTTAACCGGAAAGAGATTTTCTACAATTACACTGTTTGTATCTGTTCTTATTATTTCATCTATCCCAGTTTATGCTAATAAATCAGTATATGTAATCAATAACACCCTAACCTCACAGCTACAAGCGTATAGAATTGAAGGTTCCACACTTGTTTATCAGACAGATTACACGTGTTTATTAGACCCTTTGGGTGAATATGGCGCGATAGGGATTACCATTGATGAATCAGGATATGGACAATTCCTTTTTGTTTCCTTTGAATTTTCTGATGAAATTGAGCTTATTAACGCGAAGACTATGCAATATGTCGATATGGTAATGGCTCCTGGAGCAGACAACCTGGCTGGTATAGTAATGGATACGAACAATAATAATCTTTATGCCGTTGACCGTTATAGAGATCGTCTTTATTCTTGGTCATGGAATCCTGAAACTGTATCTCTTACTCCTAATTTTAGTTACCCTTACTATATCCAATTAGTAGATTGTTATGAAGCATTTGGGATTGCTCTGGATGAAGAAAACAATCGTCTCTATGTAGCGGACCATACTGATTCTATAAAGTATTACAGCACAACTAACTGGTCAAATCCTCAACCTCTTTTGGGTGAAATTACAGCTTCCTGTAACGTTATCAGCATTGCTATTGATGTAAACAATCAAATTCTTTATTACGGCAGTGTTGGTTGGTACGGTGATGAAGATACTCATCTCTATAAGTATAACATATATACACAGTCTGAAGATGATCCTGTTGATGTAGGCTGTTCTGTAGCAGGCATAGCCGTTGACCAAAAGACAAGCCTTGTTTATATAACCACTTTTGGAAGTCAGGACGATATTCCCTACGAAGACCCACCGCAGGACAGGCTTATGGTCTATAACTCCAGCCTGCAGCGTCTATGGTATTCAGACGATATCGGCAATCCTGCAGGCGTAGCCGTTGCGGCTAATGTGGGATACAAGGAGCCTGCCTTCTCAATAGTCAAGGATAACAACGACCCGAATAATGATTGTGTTAATACTTCCGATTATCTTACATTTGATATTGTCTGGGATGCTAACAATCATTCTGATACAAACGTCTATCTCATAGATTACCTGCCTGCAGACGTAGAATATTATTCTTCTCAGCCCCAAGCCGACGACTACAATTCAACATATCATAAAGTAACCTGGAACTTGGGTAATCTTAACGGAACTGAATCAGGCTCTTTCCAGATTACTACACAAGTAAAGTCAACTATCACCTGTCCCTGTGGAAGACTCACAAACACTGTTTATCTTGAATCTGATAATTATTGCAGCACGACTGCTATTGATGTAAATATCTGCTCCTGGAGTTACGTGCTTTATGTTGATAAAGATTCCTCGGAAACCGGAAACGGCACAAGTTGGGATAGTGCGTTTAATGAGCTTACTGACGCACTTCAAATAGCAAAAAAATGCTCCGGTTCTTATGACCAAATCTGGGTGGCAGAAGGAACATATAAACCTGTGTATAACACAGCAGGTAATTATCAGAACCATTCGTTTGAAGTTGTAAGTAACGTTAGCCTTCTCGGCCATTTTGCAGGCAATGAGACCAGCCCGTACCAGCGAGACCTCGCCGATGCCAATAATGAAACTATTCTCGAAGGGCAAATCGGCGAAACTTATCAAAGAGTCAACAAAATCGTAACAGCCGAAGGCATTGACGGCTCCCTTATAGACGGCTTTACAATTAAATCAGCCGATGATTACGGTCTTTATATCAATGACAGCAACCTCGCAATCATAAATTGCGAACTCTGGTATAACAGCAATGGTATTTATTGCGAAAATTCTTCCGAGCTGGATATACATAACTGCCTGTTCTCTGATAATTCCTTTGGTTTAAGTGTTTATAACAACGACAGCAATACCATAGTCTCGAGCTGCATCTTCGTCGGTGATGAAATTGAATCCTATTACGGTGCAATCATTGAAAACTCAACTGTGGAATTTGATGATTGTAATTTCCAGGAATATTTCTCCGACGCCGGTATCAATTGTTCCGGTGGCAGTTTGACAGTAAAAAACTGTAATGTTGAAACCTCTTCCGATTATTCCATTTATGGTATTTATGCTTTAAACTGCGATCTGGTAATAGAAGAACACACCATCATTAGTAATAGCAATGGTGATGGGTTGTATGTAAGCAGAAACTCTGATAGCAATCTGACTTTGAAGGAAAGCATTTTCAGAAATAACAGCGGTAACGGAATAAAATTTGGTTTAGGAAATTATCCGGGGACAATCATTAATAACTGGATTCATGACAATACAGCCTCTGGCATAAGTTTTACAAATCCGATGTCTTATCTTACTATTCGTAATAACACTATTTACAAAAACTCCTCTTATGGAATCTCTGGCGGTGGTGCTTCCCAAATACGTAACTGTATTATTTACTATAACTCTCCAGGAAAACTCAACGGTAATTTCACAAACGTTAGTTACTGCTATATGGATGACCCTGATTTTATGAATATCGAAACAGACCCAAACGACCTGCACATAAGCGCAGACTCGCCCTGTATAGATAAAGGTGATTCCAATGATATCAGTGATACTGAAATCGATATTGATGGTGAAGGTAGAATCCAGTACGGCGAAGTTGATATGGGTGGTGATGAATATTATATCAGCCCCGCTGACTTTGACTCAAATGGTATTGTTAATTTTATAGACTATGCAATCCTCGCAAATGCCTTTGATGACTACGTTGAAAAATGCGACCTCGATTGTAATGACTGTATAAATTTAGCTGACCTGGAGTTATTCTGTGAAGACTGGCTGTGGGAGGCACCTTGGAACTTTGGTGGAGAAGAAATGATGATGTGTATGGGAGGCGGTGATGGCAGAGGTGGCGGTTTAATGCTTGATACCGAGCAAAGCCTTATAGCAAGACCTCAAAGACTTGCTGAACAAGAACCTGTTTATATTGATGAAAATGTTATTTATGAAGCTCTCAAATGGCTTGACGAGCTATGGCTTAGTGAGGACATGGAAGATTCTTTAACCGAAGAGCAGTATCTTATGATAAGAAAACTATTTGAAGAGGAATTATCAATATACTTAAAAGGTGACTAAAAAAATTGTTGCGAAGCGACACAATAATTTTTACTTTTGAACTTTTACTTTTTAATTGATTATATCACATTAATGGGATATAATCTTTCTAAGTGGGGGAGGCCCCATTCCGGGGCTGCGGAGCTCCGCACGCATCGGCCCGACGGCCACGTAAAAATTATAATTGTAAGTTTTTATTTACTAAGGACTAACGAATGTCCAACAACCATTTAACTAATTCACCTGTCCTGAGCAACGTCGAAGGACCAATTAACAAAGATTTCGTTGTATTATCCTGTAAATCCTGTCTAAAACAATCTCTACAACTGTCGAGAGAGCTCTACAAATCAAACCTTTTTATGCAAAACAAAGCCAA
>CAYXGT010000125.1:0-5417 GCA_964464635.1 uncultured Pirellulales bacterium | reverse complement strand
ACTCCTCGTTCGCATCGTTGGGCTCGTTGGTTTCCTGAGGATGATACATAATCTCGGTAATGCGCAGGTTATCAGCAACAGGGCCGACAGCAAAGACAGCATCGCACAAAGCACTCCATTGGTCGCCGTCAAGTACGCGAGATTTTACACGTTTTGTTTCGGGTAGTGTAATTGAAGCGGTATATTCGACAGCATCGGGTGAGGCAGAGGCAGGAATAAAAGAATAGACGGCGGCTATTAATTCTGCGGAAATGAGGAGGTCAGAGCTTGTTGTGCTTGTATTCAGAGCGTGTATAGCCAGAATATTTGTACCCGCATGCAAATTGGAAATATGCTCGTCGATAGGTAATGTGACAAACGTCGGATCATCGTCCCTGTTTACACAACTGGAATTCCATTCGAATGGGTCTGGTTTGTTTATGGAAGCGATTTCAACCCCGTTGAGAAAAGCCACCAATCCGTCATCGCATCTGACATGAAGCGTAAGAGCGTTGAATTCAGCCAGGTCCTCTTCGTTTACAGTAAATAGTATTCTAACGTAGCAGGAAGTCATATGATTGTACATTTGCGAATCGACATTATAAGTAATGAAATCCTGATAGCCTGAACTTCTCTCATAGCCTACGGCGCCGAGCTTGCCGGGTATAATTGGTGTACCGTGAGTCCATGCAGAATCATTATAAGGCTCAGAGCCGCCTCGCCAGGTTGTTCCTATATCGGATGTCGGTACATATACTTTTTTCGCAGCATCTTCTGCAATGAGGACTGTTTGTTCAACGATACCATTGTAGGAAGGCGCTCTTGGGTCGGAACCATCGAGAGTGTAGTAAATTGTACCTGAGGAGTTTGATTCTATCGTAAGATTGTCACCTGTTGAAATATGGCCGCCGTGTTGCGGTGAGCCATTTACCAGGAAAGCCGGTCCCTGGCTTGGGAAGAGACCCTCGATGGTAAACTTATCCAGCATTATCTGATGCCGGTTGGGAATCCAACTGGTGAGAATTGAAGTATCCATCCCGGGCAGCATCAGGGACATTTGCTGCCTTAGTTCGGCGAACCGTCTTTCAATATTGGCATGTGTCAATGCTCCGTCGCATAAGAAGTGTTTCTGAATTCGGTCGGCAAAAAGAATTCGAAATTCGGAATTGGCTTTTAGCGCTCTATAAAGCCAGGCGAGCGGTGTATTCAGGCCGTTGAGTCCTCCTGGGCCCCAGCTCGGAAAATCGTCAAAGCCGAAACTGTTGATGTATCCCATTTCCATAGTTCCTTCCATGTCCCAGCAGTGAAAGCGGAACTTACCCTGTGGCGAATGCTCCCGGGAAACGGTCCAGTTGTTGGACGGCCAGTCCCAGTTAGCCGAGTACAACTGCACGATGAGGTAATCGATAAAATCCACGATATCGATCATTTGACCGGCCTGATCATAATTAGCAGTAATGGACAGGTCATTGCCTTGGAAGAAATTAAGCGTGGCATCCCATGCTACGCTGTCGCCGTTGCGAACGGCTCGCTGTGTAATCACGTCCCAATCGGTTTCAACGTTGTAATAGTCTCTGAAAAAATCATGGTCCAATCGTTCGCATGGATTGTAAAAGGACTTGTATTGGCCGTTGAGGTATAAGTTTACCACGGTACCAGTCACAGCGACGCCCCCCATGTCCTTGTGCAGGCGTCTGAGCATTTCATCCTTTATGAAGGGATTATGCACATCGTTATGCCCGCCTCGGATCATGATGGCCTTGAAGTTGTCGATGTCAGCCAATGGGAAGACCGGATATTCGAGTTTGTCATTACCATATGTGTTGCGGAAGAAAAGCTTAAAGCCGAACTTATCATAGTTGTAATCCCAGTTGTCACCCCGGGTATATCGCGGCCGGTGCCAATCACTGCCTTGCACGCGAATACCGCAGTTGATCTGAGTATTGTCGCCTGTTTCCGGAACAAGTATTTCCAATGAAACGGGACGTTCATATTCATAGCCCCGCATTATCGGATGGTTGTAAGCATCTGGATCCCCGCCTGATGTCCAGGCACCACCACTATAATAGCCTCCCACAATCGCCATAACGCCATCCGGCTCATACAGGGACTTCTGTTCGTCTCCGACGATTGAATAGACCTGCAGGGATTTGATACTGCTAGTGGCGTCAAAAATATATGTGTGAGTTTTAGTTAGCGCGGGCAGCCAGCCGGTCTTGATTGCCCCGGCACGCAGACAGGTCGTTTCCGTAATCTGTATCGGGAAATTACTATCGTAAACAAAACCGTTCGGCTCAATTGGGTCACTTCCATCAAGAGTGAAACGAATTTCTGCGTCGTCGGTATCACAGGCCATTCTTACATGGAAAGGCTGGTCATAAAATCCACGGTCAGCACTGAATATTGTGTCTGCGACTTTGCCGAGATAACCGGAGTCATTATTTGCATCGGGTGTCGGGTGACCCATAAATCGCCAATTGTTACTACCATCGGGGTATCTTCCGAAGGAGATATCCGGGTATTGTCTGCCGAAGCTGATATCATCAATAAGGGTGCCTGCATCGTCGGCGAAAAGAAAAATATCGTCACCGTCGGCACCAAGTTTGAAATTGGTGTGGTAGTCACCTTGTTCGTCTTCACCGTCTGCCCAGAAAAGCAGGTATCCTTTCGGTTCGATTGTGATACCATCCGGTATACGCCATTTTGTTGGCTCATTGTTATTGTCAGTGAGGTACATCCCTCCGAGCTCGACCGTCTTGTTTGAGGCATTGTATATCTCAATCCAGTCAGGGAATTCGTCTGCTTCATCGGGGTCTTCTATAGTACTGTTATTCGCTGCCATAAATTCGTTTATGAAGAGGAATTTTTTGCCCCAGTTTTGTGCAATTATAGCGACGTCGTTCATATTAACGCCGTCTTCTCCGTCAAAATCGGCACATCCCAGTCCCGAGCAGTCTGATGAATCGAGCCATTGTTGTGAAAACATACTTATATCAGTCAAATCGATTTCGAAGTCACCATTTAAGTCACCTGTAGGCCAATTCTGAGCTCTCGCGGTACAAGCTAAGGAAGCTATCAATGTAAATGTAAGCAAAAATGTATTAACAGGTTTAAACGTCTCACTATCCTTTCTTTCAGAATATCTATATGAAGGATTATACAATAAATTTGTGATTAAATCAAGATTATCTAAGCATTAAGAGTCTGGATTTTTTTGAAAAGGAGTATACCGGTGACTCTGGTTGGTTTTGCCAAATTCCGATTAAAGCATTTTAGTCGGTGACAATGACGAATCCGCCGTTCGGCGGCAAATTAATATTTGGTTTGCGAGCGGCGTCTTTTTCAAGTGTTGTCCTGCTAAAGCTTCTGTCGGGACCGTCGGTTATCAAGGTCGCTTTGGTTTCATCCGGAAGAAAAGATAAATCCAGCGACAGCTCTTTTTTCTTATCGGTACCGTTAATGCCGGCGATGTACCACTTATCTCCGGATTTACGCGCGATGACCACGAACTTTCCGGGGTAGCCATCAATAAATCGTGTTTCATCCCAGGCGGTAGGAACATTCTGCAGGTAGTTGACGACAAAATCAGGCATCATCTCGAACTCATCGGGCACAAGACCAAAATGCTGCACACCGGATTCAAAGATGACGGATAACGCTAATTCAAATGCCAGAGTTGTGCGCAGCCTGACACCACGAATGCGCGGATCAAACACCATAGGTGTAAAATCCATTGAACTGATGGCATTGCGCGTGAATGGCAGGATGCAACAGTGCTGCGGCTGCAGATTGGCGTTGCGCTGTTCGAAGGTGCAGTACTCCATACCTTTTACGGATTCCATTGTGACCAGGTTGGGATAGGTTCGCTGCCAACCTCGCGGGATGGTGGCGCCGTGACAGTTGACGAGTATGCCGTAATCGGCGGCGTCTCTGAAGATGTCCAGATACAGTTTCATCGTTGCCTGTTTGTCACCGCCAAAGAAATCGACCTTAACGCCCCTGACACCCATTTCCTTAAGCCTGGCGAATTCCTCTCTGCGAATGGTTCGCTCGTGCATTTTGTTTTTAGGGCCCATAGGAGCGTCGTTCCAGGGGCCGTTGGAATTGTACCAAAGGATAACACCGACTTTTTTAGAATCGGCTTTTTTTAAAAAGTCAGCCATTTTTTCGTAACCAATCAATTTGTCCCAGTTGGCATCTATCAGAATGTATTCCCACTTCATTTTTGCTGCAAAATCGAGAAACGATTCGGCAACCGGCAAAGTAGCACTATTGTCACCGTATCGCAGCCAATGCCAAGCGGCCCGGCCAGGCTTGATAAAACCGGTATCCGGATATTCACAGGCCTTCGCCACATCAGTCATCAATGTGGATTCGACTATTTTGTTAAGCTTATCACCTATAATCAAAACTCGCCAGGGAGATTTGAATGGTGTGGTGATTGTCGGCTGTACGGGATCAACTTTTCCTCGATGTTCTTCAGAATGAGGGAAGGCAACTTTATAAACACCGCCGGCAGAGTCCTGGCCCAGACGAACAGCACAATAGGACTCATCGACATCCGAATCACAGATAAGCACCCAGATATTATCGACTGTTTTGAATAGTGCCGGCAAACACCAGCCTTCGCTTGTAGGTGACTGAGCACCAACGGGCTTCTCGATTACGTAGTGTTCTTCGTAGGAAGGTTGAGTTCTGGACCACCCGCTTTTTCCCGGCTGCATCGGATGAAGCCAGCAGACTGTGTTCGGTTCAAAGGCAAATGTGGTTTCCTCCTCTGTGACTGAGACCGTTTTGTCCGAGGCATCAGGGAAGGCATAACGAAAAGCGACTCCGTCGTTGGAGATCTGGAAAATGACCTGCATCCTCTGGCCGGAGTCGTTCTTCAATGTAAAAGTGCAACGGTTAGCCTGATAGGAACAATATTTCCGCTTACCGAGCAACATTGTATAAGTATCTTTGACCTTTTCAATGCTTGAAGTTTTGTCCAGTGTAAGAACGCTGGCAAAGGTCTGGTCGTCTCGAACCAATCCCAAGGAGGAAGGTTTTAAAACGTCTTTGCCGTTCAATCGAATGGAATAGAGAGGTTCGCCTTCAGCATTCAGTTGAAAAGAGACTTCCAAATTGCCGTCGGGACTGGTGATTGTGTTTGACTTTGCCAAAACATCTTTTCCTGTGATAAGAAACATAAAAAACAGTCCGCCTAAAACAATAATTTTCCGATTTTTCCGCACGATACAGACCTTTCAAAAATATGTTGTTTCATTTTAGCCCATATTATACGTTCGGCGATGAGGCGTCAACGGCACTTGGTATAATTTTATTAGAACAAAGATTTGAAAACTACCGGAATTGCACCGCAGAATAATAGAAACGTACAAATCTAACACGCCCGACAGGATTCGAACCTGTGACCTACGGATTAGAAATTTGTCTCG
>CAYXGT010000124.1:0-5516 GCA_964464635.1 uncultured Pirellulales bacterium | reverse complement strand
GGAAGAATGAGTTTCCCAACAAGCCTTTCTATTAAACCTGCTTTTCCCCTACGTGCCGTTAACAACTTTTCCTGAAGAGATTGTAATTTTTCTCTGTCATCCTGATCAACCTCGTTTTGGTGAAAATAATACATAAAATAATTTACAATTTGAAAATCTGGAATTTCTATTCCAGATCCTTCTGCAAGCCGGGAGAGCATATTATAATACTGTCGATAAACCCTCTCTTCGCTACAGCAATGTTCGATAAGTCTGACGATATCAACCACAATGCTGTCTAAAAATTGTGGTCTTGTCAGATTACAGCGGTGTGCACCTTCTTCCCAATCCGAAATCGTCAAGGAATTATCAAAAAAGAGGGTATTGTTAAAATGGACTTCATAATGAACTAACCCAATATCGTGATTTTTGCGCATTTCAACAACTATCTGGGCGTGATGCTGGCGCATCCACGAAAGCGCCTCTTGAAACATATTCCAGACCTCTTTCTTCGAAGTAGCAACTTCAATTTCATCTAACATACGAGAATATCTGGCGTCTAATTCATCTCCAGATCTTGAATCCTCCGGATGCTCTACGCCCCAGATAGAAAAGGCTATCGGCTCGCCTTTATACAAAAACTCACGGTCCTCATATATCCCTATACCAATGGGTATCATTACTGCTCGACCCTGGAAAAAAGCATATCGTGAAACGACAACTTCATTTATTACACTACGGAACCTTTTTGCTCTGTAGGGCTCCCCCACATCGAATATAAAGTCTTCTATCGTCCCATCGGGATTCGTATATGGAATCAGAAATGGGATATTGCCGTTGCCAAGCAATCGAATATGGCGAAGCTTGCCTTTTTTAATCAAGACAACTCGATTGGATACGCCTTTAATTTTGATAGCTCGAACCCAACGGTTACGCACTTTAATATAATCTTTTGGGTCTAATTTAATAATTGCGCTCGTCGGTTTGGAAATATCACCAAAATCTTTGAGGTAAATAACGCTACGAATCTTGTCGAGATATTTGCTTGGCAGTTTATTTGCTATCTGAATAAAAAGCCCCCAATACGGAGAAGCGATCCCTGCATCTCTATTTTGCACCTTAAGACCTTTTAAGCTTCTGATGAATGATTTGATTTGCCTAAGAGTCCTTTTAGAAGAGACATTTCTTAATACTTTCAGATTATCAACGAGTGAATTTGCCACTTTATGTGATTCTCCACCTTTATCACCTTGGGGTACAAAAATATATACGAACATTGTATCATACAGAAACATTAATATTTAATACTTAAAAAATCAAGAGCTTACGTTAACCGCACGTATTCCACAAGGTCATCAGTAAGACCAAATCCAGACGGTGTGGCTTAGAGTTAAATCTATTGAACAGAATCGCGTCAGTCTTTAAGATTGTGCTATATTGCGTCGTAAACAGTAAGGATAATTAAAATGAAGGGATTGACCTCAATGTGCTAACCGAAAACTGGCTGGCTGGTAAATAATTTTGCTGGAATTCAATTTCAGGCAGATGATTTTAATAAGTTTGCGAGACAAATACGGGCGGTTTTTTTAAGATTATTTAAACCGGTCCGCAAGATGGTTGAATCTGAAAAACGCATTTCAAAAGTATCCTGCGTCATATCTAAAATTTCATTTAAGTCGAGCTTGGCTCTGTCGGGGTAATACTTAAATTCAGTATTCCTGCAGGCGGGTGCACTATGCTGATAGGGACAGGCGAGGATACAGTCGTCACAGCCGAAAAGATGATTACCCAAAAGAGCGGCAAGCTCTGCTGAGATTTCGGTATCACAGTTTCGCTCAATAGTTAGATAGCTGATACACCGGCCGGCATTAAAGAAACCATCGGCTCTTAACGCAGCCGTCGGACAGGCGTCTATACATTTAGTACATTGTCCGCAATCAGCTTTAATTGGTTTATCAGGGATTAACTCTAAGTCGGTTATAATCTCGCCGAGAAGCAATTGCGGGCCAAGCGAAGGATTTATTAGCAGATGATTTTTACCGATGAAGCCGAGACCCGCACGAACGGCGATGGCTTTTTCGGCGATTGGTGCCGAATCGACGCAAATCTTAAATCGCGGTTTGGTGACGGTGAGAGTTGTTATAAATTCTGTGAGCCTGCGTAAAAGTTTCTTTATAAAGCTGTGATAGTCTTCATATTGAGCGTATGAGGCGATGCGGCCTGTAGAGAGACCTGAATTCAATTGGGGTTTAGATGTTGCGGCAGGTTTGTAATTTAAGGCGGTGACAATGACTGATTTTGCGTTTGTCAATAGTTTGTCGGGCTCGAATCTTTTGTCAATGTTGTCTTTTAAGTACTGCAGGTCTGGCGGACAGTATTCACCGAGCCATTTTTTAAATGCCTTCAGGTATTCGGCAGCTACCGGCTCGGCTGAAGTTATGCCGACGAGGTCAAAGCCGATTTCGAGAGCTTTTTGTTTTATTTGGTTCGTTATGTTCATATCAATCCAGGACAAGCGGTTGAGAGTGATTATAGCATATCGGCAGAAGCGAGTCATTAAAGTGTTGTAAAACAGCAGACAAATGGTTATTATATCCGCAGTTTTTGCAAGGAGGTAAAGATATGAAAGAAGAAGTTATAGGTATCATAGGCGGGACGGGGCTTGGCGATGCTCTTGAAGCAGAGTTTGACAGTATTGAGAAGAAAAAGGTAGAGACGCCATTCGGCAAGCCGAGCGGGGAGATTTTAGTTGGTAAAATCGGCAAGCGAAGGATAGTGTTTATCAATCGTCACGGCCACGGTCATAGGCTTGGGCCAAGCGAGGTTCCATATGCTGCGAACATATTTGCAATGAAAAAACTGGGAGTCCATACGCTGATTTGCAGCGGCGCAGTCGGCTCGCTTCGTGAAGAGATACATCCGGGAGAGGTTGTTATCGTTGACCAGTTCATTGACAAGACATATAAGCGCAAAAATACGTTTTTCGAGGGATTCGGTGCGGTGCATTGCGAGATGAGTGAGCCGGTTTGCGGCAGGCTCAGTGAAAGACTTTTGAGGGCGGCGAAAGATATCGATATAAAAGTACACCCCAAAGGGACATACGTTTGTATGGAGGGGCCGCAATTTTCGAGCAGGGCTGAGGCGATGATGCACAGGGGATGGGCGGGTGACTTGATAGGTATGACGGCGATGCCGGAAGCGAAGCTGGCAAGAGAGGCCCAGATGTGCTATGCACTGGCGGCGCTGGTAAGCGATTATGACTGCTGGCGGGAGGCAAAAGAGGCTGACAGGCAGACATTGTTACAGGAGATAATAGGCAACCTGCAAAAGGCGACTGAAAACTGCCTTGAGCTTATTCGAGCGCTTTTGAGAAGTGAAGAGAAAATTGTCGACGAGGGGTGCGGCTGCAGAAAGAGTCTTGAGCTGGCGGTCTGGACTAAGGAGGAGCAAATCAGTAATGAGAAAAAGAAAAGGCTGAAAGTTTTGTTTGAGTAGGCCTTGGGCTTGACAGGCAAATATTAGGTGATATATTTTCTGGCCTGTGAAAGAAAAGGGTTTTAAGGATTGGATTTTGGCAACCAGTCGATTGCATTGACAAGGGCAAAAACGAGGCAAAGCTGGATTTGAAAGGGTAAAGGTATGAAACAGGCAGTTTTAAAGACGGTTTTTTGGGCGATATGTATTTCGTTTTTCTTAATATTCACCTGCGGCTGTGAGGAAGAGCTGAACCCGAGTGAAAAAAAGAACAGACTTATAGCTGCAGAAAATATCGAGCTTCAAAAACAATTAACGAAAAAAGATATAGAAATAGAGCGATTGAAAAGTGCTCTTGAGAAGTTTAATGCCGAGGCAGAAGAACAGAAGGAGCAAATGAATAAAGAGATGGAGTCCGTAGGTGAGTATATAATGAGCGTTTTAACGGAAAATATTCAGCTTCAGGAGGAAAACGAGAAGCTGAAGAAACAGATAGAAGAGCTTCGGAAGCAGTAAGAAAGACAGAATAATTTAAACTAACGTTACGCCGGTCGGCAGTGGGTTTTCACGGCGGCCAGAGAATCGGGTAAGTTTTCGTCGGGAAGGTTTTTTCTGGCGGCAGCGGCAGCGAAAGCAACAAACATAGGCTGAGGATTTAACGGCCTCGAGGTAAGACAGGGATGGGCCTGCGTTCCCATAAAAAACGGATGCGAGGGTAATTCGAGAATCTGCATAATCGGCTGATTCGGCGCTTTTCCGGAAAAGACCAGGCCTGCACTTTCCAGCTTTTCAATATAGCGGGGGTCAACCTCGTATCGATGTCTGAAACGCAGTCTCACGGTCTTTGCATTACCGAAGATTTGTGAGGCGAGAGTATTCGGTTTGAGCTCGACGTCCCTGCCGCCGAGTCTCATATTCCCGCCGAGACCTTCGATTTTTTTCTGCTCGGGCAGTATATCAATAACGGGCTCTTTGCATTTGGGATTGATTTCGGTAGAGTCTGCATTTTTCAGGCTGCAAACGTTGCGGGCAAACTCTATGACTGCCATCTGGAAGCCGAAACACAGGCCGAGATATGGCAGGTTGTTTTCGCGGGCATATTTTATGCAGGCGATTTTGCCTTCCGTGCCGCGTATACCAAAACCGCCGGGTACGATAATCCCGCCAACTCCAGCGAGCTTTTCGGCGACGTTTTCATCGGTAATGTTCGTTGTCTCAATCCATTCGATTTTGATTTTGAGGCCAAGTGTTATGCCTGCGTGTTCGAGGGCGTTTATGATTGAGGCATAGCTGTCGCGCACCGATGTGTATTTTCCAGTGATTCCGATTTTGATTTTGTGCGTGGCAGCGGCGATTTTGTCGGTGAAATCGCACCATTTGGACCATGCTTTTCTTTCATTTCGAAGGTTAATTCTGTCTTCAATCTGCAACAGTCTGAGGACCTGGAAATCTATTCCGCAATCCCTGATTGCAGCAGGTATCGTGTATATACTTTCGACATCGCTCATATTGAAGACTCTTTTGAGGGGGACGTTGCTGTAAACGCTGATTTTCTGTCGGACCTTTTCGGTGACGGGATTCGTTGCCCTGCAGGCGATGATGTCCGGCTGAATGCCGAGCTGCATAATCTGCTTGATACCGAGCTGGGCTGCCTTCGATTTCTGCTCGCCGAGGCTTTGCGGCTCGAGAATATAAGTCAGTGCGACGAAGCAGCAGCTATTCGGGCCTTCCTCGTAGGCAAGCTCTCGCATAGCTTCGATGAAGTAGGCGTTTTCGAGGTCACCGACGGTGCCGCCGATTTCAACGAAAACTATGTCGGCGTTTGTATTCATCGCGAGCTTTCGAAGTTTCAGTTTTACCTCGCCGGTAACGTGCGGAATCATCTGGACGTCCCTGCCGAGATAATCGCCCTGTCTTTCCTTGTGGAGAACCGAGCTGTATATCTGGCCGCTGGTTGCAAAGTTGTCCCTTGTCAGGTCCATATCGAGCATTCTTTCGTAAGTGCCGAGGTCCATATCGCATTCCATACCGTCGTCAAGGACGAAGACCTCGCCGTGACGGAA
>CAYXGT010000123.1:0-5661 GCA_964464635.1 uncultured Pirellulales bacterium | reverse complement strand
ACCTTATGAGGGAAAGAGACATCAAAATTATTTTAGCCGCCAACTACTTTGATGAACAGCAGGTAAGAACAGTTGCAGCCAGGACGGGTGCCGAGGCTGTGATTGTTCCGCTATACGTTGGCGGAGCAGAGGGTGCTGAGGATTATTTCAAGATTGTAGATTACTGGGTTGAGGGTCTTTTGAAGGCAGCGGAAAAGAAAGGTATTTTGAACAAATAGTAATTAAAGAATAAAAGCATTATGACTTCTGAAATAGTGAGATTTTTTTCAGTCCAGATTGTTTTGTTAGCTGTCGTATTGATTTTGCACACTTACATCGGATTGCACATCATCAGACGCACGTTGATATTTTCAGATTTGGTGCTCGACCAATTGGCAGCTTTTGGTGCCCTGGCCGGCATAGGTCTGGGAATAGAATACGGCACGGCACAATCGTATATTTCGTCAATGATTGCCGTGCTTTTTGGTGCGCTGCTGCTTGCCCTGATAAAACCAAAAACCCGGGTAATACCTCGTGAAGCAGTTATCGGAATTATGTATGCAATGGCGCTGGTGGCGTCGCTTTTACTTGGTGATAAGCTCCGGGGCGGGCAAGGTTATGTAACTAAAACACTGGCCGGCTCAATGCTCTGGGTTACCTGGCCTTTGGTTGGTATTACGGCTGGAGTGTATATTATACTTTTGGTTTTTCACTTTCTGTTTCGCCGCAAGTTTATTGAGCTGGCGGAGAAACCTGAAGGTTTCGGTAAGGAAAGATTCTGGGATTTTCTGCTGTTTACGACTCAGGGAATTATCACGGTTTTAATAGTGCCTATAGCAGGCGTGCTTCTGGCTTATGCGTTTTTGATGATACCGGCGGCTATTGCAGCGATGTTTACGAAGAAGTGGGCAGCGGCGGTGCTTATAGGATGGGCTGCTGGTTTTATAGCCTGCCTGATTGGACTATGCTCATCGTTCTTTTTCAATTTGCCGTACGGTCCCAGCCTTGTTTTATCACTTGGTTTATTTTTTTTGGTCTCGATTATCGTGCGTTGTTTGCCGGCCGGTAATAAATTACGCGGCTGAAAGGATGTAGCGGATGTTGCAGATAGTTCAGATTCTCGGCTTGCCTTTCCTTGCGTGTATTATAATGAGCTCAATCCTCGGATACTTAGGGATACACGTTCTTAAAAGGGAAGTCATTTTTATCGACATTGCACTCGCACAGGTTGCGGCGGTAGGCTCTATTGCAGCTCATCTGATATTCGAAGCACACGGCAATTCACCCGCAGCATATATGTGCTCGTTTGTCTGTGTTCTGCTTGCAGCCGCATTTTATGCTTTTGTACGCAGCAGGATTTTGCAAATCTCGCTTGAAGCAGTGATTGGCATTTCCTATGCCATTGCAGCCGCTGGTGCCCTTTTCCTGGTGGGCATTGCACCGGGTGGTCACATACACATTCAGCAAATATTATCAGGCAGTCTTCTCTGGACGGGATGGCGGCAGATTATTACAAGTGCGGTGGTGTTTTCGGTTGCAGGAGTTTGTTTTTATCTTATCAGAAAACCGATTATTGAAATATCAAACAGCTACCAGAAAAACATCACCAAGGATTTAAGAGTGGTATTTTGGGATTTCATTTTTTACGTTTTGCTTGGTTTCATTATTACGTTTTCAGTCCAGACCGGCGGGATAGTTGTTGTGTTTTCATATTTGATAATACCGGCCACGATTTCGGCGATTCTTGCACGTAGTTTAAGTACGCAGCTTGCCGTAGTTTTTACAGCGGCCGTCATTGCCTCTTTAGGCGGTTTGCTGTTTGCATATAAATTTGACTTCTCGATAGGACCTTCTATTGCCCTTTTTTTGGGTTGTGAGCTGATATTAGTCTCTCTTGTTGCCGGATTTATGCAAATCAGTCCAAAACTCTGAGTTGTGTGTTAAAATCAGATTTTATATCCATCGCCTGATGATTAGATTGGAGTCTTAAATTAGCAGCACTTTCGTTGGGTAAAGTTCGATAGACATATTCACAGAATTATTCTATAATAATTTTATGAAGGTTTATCCCTTTAAATTTAAGCCGATTTATAAGCAGCGAATCTGGGGCGGCCAGAAGCTGCGAACATTTTTCGGCAAGGACCAGCCGAGAGCCGAGAAAATCGGTGAAAGCTGGGAGCTGGCTGACCTGCCGGATGACAAATCGGTAATATCTAACGGCGAGCTTGCCGGCAGGACGCTTAACAAGGCGGTAAAAAAGTACCCGAAGGAAATTACCGGCGATGAAAATTTCGAGCTGCCGTTTCCGCTTTTAATAAAGTTTCTCGATGCCGAGGATATATTAAGCGTTCAGGTTCATCCTGACCCCGAGACCTGCCGGCGGATGGGCAAAGGTGACCCCAAGACCGAGTGCTGGTATATTATCGATGCAATCCGCGGGGGCTTTATCTATAAAGGGCTCAAGCCCGGCGTAACGAAGGAGAAATTTGCTGCAGCGATAGGCAGTGGTAAGGTAGAAGAGTTGCTGCAGAAAGTGCCGGTCAGTCCCGGCCAATGTCACTTTCTGCCGGCAGGTACCGCCCACAGTATAGGGGCGGGTCTTTTGATAGCTGAGATTCAAACACCCTCGGATACGACGTACCGTGTCTATGATTTCAACAGGGTCGATGGGACAGGAAACCCGAGGCAGTTACATATCGAAGAGGCCCTTAAAAGCATTCATTTCGGCAGAGTTGACGAGCTGAGCGTTACGACAATCGGCAGACTCGTCGAGTGTGAGTATTTCACAATTGATAAGGGACATCAGGCAAAAGACTGCGAGCTGCTTTTGTCGGCGGGTGAAATGAAAACTTTGATTTTTCTTACCGGTGCGGGGACGATTGCCGGCAGGGACGGCTCATCGGTCGGTTTCAGACAGGGTGATTGTATTCTTGTTCCTTTCAGCTACGAGGGGGCGATATGCTTCAACCGCGATACCCAGTACCTGACCGTGACCCTTTAAGGCCCGCAGGGGCTTATTAGTTTTGACATTTCTATGATATTTTTCTATTATACATGGTTTAATAAAGAGTAATTGAAACATATAGTTAAAAAAGTTTAAGACTTGGGAGCATTGTATGACAGATTGGGACAGGAAAATTGAGAAAAAAACCTTGAAAGTTGGTGTTCTGGGTCTCGGCTATGTGGGGCTGCCGTTAGTGCGCGAGTTTACATCGGCAGGTTTGAAGGTTGTCGGCTTTGATATAGACACGAAAAAGGTCGCTGTGCTCAATTCGGGCAGAAGTATTATCAAGCATATACCTCATTCGCAGGTAAAGAAAATGACGAGCTCGGGGCTTTTTAAGGCAACTACCAATATGTCGCTGATAAAAACAGTCGATGCGGTTATTGTGTGTGTGCCGACGCCTTTGACAGCCAACCGCGAGCCTGATATGCAGTTTATCGTCAAGAGCAGTGAGACGATTGCAAAGTATCTTAGCAAGGGACAGTTGATTACTTTCGAGAGCACGACGTATCCGGGGACAACCAGAGAGCTTGTCGCTGAAATTCTTGAGAGAAGCGGGCTGAAAGCAGGCAGGGATTTTTATCTTGCTTATTCACCGGAGCGTGAGGACCCGGGCAATAAAAATTTTACCACAAAGACGATACCGAAAGTTGTCGGAGGATTGACGAAGAAATGTCTTGATATGGCCTGTAAGCTTTACAGTGCGGCTATCGATACGGTCGTGCCGGTATTGAGTCTCGAGGCGGCAGAGGCTGCAAAGATAGTTGAGAATGTCTATCGCTGTATCAATATAGCAATGGTCAATGAACTGAAGATGGTTTTCGACAGGATGGGTATCGACGTGTGGGAGGTTATCAACGCGGCTAAGACAAAGCCTTTCGGCTTCAGCGCATTTTATCCGGGGCCCGGGCTGGGCGGTCACTGCATCCCAATCGACCCGTTCTATCTGACGTGGAAGGCGAGGCAGTACGGGATGCCTACCCGTTTTATAGAACTGGCAGGTGAGATAAATACCAATATGCCGCACTACGTCGTGCAGAAAACAATGGAAGCGCTGAACGAGCGAAAGAAAAGCCTGAAAGGCTCAAAGCTTTTAATACTCGGTCTGGCGTATAAAAAGGATATCGACGACGTGAGAGAATCGCCATCCATTGAGCTGATAGAACTTTTTACCAAAAAAGGAGCAAAGGTAGATTATAACGACCCATACATACCCAGAACGCATAAACAGAGACAGCACGATTTGAAAATGACGAGTAAAAAGCTTTCAGCTAAGATGCTTGCGGGTTACGATGCGGTAGTAATATCAACAGACCATAGCAGTTACGACTATAACCGGATAATCAAAAACGCCAGGCTGGTTATCGATACACGCAATGCTACATCAGCAGTGAAAACGGGGCGAAGTAAAATTGTAAAAGCCTAAAGAAAGGACGAGGAAAATTGCTGAAAGAAAGTGAAAATCCGCCGACATCGTGGCCTGAAGGCGAGTCCATTAATGATTTTGCCGGCCAGTGGTGGGTGGCGCATACCAAGAGCAGAAACGAAAAGGCCCTTGCAAATGAGCTTGTTCGCAAAGACATCAGCTACTTTTTGCCGATGCGGTGGAAAATGACTGTCAGGAATCGCAGAAAGTTTAAATCGCTGCTGCCTTTGTTCAGCGGTTATCTTTTTTTCTGCGGAGATGAAAGACAGCGTATCGAATTGTTAAAAACCAACCGTGTGGCTAACTTAATTGATGTTAAGGACCAGCAGAGACTTCTCGGCGAGCTGTTACAAATTGAGCAGGCTGTGGAAGCGGGCGTCGATTTGACGCCGCATGAATATATCAAAAAGGGCCAGCGATGCAGAGTGCTTACGGGCTCCCTGGCGGGCCTGCAGGGTATCGTTATAAGAACGAAAACTACAGCACGACTTGTCCTTCAGGTTGATATGCTCGGCCAGGCAGCGAGCGTCGAAATAGATACTGATATGATAGAGCCAGTGGAATAATTTTAGATATTGAATTAAACTGGAAGCAAAGGCACGGGCTGGAAGCCCGTGCTACAAAGTTAGGGACGGAATTATGGATATGACTGTATTAATTAAAATCGTCGGAATCGTGATTATCGTGCTTGGTATTGCATATATTGTCAGGCCGGGGATAATGAAATGGCTTATGGAATTTTTCAAGAAAGGCTCAAACATCTATCTTGCTGGTTTATTACGACTTGCTTTGGCCGTGATATTTCTGCTGGCTGCAACAGCCTGCAAAAAAACCTGGATTATAATTGTGCTCGGAATACTATTTCTTTTCGGCGGCATCCTGGTACTTATCCTGGGCCCAAAGAGGACTACTCCTATACTCGAATGGTGGCAGAAACAACCCGAATGGGTAATGAGAGCGCTGGCTTTGCTTACGGGTGCGTTTGGGGTACTTATAATCTACGCAGCATAAAACCGTCGAGAAATTTCATCGCAGAGCACGCGGAAAGCACAGAGATATAAAATATTAAAAGTAAAATATACATATCAAAAATAAGAAAGAAATCTAACCACAGATTCCTTCGACAAGCTCAGGACAAGTAACGCTGATTTACACAGATTAATTTTAACCAAGAAGAAAAGAAGGACAAAAACAATTTTAACCACCTATGAAGAACTCGAAGTCAAGTAATAAAATTTCTTTCACCTCATTT
>CAYXGT010000122.1:0-5695 GCA_964464635.1 uncultured Pirellulales bacterium | reverse complement strand
AAGTATATAAAGTAATGGATAAGGTTGTCTTCCAGCATGCCAATTCCTTAATAACTCCAGACAACCTCAGAGCTGAATTGGAAAAAGAAGAGGGAGAATTAACCGAAGGGTCCCATTATATCGTGGCCGCTTATCCCAGGCCGGGCGCCATATTAACGCAAATCGTGATACAATATGTAAAAGAGCTTCAGGAGCGAACAGGGACTATAAAAATAGACTCTATGCAATTAAATTCTTTTGTAACTGCTTTAATGAGGTAAGCAAGATAAATTTAGAGTTATATACGGTTTCACCGGAACTGTTTTTGAAATAATTGGGTTTTTATATTCAACTAAACGACCTATATGTAATGCTTAATAGACTAAAAGTCCCCCCGTTTGCCGATAGGTTACGGGCAGGGAAGATCCCAGAGAATAGACTTTTGGAAACCTTAGTCTTTTGTCTTTGGACGAATAATGGCGGGCCGGCCAGACGCAATATGACTGGGAGCAGTATTTGAATGTCTTAGACCGGCAAGTCCGGCTGAATAAATATAAGGATAAATATCCCAGCCAATAAAACTACAGGAGTTAGTGATGTCAACAGAACATAGAGTTCAAATTATTATACTCATCAGTTGTTTATCCTGTATATCAATACTGCAGGCGCAGACCCAAAACAGTCTTCCTCATCTGGCTCGTCAAGGTTCCTCAACACAGCTTATTGTGGATGATAAACCATTCCTGATTCTGGGCGGAGAGCTTGGCAACTCCAGCGCTTCCAGCCTTGAATACATGAAACCCATCTGGCCTAAATTAGTACAGATGAATCTCAATACCGTACTATCACCGCTCTATTGGGAAATGATTGAGCCGCAGGAAGGAAAGTATGATTTTACGCTGGTGGATGGCCTGATTGACAATGCACGAGAGCATAATTTGCGTCTGGTTTTGCTGTGGTTTGGCAGTTGGAAAAACAGTATGTCCTGCTATGCTCCCGAGTGGATTAAAAAAGACCAGCAGCGTTTCCTGCGTGCTCGCCTCAAAACAGGAGAGGCGATGGAAATCATGTCGGTATTTTGCGAACAAGGCCGCAATGTCGACTCGCATGCTTTTACTGCTCTAATGAGGCATCTTCGTCAGGTAGACAGCGACAAACATACCATCCTGATGATACAGGTAGAAAACGAAGTCGGCATGCTCGAAGACGCCAGAGATTATAGCGATGCTGCAAATAACGCTTTTGCTCAGGCGGTACCCAAAGAATTGATCGATTATCTGGTAAAGCACAAGGATTTATTAACTCCTGAGCTTTACGCAATCTGGGAGAAAGGCGGCTTTAAAACCGATGGCAATTGGGAAAAGGTATTTGGCAAAGGTCTTGCAACCGATGAAATTTTTATGGCCTGGCATTATGCACGTTATATCGAATTTATCGCATTCGCGGGCAAGGCTGAATATTCTCTGCCGATGTATATCAACGCCGCCCTGATTCGTCCGGGATACAAACCGGGCCAATATCCAAGCGCCGGTCCGCTGCCGCATTTGATGGATATCTGGCGGGCTGGGGCGCCGTCGATTGATTTTTTGTCACCCGATATTTATTTTGCAAATTTTGCCGAGTGGTGCCAGAAATATCATCAATCCACTAATTTGCTGTTTATCCCCGAAGCCACTCGAAATCCGGATTGCGCTGCTAATGTATTTTATGCCGTTGGAGCGCACGATGCGATAGGTTTCAGTCCGTTTTCAATTGAATCGATTGAAAATCCCGAAAGTGCGCCGATAACAAAAAGTTATAATCTCCTCTCACAATTAAGTCCTTTGATTTTGGAACATCAGGGACAAGGAACAATGACCGGAATATTGCTTGATAAAGAAACACCTGTACAGGAAATAACGCTGGGTAATTATAAATTAACAGTGTCTCACGATTATACCTGGAAATACTCATCCGGTCCTAAAGATACGGACTCCTGGCCAAAAGCCGCAGGATTACTCATTTCAACGGGATCAGACGAATATGTGATTGCCGGTACCGGCTTAATAATAACCTTTGCGCCAGCCGAGCAAACCAAAGCAAAAGCAGGTATTATTCGAATTGAGGAAGGGTCTTATAGCGAGGGCAAATGGATTGGTGGCCGCAGGTTAAACGGCGACGAGAGTCATCAGGGCAGACACTTACGCATTCCAATGGGCCAATTCGGCATTCAGCAAATACAGCTTTACCGCTATCAATAGGTATTTTCGATTTAAAATGTAAAGTGGCATGCCCGTTATTTTTGGGCGCATTCCAGCCGATTTTTATACCTTACTCGAGCTGTAAATA
Organism: uncultured Pirellulales bacterium; assembly: GCA_964464635.1. Taxonomy (GTDB): domain Bacteria; phylum Planctomycetota; class Phycisphaerae; order Sedimentisphaerales; family Anaerobacaceae; genus CAYLMG01. The sequence continues at coordinate 3,388 of CAYXGT010000122.1, read as the reverse complement.
ATTAAAATTTTAATCCGGCTCACAAAACCTTAATTCAAATGTGCCTGTGAACAAATTATAGATTGAAATCCTTCCTAAATAGTCAAAAGGTTTGTTTCAGATAGACAAGGTTCAGCCTGACTGGTTTTGCTGTGGTTTGGCAGTTGGAAAAACAGTATGTCCTGCTATGCTCCCGAGTGGAACCTTCTTCAGACCACAGATTGGAGGACCGGTCTTTATGCAGGCGGTTTGCTGAACGGTTTCGAGAAGACTTCGGATTACTTCGAAATCGGAGGCCCGGCTCTGTTTTTGAGGCATCAATATGCTTCGGGCTGGGACAATGCCTTTATTAATTTTGACCATACAGGCTGGTTCCCCGCTCCAAACTACGTTGTAATGAAGCTCTGGCATGACAATTACGCCCCATATAGGATAAGCATGACCGGTACTACAGGCGACCTTAACGCCGTGGCAACCGCTTCTGATGACGGCAGTGAGATTTATTTCAAGGTTGTTAACCCTACTGCCGAAGAAATTCCTGTAAAACTCATTATTTCTGAGGATTTTGAGGCTGCAGCCGCTTCTATGCAACTGGTAGCCCCTGGCTCATTAGATGCCCGAAATACGCTTGAAAACCCGGATAACGTTCAACCGCAGGCGGTTTTTGTCAGTTTGAACGGCCAAATTGTCCGTTTTACGATGCCGGAGCTGTCGGCGGCTGTTATTAAAGTTGTAAAAGAGCAATAAATTTTGTTCTTTTATGGGACTTTCTGAAAAAAAAGCTGGAAATATAGGAACAATTTTGGTATAATAAAAACCACAGTCGGTTTTTTTAACATTTTAATACTGTTTTTTTAGGAGGAAAGATATTGGTCAAACATAATCGGAGTAGGTTTTTTACTAATTATTTTATTACTGTTTTTTTATAGGAAGATAAAAATGGAAAATGTGATGAAAAAATTAATTTTGTTTGTTTTAATTTTGGTCATGTCAGGTCTTGTATCTGCAGCATCGGCCTCTACAATCGCCTATTGGCGATTCGAGCCGGATGACCCTGGCATTGATTTTTCTGAAGGCCTTGCTTCGGAAGTTGCTGCCGGCAATCTTTTGCCTGATGTTAATGATCAAAATGGCTGGGATATCGGCCTCTGGCGAAGGGCGGCATACGACTGGTCCGGTAACGGTAACCACCTTACGACGTGGGAATCGCCATGGGCTGGTTGGATGTGGGCTTTGGAAGTTCCTGCAGGATTTGTGCCTGAAACCAGCGAGCTTAACGAACTGGGCGTTCAGAATGGAGGTGATTACCCTTCAATGATGACCTGGTCGGCACAGAGCTTACCGACCATGGATGCTGAAACAATCCAGCCTGTACAATTTACTATCGAGGCTTCTTTTTATCTGACAGGTCCGTCAAGCTATCGTACCATCGTAGGCCGAGATGCTTATAATGCGGATCTTTCCAATGGCGATAATGCGGCGGTGTACTTCCAGATCGAGCCGGGTGGAGATCTCGCTCTGAAATACCTTGATGTAGGGGGAGTCTTTCATGTAGCTACCTCCGCAAACGGCTTGATAGAACAGAACAGATGGTACAATGCGGCTGCTGTCAGCGATGGTTCGACTGTAACCTTATATCTCGAGGATTGTCTGGCGGGCACCGGAATGCAGCAGGTAGGTACTCTCGATTTAACAGCAAGCGGAAGTGGCGACACCTCTCTTGCAAACGGCAGTGTAGGTGAGCCTAACGGTGTCGACTGGAATGCCGGGGGCTGGTCCGTCGGACGCGGAATATATGGCGGCAATCATGGCGACCGCTGGCTTGGATACATTGACGAGGTGCGTATCTCAGATACGGCTCTGGATACCTCGGAATTTCTTTTTTATCCGGGTCCAAGCAGGTCATACGCTCCTGATCCTGCTCAGGGAAGTATGGGAACCAGCACAAGTGTAGAGCTTTCGTGGACCCCAGTATCCTGGGCAGACGCACATGATGTTTATTTCGGAAATAATTATAACGATGTCAGAGATGCCAACAGAAGTGACCAGACAGGCGTGATTTATTACGAAGAGGGCTATGATTCAAATAGTTATCCTCTTCCCTCTCTTGAGTTAGGCCAATATTACTGGCGTATTGACGATGTTGATGGTGCCGACGTGTTAAGAGGAACTGTCTGGCAGTTTACGATTTTATCTGCGGAGCTGTCGGTATCACCCACAAATCGCTACAGTTTTATTGACGGTGATACAGTGGCAGTTGATGACATCGGCGGTGAAGATGGAGCCTTTGATGGAACGGCCACTCTTGCCAATAACCAGTTGGCACTGGATGGCGGCGGTTCTGTCCACCTGCCGGCTGATATACTTGATACCGACCTTACAAGTCTTACGATTGAGGTATGGTTCGAAGTAAGTTCTGACGCTTGGTGGCAGCGGGTGTTTGATTTTGGCAGCAGTGTTGGAGCTGGTCGAAACTACCTATTCTACACTTCAGCATCTTGGCATGGCTCAAGTATGGTCTTGGGTACGGAAGGTAGTGAAATAACGGCCGATGGCTCTAACATCCCTGTCAACACCATGACACATATTGCGTGCGTGTATGACGGAACCACTGACCCTGATCAGATCAGATATTATCTGAACGGACAATTGTCTGGTACGACAGATGTAGGGACGTTTACCATAGCAAATATCGACAGGGTTTTAGCGTATATTGGAGATTCTGTATATGAATGGGACCCGTACATGACTGGTGCCGTAGAGGAGTTTCGTATCTATGATGTAGCTCTTGATATTAACGACGTTCAAAGCAGCTATGTGGCAGGGCCGGATGTGTACAGGGCTACAAATCCGAATCCGGCTCACGATGCCTCCACGTCACAGGATGTAACTCTTAAGTGGGCTGCCGGCGCTAAGGCCGTCACACACGACGTATATGTTGACACCGATAAAGCCGTTGTAGTCGGCGCCAGCAGGACTAACCAGACCAGTGAGGTTTGTCAGATCAACTGGTCACCCACTAGTTATTCTCTTGGCGGTTTAGATATCTCTCAAACTTATTACTGGCGTATTGACGAGGCCAATGGTACCGATCTCTGGCGAGGCAATATCTGGAGCTTTACGGTTTCGCCGCTAAAGGCCTCGGCTCCTTCGCCTTATAATGGTGAGGTTGCTGTTTCCTACGATCCTTCTACAGTCTTAAGCTGGAAGGGCGGTGGTTCGGCGGCTGAAAGCAGATTGTTGTTCGGTACGAATCCGGCTAGCCTGGTACCTCAGATTACAATACCTCATACCGGTAGCGAACGATATAGTCATACAATGATAGATGTAAATCAACTTGACCCCGACACTACATATTACTGGCGTGTTGATGAGGTCAACGATGGCAACACATGGCCAGGCGACCAGT
>CAYXGT010000121.1:0-5814 GCA_964464635.1 uncultured Pirellulales bacterium | reverse complement strand
GGCCTGATTTATGCCGAAGCATTGCCGGGGCTCTTAGGCTTTTTCATGATTTGTGGATTATTAACCGGCATTCTTTTGGCACATAAATATATGCTTGCTGGTTTGGAAGCGGGGAAATTGCGTAACTGGTTTACAGCAGCAGCAGGTATTTTGTTATCTGCTGTTTTTTCGTTTTTAATATGGGTTAATGAACCATCCCGGTTTGCAGGTCAATATGCCAGGACTTTTTTATCTTTTGGTGTTTTAGGCTTTGTCGATTTCTGGAAGCTAACCTCCCCTGAAAGAAAGAAGCGAATTTCTCTTGAGCCTGTAATCGGGTCGGGATTCTTTGCCTATATAGCTGCTTTGATATTTCACGGCCAGGCTTTTCTTGCAGCAGGTGTCACTGCAGCCGCTTTGCTTGCCGTGCAAATAGCTTCGCCTTTTGCGGTTAAATCGGTGTCAAAAGTTCCTGTTAAAATAAATAAACCGACCGCTGGGAAAAAAGGTCACGTGTCGCCGTATAAGCGAAGCTGGGCACTTGGTCTGAGCGGCTTTATTTTCTTTGGAGTAGGTGGGCTGCATCGTTTTTATGTCGGCAAGATTGGTACCGGGATTATATGGCTTTTGACGTTCGGGCTGTTTGGTATAGGTCAGTTTGTAGATATGATTATGATTTTGTTCGGTCATTTCAAAGACGGTTCAGGCCGGCGCCTGCTTATCTGGGCCGATGAAGACCGAATTGCTTCTGCACGAATTGCTGAGCAGCAGGACCTGAATTTGCAATATCAGCAGTCTGAAAAACTGAGCGAACCTGCCGCCATTGGCGGCGGGCGACAGCCTGCTGAACAATTTACACCGCCTCCATTTTACGGCACTATGCCTGCTCTCCAGACTACGATGTATGAGCCGGCTAATCCTTTCGCTTTTCTTTCAGCCTGTGTCGGGTATATATTTTTGCTTTTGGCTTTGGTTGTGGGTATGTTGATGGGGCTTCATTTGCCTATGCTTGTTGCTGCTGGACTGCCCGACCCGTCTCTGTCACAGCATCTTGATGAGGTATTCGGTTATAGCGGCTGGCCGCCGCTTGTTGAGAGTATAGGTTTTGTTGTGGCGTATATTATATTATTGCTTGCCGCTACTTTTATAATCATCAGCCGGCGCAAGAGCGGTTCCGCCCATATCATACGCGGCTCGGCTGGTTTGCTCGGTTTGCTTTTGGCGCTGATAACTTTTAATGATGTGATACCTCAATATGCGTACTCGCAGTCAGGCGTGGTAAAATTGCTCAATGAAGGCCAGACAGGCCTGGCACTTGAAAAGCTCTTTGATTATTCGAACGCTGAAACTGCTATTGTTGCTGCCGTAATCTTTATTATCTCTGTAATCATCCTCGCCTGGCCGCCAAAAATGCAGACCCAGTTCAAAACTACTTATTATAAACAGGGGACAAACTGAGATGCTTAAGTATCTGATTATAACAGGCTTGTCGGTATTTGTTATGTTGATTGTAACTTATATGTTTATCAGCAGTGACACTCTCGACGATGTGGTTCGAAGCAGTGCTGATGACCTGCCGCCTGTGTGGATGAGCGGCGTAGAAGAACAATTCGCCGCTGATGTGTACTCCTCGGTTTCCTCAGCAGCCAGGGCTCTCGCAAAGCAAATCTCAACAGGTTTATCAGAGGTTGTTGGTGAAAAAAACGTACCTTCAACAATACATATATATACCGATGTTCGAGAGGACGAGGTAAATTTACGCGCATCGAACGCTCTGGCAGAGCAGTTGCGAAAAGAAAATGACGCCACCATGGTTCTGATACATAGTAATGTTATGCGAGAGCCTATGACAGGAGCCGACAGCAATACTGTAATAGTGAAACTTGAACAGGCTCGAATCAAAAGCTCCAGCCTGGAGGTTGCCAATAATGTTCATGCAGATTGTCTCAGCGGTACGCTCGTTGCACAGATTTCAGGCTCTGCCGGCCGATTTAGCAAAGCTGTTGATTTCGCAGAGAAATCCTGGCTTGAAAATTTTTCCGGTTTGCTTAATAACAACAAGGATGTTAGTCTGATTATAGCTCGTTCGAAAGAGTCCTGTACGAGCCAGGCTCAGGCCTACCAGCAGGCCGTCGATGACGCCTGTCAAAAGATTACTTCTGTATTTAAGCGGCTTCCAAAACGTTCCTTATCTTTACTTGCCGATTTCAAGATAACTGCTTCTGATATCATTGATAATTCTTTGATTATAGATAAATTCACGCAATCTCTGCAAACCTCTGCAGGCCCGGTATATCGTCAGGCTCTTTTAATCGATATCTCGTCGGAGAAGATAAGTGAGTTAAAGCTGCATAAAAAGATGCAAATCGGTTCTATGAGAGCCTCCTTGCTCCGTCAGTTTTTTTCGATTGGCGGCCTGGTAATATTAATAGCCGTTCTCTACCTTTTCGCAAATGCCGCCACAAGAGGTTATTATTCTCTCGCCCTGAAGGCTGCTGCAGTGGTTTTCGTGGTTGCGGGAGCTTTTTTTATATATTTATTTTTAACCTGAAAAACTTGTTACAGGCTTGAAATTTTATGAGCCGTATTGCAAAGGCCGAATCTTACCTGCTCGAGCAGATTCGCAGGGGAAGTAAAAGCGCCTGGGCACAATTGGTTGACAGATACCAGGGGCGGCTGCTCTCATTTGCGCGGGCAAAGCTGCCTCAGCGCGCCGACTGTGAGGATATCGTTCAGGAAACATTCGTCGCCTTTCTTAAGACTATGAATGCTTTCCGCCAGGATTGCAGCCTTGAAACCTATCTGTTTGCGCTTCTTCGAAGAAAAATTGTTGATTCCTACCGCAAAAGAAATTCTGCACACATCTGTCTCATTCAGGATGTTTACCACAGTTCTGACAGTAAAAAAAACGCAGATGCCTTTGATACCGTTGCTGCGGCAGAGCCGACCGTAAGCTGGTATGCCAGAAGGGATGAGCAGCTTGTTATGCAGCGCCGGATACTTGCCGATGCCTTGGAGGAGCTGCTCAGCGGCTATAAAAAGTCTCTCGGCTTTGGTGAATTGAAAATTATAGAGCTGATTTTCTATTGTCACCTGCCGAATAAAAATATCGCCAAAATTCTTAACTTAAGTCAGAATCATATAGCTGTTACAAAGCACCGCTCAATAAAGCAGGTTCACAAGTTTATCGAAGGTGCAAATTTTTCTTTTGACCCTGATTCTGCTGATTTTGAGAACCTGCTTACCGAGCTATGGCGTCTCAAGCGCCTCAGCTGCCCGAAGCGCAGCACCGTCGGTGCTTATCTTTTGGGGACATTGGAAAAGGACTGGCACGATTACGTTGATTTTCATCTTAATACTGTCGGCTGTCATTTCTGCCGGGCCAATCTCGAAGACCTCAGGCGTCAAACTGCAGAATCCAGGCCTGATACTTTCTACGACAGGATTATGGAATCGACCGTCGGCTTTCTTAAAAAGCCGTAAAACTAACACGTCGATTTTTAATCACTGATTTCGCTGATTGACACTGAGTTCTGTATTCTGTGTTCTGTATTCTTTCTTTTAATCACAGACTTGTCCGCCGTAATATAATGAAGGCGGATTTTCACGGATTTCCTTTGCTTATTTCCTTCTTTTCTGTTATTTTGTACCATTAAAGTTAAAACACCCGTCAGCTCTATCTGCGTTCCACACTTTGGGCATTTAAGTGTTTGGTCTGGCATAATCTTATACCTCTAATAATGAAATTCGAGGGTTATTTTTCTATTTTCTCCCCGCTCCGGAGCGGAAGACGTTTCCGCTACATTACTTCAAATTAAGGGTATATGTTTTCGATTTTTCAGCTTGACGTAATTTTACGTGCTGTAGTTCTGGTCGCTCAATTAACTTCCTGATAGCCGACTTTAAACTCTTCTCCGTGTACAAACCAAAAACAACTTCTCTTATCGATTCCGGATTCAGCCGCAAAAACCAGGTTTTCTTGCCATTGAAGTCTCTAAGGCACGTTGAACCCTGTTTCTTCAAGAAGTTATCATCAAACACCGCACGAAATTCTTTTTCATAAATCCAAGCGACCGATTTGGTCGATGCTATTTCCAGAGATTTTTCGAGCGTAAACTCGTGCAAAATATTCATTTGGGGTCTATCTTCAGAATAATTAACGGGATGCATTTTAAACAACTTATCAAAATCAATCCCGATTACTGCCCCTTTGTGTATCTCGGCATAATGAGCCCACATCACAGGTTCTTTTGCGGTTTTTGAAACAGATAACAAACAGCTTTGTTGGTTCCATTTGCTGATAAAGTCCCGCATACCTTCTTCCAGTGTTTTACGAAGCTCGCCTGTTTCAAACTGTTCGTTTAGTTTTTGTTCCCAGTCGGCCGGTGGGCTAATACCATTGCGTTCAAATGTCCGTATACATTGCTTTCTCATCGCAGCTTTATCATTAGGACAATAAAAAATTGTCAAACATTCGAATGGGTCGTTAACCTCTGAAATAAACGGCAACTTCAACTCTAACGCCCCCAGGATTTTTATAATACCCAACTGATCGCAGTATTTATATAAAACATTCATATTCGCTGTACCAAGCCTTTAGATTCCATAATCTTTCTCGAATTTCCTTTTTCTCGTTTTTTCGCCTAACTCCATTAAAACAAACGACAACTCTTTCGAATTAGGCTGCATCAAAGAAGCTAACCAACGCATTCTGGCGAGGCACATCCTTTGACGTGGAAAGCGGTATGTATGCGAGTTTGAGCCCCCGACTTATGCTCAATCCCGCCCCGACGATCCATCGCCAAGATGTCCGTCCTTGTATTTTGCTAATTATAAACAAATAACCAATTAAATCAAGTATTTATTTTTAATTAAAATCCTTGTAAATCTGCGGTTAAATAAATTTTTTCTTCGTGTCTTTTCGTGTTAATTCGTGGCTAAATATTTTTTTACCTTTTGACTTTTGACTTGTTTCTTTGTGTCTTAGATTCTTAGTGGTTTATTAAAATCCGTGTAAATCTGCCTGCCCTTCTGAGCCCGGTGGGCGTAGTAGGGTGTTAATCCGTGTCTGTTTTTTTGCGCTTTTTTGTGGCTAATATTTTCCGTGAAATCTGTGAAATCAGTGGCAAAAATATCTCTGTGCTCTTGGTGTACTCTGTTGCTGAATAAATATACTGAAAATCCTGTTATCCTGTCTAAAATCTTCGTGTCTTTGAGTTTTTATGGTTTATTAAAATCCGTGTTAATCTGCCTGCCCTTCGGAGCCCGAAGGGCGTAGTAGGGTGTAATCCGCGGTTAATAATCTTTTCTTTATGGTTTAAAAATTCGAGTAATTCGTGTTAATTCGTGGTTGATTTTCTTCGTGTCTTAGCGCCTTAGTGGTCTAAAAATTTTTTTTCTTTTTTAGTCATTTTTTTGTTGACTTATGTTTGATAGTCTGTTAATTTACCCGTATGTTTGCCAGCAGGCAAACATAAAACGCCAGTAGGCGAAGAAAAATAGACATTTCAGATTTCATGTCTGTAAGTGGCTAAGCCACAAGGTCTTTCGGCCAGTTTACCCCGAGCGGAGTTTTGGGGCAGGCCAAGTCAAAAATAATCGTAAGTACTTTATTACAAAGGATTTATCTATGCTTTGTAACAATTTAACCATTTAACCAATCAACCATTTAACCAATCAACCATTTAACCAATTAACTAATTTTCCGGAGGAAATCTTATGGCTACCCAAGCAAAAATCATCTCAAATCGCATTAACGCCCAAAAATCTACCGGCCCAAGAACCCCGCAGGGAAAGGAAATCGTCTCACAAAACGCTGTCAAGCATGGACTTACA
>CAYXGT010000120.1:0-6020 GCA_964464635.1 uncultured Pirellulales bacterium | reverse complement strand
TAAACAACGATATCGACCTCGATCCGAACGTTACCGGCATCCCTCCCTTCACACAAGCACCGATAGCATCCTTTGACGGTTGTTTTGACGGCAATGACAACATTATTTCCTCTCTTATCATAGATACGAATGGACTTAGCACTGATTTCTTAGGTCTTTTCGGAATGCTTGGAGAAGATTGCACTGTCCAAAACCTCGGTATTGTAGATATTAATATTACCGGATTTGAATCCAGCACTGTTGGTGGACTGTGTGGATTTGCTGACGGTTACGTTATTAATTGCTTCTCAACAGGCTCCATAACCGTAGAAGGATATGCATTATTTATAGGCGGCCTATGCGGATCAAACAGGAACAGTGGCACAATCATTAATTGCTTCTCAACTGGACCTGTTTCCTGTGGTGATTATTCATGGGCTGTTGGAGGATTTTGCGGATTTGCTGACGGTTCCGTTATTAATTGTTTCTCAACAGGCTCAGTAACGGTAGGAGTAGAAGCTACATATATCGGAGGTCTTTGCGGACTTGCTTCTGGAGATGTTCAAGATTGCTATTCAACCGGCTCCGTTACTTGTGGTGATAATTCAGCTGCTATTGGTGGTCTGTGTGGCCAGAACCACAGAATTGGTTTTCTCTGGAACTGTTACTCAACTGGCCCTGTAACGGCAGGAAGTAATTCAGAAGCTGTTGGTGGCCTATGCGGAAGTGATGCATTGGGTATTTACAGCGATTGCTATTTTCTGGATACTACCGGGCCGGATAACGGATTAGGAACACCGCTTACAAATAATAAGATGAAACAACAGGCCAGCTTTGTTAACTGGGATTTTATTGATATCTGGGCGATATGTGAGGGGACGAATTATCCAAGGCTACAATGGCAGATTTTACCTGCCGATTTTCTTTGTCCCGACGGTGTGGATTTTCTCGATTACACTCACTTCTCAGATTACTGGCTAAATGTTGATTGTCCTGATTCAAACGACTGTGAAGGAGCCGACTTCGACCTTTCCGGCTGCGTTGACGCCAACGACTTAAAAACCTTCACCGACTTTTGGCTCGAAGAATAATCCTAAATCTACAATTCATAATCAATTATCTTTGTTGCCGATATAAAATTTTAACTGTATATATTGACAGATTTGGTTATAATTGTTTAAGATATGATAGTAAAAAATTTAAAGGTGTTGATTGGCAGGATATTTAAAAGAGCGTATTAAAACAGGAGTTATAACGAATGGAAAACTCTTTCTGCAAGCGCTTGATTTCGGTGTGTCTGCTGTTCTGTGCTGGCGTGGTATTGCTCTGCTGCAGCTCGAAAAAGCAACCGCAATTGGAAGCTGAAGTGCAGATAGCAAACCAGAGTGTTTACGTCTGGAACAGGGGGCAGCAGCCCTGGAGCGGCGGAGATGTATTTCTGAATGACCGGTCTCTGGAGATTCAAAAGTCGTTTCGGGCATCAATTTCACCCGGAGGTTTTGTCCAGTTACCCATTCGCGAATTCAAGCGGGCCGACAAGCCCGTCTCGGAGGATTCATTTGAAATCAAATTCGTATTGGTGCAAATCGAAGGCTACGCCGAAAAGAAGTTTGATATAGAATGATTATTTGAGAACGAAGACACCAGGATACGAAGAATTTTAGACATGGATTCATGCCGATTTGAGATTTCAAATCTCATACTTAGTGTGATTGTTTATGTTACACTATTTTTCTTCGAATCTTTTATCGATAATAGGAGTATCCGCTGGTAAGGGAATACGATTAAGGTCGATAATATTTCCGTCAACCACTAATTCGATATCAGTTCGCGCACGATATTTGATTACCGTTAGTTTTCTATCTTCAACCGGGATCAAGGAATTACCGTCTTGCGATATTGTTACATATTCAGGTAACTGGCCGGTTGGAGACTTGATTGAATCCGGCCAGGGTGGTGCTGGTATAAGCTTCTTTCCGCCGGGGCGGTAACGTGGCTGTGCAGGGTGGCAATAGCTAAATATACGCACGACGGGTTTTTCATTATTGAACAGCTTGCCCTTTTTGAAGGGCTTTTCAATGCTTCGAAGTGTCAGCGGGGCTCCTTTATCTTTCAGTTTCAAGATTGTCGGCCAGAGATTCTCAAATTCCTCTCGTTTTTCGAAATGTATTTCATACGCATTTTCCTGAGTTCCTGTCATAATGTCAAAGGTCATTGCTTTTTTACGGAAAGGCTCTAATTCTTTGGGCCAGGTATCGGGCCAGTCACCAATATATCTTGTCGTAACCAGAGCAAAGCATAAACAGCAGGAGAAGAAAAAGACAAAAGCAATTAAAAGGAATAGTTTTCTGTGAGGCATTTTATACCTCCTTTCCGGTGAACTGAGACAATAATATGCAACATTTTCCCTGACAGTTTAGTCTCGAGATGTTATTTTATTTTCCTGTGCCTGAATTGCTTTTTGCCGATTGAATAGTCCTCTACCGTCTGGCCTTTGCCGAGCAGTTTCCATTTGTAGATCATAAGGCCTTCGAGGCCTACGGGGCCGCGGGCGTGAATCTTGTTTGTGCTTATACCAACCTCTGCGCCCAGGCCGAACCGGTAGCCATCGTTGAAACGAGTCGAGCAGTTCCAGAAAACACACGCAGAGTCAACCAAATCCATAAACTTCTCAGCCTTTTCTTTGTCACCAGTAACAATCGCATCCGTATGTTTTGAGCCGTATCTATTTATGTGCCCAATTGCTTCATCAATACCACTTACTATTTTGATTGATAAAATCAAATCCAGATACTCCGTCCGCCAATCTTCTTCTGTCGCCTCTTTAACATCTATAATCTTTCGAGTCTTTTCACAGCCGCGAATCTCAACTCCCTGTTTCTCAAGAGCAGCTTTTACTTTCGGCAGGAATTCTTTTGTAATTTTGTCATCTACTAAAAGTGTTTCGGCGGCGTTGCACACGGCCACGTACTGGCATTTGGAATCGACGGTTATTTTTACGGCCATTTCGATATCAGCGTCGGCGTTAACATAGACGTGACATATTCCGTCTGCGTGTCCGAGCACGGCGATGTTGGTATTATCCATTATAAATTTTACGAACTGGTTCGAGCCTCGCGGCACAATCAAGTCGATGTATTCATCCAGCTTGAGCATCGCTGCGACGTCTTCTCTGGTCTGAAGGAGCTGAATCCAGCCATCGGGTAAGTAATCTTTTGCTGCCTGTTCGATTATGCCAGCCAGTATTTTATTTGTATTCGCAGCTTCGCTTCCACCTTTGAGCAGGACTGCGTTACCGCTTTTCAGGCACAGCGTTGATATTTGTACTAATGCGTCCGGCCTTGATTCGAATATCATGCCGATAACGCCGATAGGGCAGCTTACTTTGAAAAGCTCCAAGCCGTCGTCGAGCTGTGTCACCGCAAGGATTTTACCGACCGGGTCATCGAGCTTAATTAAGCTTTCGATTGCCGCGCATACTTCGTTTATTTTTTTCTCGTCGAATTTAAGCCTTTTCAGCAGTGGTGAGGGAAGCTTATTTTTCTCAGCGGCGGTGAGGTCTGTTTTGTTGGCCGCGATGATTTGCTCTTTTTGTTTTTCGATAGCTTTTGCGATTGCGTCCAATGCCTTATTTTTCAGCTCTGTTTTTACGGCAGCCAGGCTGATAGAGGCCTGTTTTGCTGTTTCAGCTTTTTGTGCGATTTCCATATTTGTTTCTTTTCTGTTTTTTCATATTTTTCGCTGTTTATAATTGACCATTCGATACGAATAATAAATAATAATCAGGTAATAATCAATTATAAAAGCGGGCGTAGCTTAATGGTAAAGCCCCAGCCTTCCAAGCTGGCTATGTGGGTTCGATTCCCATCGCCCGCTTTCTTTTTTAAAAGACACTGTTCCAGAAGTTCTAAAGATTGCTTTAATTAGTATCAACCTTTATGAATTTCAGTTGAAGCAGCATTAGCTGAAGCAAAAGTGTGATGTTGTATTTGTAGAAATGCCGGCAGCAGCGAGTAATGCTTACAGGCTGCTGCCGGTTGATATCGGTTTATTGCTTTAAGAGTTTTAGTCTTCTGTTTCAGTCCCGGTTGATTTTTCCTCTTCTTTGGTCCGGGCTGGTTTTTCTTCTTTAGGTTTGGGGAGAATCTTTTTGCCGGTGACCTTATTATCGCCTCTGTCGGAAAAGACCTGTCCTTCGAGCTTGCCGTCTTTTAGTTTGAGCTCGTAATCCATGCTGAAATCGCGGTCGCCGAACGACATATCGATGTAGAAAGTTACCTTGTCACCGTCGAGCTTTATTTTGCTTGTATCCATTTCGCCGAAACCCATAGCGTATCTGCCTGTGAGGTCTTTGTCGATGAGCAGAATACTCGTTCTCTCGCCTCGGTCGGAAGTGGTAGTGAGAGCCCATTTTCCGATGATTTCTGCGCCGAGTCGCGCGGCAGTTACTTCTGTTGTGCCTGCTTCGTCTGTGATTTCGCCTTTCAGCTCGTTGCCCCTGACTTCGCCTTTAAAAGAGGATTTGGATTCACTGTCTTCTAATTTTGTGACACGGTCAAAGGTGAGTTTGTCTTTTTCGAATTTGATATTCGAGAGCTTGCTTTCGCCTTGAGGTGAGGTCCAGTTGCCTTCGAGCCTGCCATCCTTTTGGTTGATGGTCAGTGTGCTCTCGCCTTTTTCGGTTTTGATAATCCAGGTGCCGACGGCATCGGGTTTTGGAATGACGCGAGTGCCGGTGACATCGTTGTCTCCGCGGTCGGACGAGATTGTACCGGTGAGGGAATCTTTTTGCTTATTATAGTTGATGGTTATCGTTGAGGTGAATTCCTGGTCACGGAAGCTTCTTGTCCTGTCGAAGGTGAGCTTGCTGCCTTCGAGCTTGATATTTGAAATTTCGTCTTCATCGCCGCCCAGTCCCCATTGAACCGTTGGTTTTTCCTTTTCGGCGGTGCAGATAATAAGAGTGCTGTTCATTTGCCGGCCGCCACGGTCGGCTGTCAGATTCCAGATGCCGGCGATGGTTTTTTCCTGCGGGCTTTGAGCTTTTTCTTCTGCCGGGCAAAGGCAGGTAAAAAGAATTAGAGCCGAAAGAAAAGTGCAGGTAATTAGTGATTTTTTCATAATAATGGCCTCCAAAAAAGTTTTTTGCTATTTTACCTTTGTTATTTTATCGAGGCTGAGCCTCTAAAACCAGGGATATTTCGTAAATGAGTGTTTCATTGTTAACACTTAGACGTTTTCGGCGCGGTGTTTATTTCATTTTTTTTATTAAACATTCATAGTTTAAAAAGTCGCCGTTCCCTTCGATGGTTCGACTCCGCTCACCACAGGCAGGCTCAGGGCAGGCCGGCGACTGCTAAACGGAAAAAGAAACGCTTTCGCCGCGAAGGGCGGAAAGAAATACAGTCGCAGTCCCGGCGACTGCTAAACGAGAAATACAACAAGGGAGATTTCTTGTAAGGTCTTGTATTTAAGGCAGTTATCGATTTTTGTAACAGTCCTATAATAAAATTTTAATAAAATTTAGAAAAAAATAGTTTTATGGTTGACAAAGTGGGAAGAAGTGGTAATATCTCCCTGTTGAAAATTGCTTAGTGGTGAATAGGTGGCAGGACGGTCATGCTTTTATTAACAGGTGAATATACTCATACGATAGACAAAAAGGGCAGGGTTCTAATCACAAATAAGCTTCGGAATCAAATCGACTGCGAAGAACACGGGAGCAACTTTTATATCGTACTCGGCTCAAACGGAATTCTTTGTCTGTACCCGGAAAAATATTTTGAACGTATAGTTCTTGCAGCGGCACCGCAGTCAACAGCTGCCGACGAGGCGGTCGCGTTTGAAAGGATGACGTTTGCCCTGGCAGCCAGGGTCGAGCTCGATAACCAGGGCAGGATACTTCTGAACGAGAAACTTCGCAAAAGGGCTGGGCTGGAAGATGAAGACAGTATAACACTGGTGGGAGTGAGGGACCATATCGAGTTGTGGAACAGCCAGAGCTGGGAGCAGTATCTGGGTGACCATATGTCGCAGTATCA
>CAYXGT010000119.1:0-6045 GCA_964464635.1 uncultured Pirellulales bacterium | reverse complement strand
AATTGTGTTTTTACCGGTAATACTGCAGTTGGTGATGGCGGAGCAGTCATAAGTTATTTTCAGGATACGACATTTGTTAACTGCACATTTTACGATAATTTTTCGGGCGATGATGCCGGCGGAGTATATTCAGACCATTCAACTTTGACGGTGACGAATTGCATTTTTTGGGATAATACCGACGGCGATGGAGGCACCACAAAAGAGCAGGAGCAGATTTGCGACGATGAAAGCACCATTAATGTCAACTATAGCTGTATTGAGGGATTTGACTCATTAGGCGGAACCGGTAATTTCAACGCTAATCCATTGTTCGCAGACGCATCCAATAACGACTTTCACTTAAAGTCAAGTGTTGGAAGATGGAACGGCAGCACTTGGGTTACAGATACAGAAACAAGTCTATGTGTGGATACCGGTCATCCCTCCTCAACCTTCTCGAACGAACCTAACCCAAGCGGTGACAGAATTAACATGGGATTTTATGGAAATACCTCCGAAGCTTCCAAATCCAATAAGGAAATTTACGTATCAACAAGTGGCGATGATAGTACGGGGAACGGCACGATAACGAATCCATACCGCACAATCCAGAAAGGTATAAATATGGTAGCTGCTGAAGGTAAAGTTATTGTTGAAAACGGTATTTATTACACACACCTAAGTTTTTTGAGTGGGCATAAGGGTTTTACCTTGACGACGACGGGTTACGCTATTATTGATGGCAGTAGCACCGGAAGAGTATTTTACTTCTCTGGTGTCTCAAGCAATATTACCATCGAGGGCTTTACCATCCAGTATGGCAAAGCAACCACTGGAGGCGGGGCTTATATTGGGTCATCGCCAAATGTCAAATTTGACGACTGCAGTTTCGAGTTTAACTTGGCACAAAGCACATCGGGGACAGCAAAGGGTGGTGCATTATATATTTGGAGTTGTAGTCCCAATATTAGTAATTGCAACTTCGACGACAATGCAGCTAGCGGTTACAGCAATAGCTACGGCGGTGCGATATACACGTACGATTCCGAGGCAGTTATCAATTCCTGCACAATTGGGACAAACAGTGCCCCACTTACAAGTTCACCAAGCGCCGAAATCTATACCGGTTCCGGCAATCGTCCCACATTTTCGAATTGTGGGATCCGAGGCGGATGGTTAGGTTCTTATATGGACTGGAGTCTGCTGCCCCCGATTAACGGTGGTGGCAACTACAGCTTGTGATTTAAGTATTAGTTCTGTTGTTTGATTCATATAAAAATACTTTTTGAGCTAAATATTACTGGTAGAAATGATGCTTTTATCGGTCCAGGACTAAATTATTTCCCTGAAAACAAACAATCTAATAAGAAGATATTTAAAGGAGCTAAAAATGAAAAAAAGGGTAATTTATTTCTTATCCGTAATTAGTCTATGTTCGGCCTTTCATTGTGTTGATGCCTATGCGGTTTTCTTCGTGGATTTTAACGACGGTGGAATTCATGAAATAAACAGCGGCAATTCAACAGGACAATTTGAATTAGTTCGGGTTGACTATGGTTATCCCGGAATGGGAACAACGCTGAATATCGTTACCGGAGGCAAAATTGCGGAAGCTCTGTCTGTCTTCGAAAATGGAAATACGAATCTCCTGGGTGGTGAAATTTCTGGGAATCTGTTTGTTTACGATGACAGCAGAGCGATAATTTACGAAGGAATAATTGGTGAATTTCTGCACTCTGGTGGAAACAGTTGGGTTACCGTATTAGGCGGTGTTGTAGGCACTGAAGTAGACGCGTTCGAAAATAGCCAGATAGATATTTCAGGTGGCACATTTAGCTATGTCAGGGCAGACGGTTACGGACAACTGAACATCTCGGGAGGGTCATTCGGGGTGGAACTCCGTGCTACGCAGAACAGCGTGCTAACAATATCCGGCAGTAACTTCACTATCGACGATATACCCGTGGAATATGGCACTGTTACGGCATCAACGGGTATTTTGGGAGGCATACTTACCAGCGGAGAGACCATTGACGTCCCTTTTTATACTCATGAAGATGCGGTTATGATTTTAGTCCCTGAGCCGGCCATGATTCTACTTCTTGGCCTCGGCGCTCTACTCTTGAGAAAAAGGACATATATCGGTGGTAAGTACAATTAAAAAAACTTTGTGTCTTTATATCTTCGTATTAAATCTTTTCATTTTCGGCTCCGGATATGTGATGGCCGACTGGATTACTCTTGATGTACCCGGTGCATCCGGGACACGCGCATACGGCATAGACGGCAGCAATATTGTCGGTAGCTATTGGGATGGCACCTACCACGGTTTTCTCTATGATGGGTCAAGCTGGACAACTCTCGATATGCCTGGCGCATCTTGGACAGAGGTATATGGCATAGGCGGCAGCAATATTGTTGGTAGCTACGGTGACGCATCTGGCAGCCAGTACGGCTTTCTCTATAATGGGTCAAGCTGGACAACTCTTGATATGCCCGGGGCACATATAACAGGGGCATCGGGCATAGATGGCAGTAATATTGTCGGTAGTTACCTCGATGGCTCCGGCATTGGGCACAGTTTTCTCTATAATGGTTCAAGCTGGGCAATCCTCGATGTGCCCGGATATGTACATGACACAGACGGCAGCAATATGGTAGGCAGCGACGGCGCGAGCAGTTTTCTCTATAATGGGTCAAGCTGGACAACTCTCGATATGCCCAGTGCACATTCGATACTCGCATTCAGTATCGACGGCAACAATATTGTCGGCGGGTACTACAACGCATCTGGCTATTACGGTTTTTTCTATAATGGGTCAAGCTGGACAGCTCTCGCTATGCCTGGCGCATCCGACACACTCGCGTATGGTATAGACGGCAGCAATATCGTAGGCATGTATTACGACGCCTCCGGCGGCCGGCACGGCTTTCTCTATACGATTCCTGAACCGGCCACGATTCTAATTCTCAGCCTCGGCGCTGTACTCTTGAGAAAAAAAGTTCACTGAGTCGTTTTACGACTTATTCATTCCTCCGGCGGCTTGGGGAAGCTATTATCCTCATCGCCCTCTTCGTCTATCTTCCACCTCTCCGTCTCATCCATATCCTCGAGCTCCCGCTGCATATACTTAAAAAGCTTCTTCTGAAGCGGCGCAAATTCCTTCTGCCATTTAAGCATACTCTGATAGCTCGCCAAAAGCATATCGAGACGAATCAGCTGCCATTTCGCTAAGCACTCCGGCTCCTTGATATTCGTAAAAGGCTCGCACTTGAACGTCCTCCTGCCGTCCGGGCCCATCTCGAAAAATTCGCAATCTTTACACTGTATCATAACAAAACCCCGAAATTCACCCTTTGCTGAAAATATCTTTACTTTCCTGCCAACCTGTTATATTATCATATTTAGCGTAACCGTAAAGAACAATAAATCAAAACTCTTGTCAGGAGTCCTGAATGGCCAAATCAAGGCGAAGAAGAAAAATCGGCAGCAAAAAAAGAAAGGCTCGCTGGAAAGTACGTCATAAAGTCAGCGGCTAATAACCCAAAAACCGATTAAATCGCTTTTACGTCTGCTCAATTAAGAGACCGTAAACAGGTAGTTGGAACCCATAAAACTATCTCAGCCGCAACTGCCGTTTTTTTCGGTTTTGGATTTTTAACCGTAATTTTGCATTTTGAATTTTAAATTTTTACCTTTTACTTTTTATTTTTACCTTTTACCTGAACCTATGGCTCACTTCAACATAACTTTCAAGCCGGACGACCTGACAATCTCGATACACGCCGGCGCCACAATCCTCGAAGCTGCCAGCCGGGCAGGAATCATTCTCAACAGCTCCTGCGGCGGCGCAGGGACCTGCAAAAAATGCAAAGTAAAGCTCGCCGACAGTACCGAAATCCTCGCCTGCCAATATAAAATCAATTCCGACCTTACCGTCACCATCCCAGCTACCTCCCGTTTCTACGAACAAAAAATTCTTACCGCAGGAATCGAGGCAAAACAAAAAGCCGCACTCGACATATACGAAAAATACACAAACCTTACCGCCGGCCCTGTTCTCGGCCTGGCAATCGATATCGGCACCACAACAGTAGTCGCAAAACTTATCGAGCTTAAAACCGGCTCCCATCTTGCGACAGCAGCCGACTCGAACCCGCAATCGGCTCACGGCGACGACGTCATCTCGAGAATCAGCTATGCAAAATCCGAAAAGCAGCGGGCTGAGCTGAATAAGCTCATTGTCGGCTGTATAAATAATCTCATCGATAAACTCTGCAAGAAAACCGGCAACAGCCCAGCCGCAATATACGAAGCCGCCATCGCCGGCAATACGACAATGAACCACCTGTTCCTCAATTACCCGGTCGATACACTCGGCAGAATACCCTTCAAAGCCCATAAACTTGATGCCCGGGATTTGACCGCGGCACAAACAGGCCTGAATATAAATCCCGAAGCGAATATCCACACAATCGCCAACATTGCAGGCTT
Organism: uncultured Pirellulales bacterium; assembly: GCA_964464635.1. Taxonomy (GTDB): domain Bacteria; phylum Planctomycetota; class Phycisphaerae; order Sedimentisphaerales; family Anaerobacaceae; genus CAYLMG01. The sequence goes on along the minus strand of CAYXGT010000119.1, from coordinate 1,568 downwards.
CGTCGGTGCCGATACCACAGCCGCTGCGCTCGCCGCCGATATCGAAAACTGCGAAGAAACCACAATACTGATTGATATCGGCACTAACGGCGAAATCGTGCTGGGTAATAAAAATAAACTCATCGCCGCGAGCTGCGCCGCCGGGCCGGCCTTCGAAGGAGCGAGAATCGAAAAAGGAAGCCGGGCCGTTACCGGCGCCATCGAAGCCGTCGTTTTCAACGATGACGATATCGAAATCGAGACTATCGGCGGCGCTGCGCCGCAATCGATTTGCGGCTCGGGCCTGCTCGATGCAGCCGCTGTAATGCTCGAGCTGGGCGTAATCGACAGTACCGGCCGCTTCACAAAAGATAAAAACTTGCCCGCTGAAATCGAAAAACGCATTACCGAAATAAAGGCCCAGCCGGCATTCATACTCGCCGGTACCGGCGAATCGCAGGTCTATATCAGCCAATCCGATATCCGCCAGTTGCAGCTTGCGAAGGCTGCGATACGTGCAGGTGCGAAAATCCTGCAAAAGAATCTCGGTATCGACGACTCTGCAACCCAGCAGGTATTTTTGGCAGGTGCTTTCGGCAATTTTTTGAGAAAGGAAAGTGCATTGCGTATCGGCCTGCTGCCGCAAGTCGCTATTGAGCGAATAAAATTCATCGGCAACGCAGCGGCTGCCGGTGCGGAACTTATACTTGTGAGCAGCTATTGGCGGGACAGGGCAAAACAGCTCGCCCAAAAAATCGAATACATAGAACTGGCAAACGATAAAGATTTCCAGACCATTTTCACAGATTCGATGAATTTCTAACCCCCGCCACCAGGCCATTTTTAACCGCAAAGGTCGCAGAGACCGCAAAGAATTTTTAATCGCTGATTTCATTGATTTACACTGATTAAAATTTTTCGCAAAAGTGAAGATTTCCTTGTAAAACAAAGCCAATGTTGGGGAAAACAAAGCCAATTTTGGGCTAAAATTGGGTTTGAATTGGCTTTGTTTGGCTTTGTTTTTTCGGCGGAAAAGAAGCCATAAATTGTCATATCCACTTATGTAACAACCAGTTATGTTAATTTGGTCATTTTTGAAATTGGCTTTGTTTTGCAAAAAAAGGTTTGATTTGTAGAGCTCTCTCGACAGTTGTAGAGGTGCCTTCTGAAAGTTAATTGGTGAATTGGTTAATTTGTTAATTAGTTTATCGATTCTCGATACCGGATAGTTGATTCTCGTAGTGTTGGACATTGATAAGTCCTTAGTAAATAAGAATTTACTGTTAATTTTGACTTGGCCGACGGGCCTATTCGTGCGGGTCTCCGCAGCCCCGGGATGGGGCCTCCCCCATTTAGGAATTTTATACCACATTCCTTTTACATGTTCAATAAAAATTTGAATATTTTTGCCGCGACTTTAGTGAATTAGCGAATTAGTTAATTGGTGAATTAGCAAATTGGTTAATTGCTCGAAATATGAAATTGTTGTTTTTTGCAGAAAATTATGGAAAGAAGAGGCGAGTTTGTAAGATTGAGTGATATCCATTACATTATCATATTTTCAAACGTATATCTCGTTTTCTTCAGAT
>CAYXGT010000118.1:0-6251 GCA_964464635.1 uncultured Pirellulales bacterium | reverse complement strand
CACAGGCGGCGAGCCGTTTTTGTACTTCGAGCATATGTGCACCCTTCTCGAAGAAGCAAAAAAACAAAATCTCGGTAAAGTGGACATAATCGAAACAAACGCCTTCTGGGCTGAAAACGAAAAAGAAATAAAAGAAAAACTAAAAACCCTCGACCGCCTCGGTATGCACCGGTTAAAAATAAGCTGTGACCCTTTCCATCAGGAATTTGTTGACATTGACCTGGTAAGAAGACTCGCTGATATTGCAATAGACTCCCTTGGCCCGCAGCGAGTCCTCGTTCGATGGCAAAAATATCTCGCTCAGCCGGTCAATTTCGAAAATCTCAATGAAAAACAAAAGCAGCAATTATTTATCTCAGCTACAAAAGATTACCCCTGCCGTCTCACAGCAAGGGCTGCGGAAAAAATCGCACCTTTGCTCGATGCCAAACCAATCGAGCAAATAAAATCTCAAAACTGCAAAACCTCTTTTCTGGATGCAAAAGGAATTCACATCGACCCGTACGGCAATGTTTTCAGCGGCACCTGCAGCGGTATTATTCTCGGCAACATAAATCGAACACCGCTCGAGATTATCTGGCAGAACTTTCACCCGGAAAACGATTGTATAATTAACACGCTTTTTAATTTTGGCCCTGCCGGCCTGCTTGAGCTCGCAGAAAAAAACGGCTTCAAACCACTAAAAGCCTACGCCGGCAAATGCCATCTCTGCTCGAGCATCAGACAATTCTTTTTTAATAAAAAACTGTTCCCGCAAACAATCGGCCCCGCCGAATGCTACACGTAAAAAAGCTCTGCCACAGAGCGGCTGTGTCCTCTGTGGCCAATTAAACTGATTTTTCCTCTGTGGCCAATTAAACTGATTTTTCCTCTTTGCCGCGATAGAGTCCGTGCTTTTTTATATACTCACCGACAGCCGGGCACACCAAATTACTTACATCCTTACCTGCTGCAATCCTGCTGCGAATCTCAGAGCTGCTAATATTTATTAATGGCGTCTCGATAATATTAGATTGCAGCTTTTTGACTCGCCCGGCACCCCACACTTTTTCAAACCTTGTAAAGTTCGGCTTCTCACAGCCGGCCCTGTACATCACACACAAATTACACTCATCAATCAGCTCGACAACTTTATACCAATGCTCGAGCTCATCCATTGTGTCCGCACCGGCCAGCCAGTAAATCTCGGCATCCGGGCCGCAATCTTCCTTAAAATGCCTGACTGTCTCAATAGTGTAATTATTACCCTCCTTGCTCAATTCATAATCACTAACCTCAAAATCGCTCTTGCCCGCTATTGCAAGTTTTATCATTTCGAATCTGCCCACCGCAGGCGCCGCCGGAGATAACATCTTCAACGGTGAAAACCTCGCAGGTATAAAGATTGTATTCTCAGCTCCGATTCTCCGGGCTGCACAAGATGCAACCTCTGTATGACCGAGATGTATCGGGTCAAATGTTCCGCCGAACAAAGCTGTTTTTCTGTTAACCATAAGAAATTAACAAGCTAATTGTGTTTTATTAAAACCAATCTGATAAAAAAATTTAAAAAACTTTTCTCATTCAATTTCGCCGACAAGAGGCTGAAAACACTCAAAAAAGTAACTGCTTTCTTTTCACAACTCAAAATACCTGTACATCTGAAAAGTATATTCGTTGACAAAACAAATGTCCACACCCTTAAAAACTAATTTCGTCAAACACGTCTGTAACGCTAAAATACAGCATCCATAGTACATTTTCGAAATAAACTTTTCATACTTCTCCAGCAACAACTTAAGATGCACTCAGGGCAAATTTCATAATACAACTTACAATTCGAACACAACAAATCAATCTCTCTGAATCTTTTTGGTTACAGTCCATCGTGAGCTCGGCAAAACAAATCTCTTCGCAAATCTTCGATAAACAAAATTTTTATGAAGTATTTCTAAGCAATTTGACGATAAAATACGCAATAAGAAATATTTGGTAACTTAATAATGTTAACTTGATTATAATTTGCCGAAAGGAGAAATCAAATGGCAAAGAAAAAAGCCAAAGCCAAAAAGAAAAAAGCAACTAAGAAGAAACCAGTAAAAAAGAAAAAAGCCAAAAAGAAAAAGAAAAAAAGATAATGCACCATTTGATGAAAAAAGAAGGCCTCATCACAATGATGGGGCCTTCTTTTTTATCCGGGAAAAAAATCCTGCAGCCTTTCAAGCTCAACTGCTAAAACAGATGCCTCTTGAAATTATTCTTTAATTCCTTATACTCCTTCAATGAAAAAACTATTTATTGAATTCGCGCCTCTGCGATAAAGCGCTGTTAGAGATAAATGCAAATGGACTACTTTACCTATAAAGACGGCAGATTATTTGCCGAAAGCGTCGATATCGAAAAAATTGCCGACAGCCTCGGAACGCCTGCCTACATATACAGCAAAGCTACCTTCCTCGACCATCTCGAAAAAATCCGAAACGCCTACAAAGACATCGACACCACCATCTGCTATTCGGTCAAAGCCTGCGCAAATTTACACATTCTCAGATTCCTCGCTGATGCCGGCTGCGGATTCGACATCGTCAGCGGCGGTGAGCTCTACCGCGTAAAGCAGGCCGGTGCAGATATGACAAAGGTAGTCTTCGCAGGAGTCGGAAAAACCGATAACGAAATCCTCGAAGCTCTGAACGCAAACATCGCATATTTCAATATCGAGTCCGAGCAGGAGCTGCAAAACATCATCGCCCTGGCAGAGAAAACAAAACCGGTAAAAAAACCGAAGCTCGCTCTTCGAGTCAATCCCGATATCGAGTACAAAACGCACGCTTATATCACCACCGGAAAAAAAGAAACCAAATTCGGCGTAGGTATTGAAAATGCAATCAGAGTATTCGAATCTTTCAGCCGAAATTCCTCAGTCGAGCTGTGCGCTATTCACGTCCATCTCGGCTCAGGAGGAAAATCCATCGACCCCTTTGTCAACGCCATAAAAAAAATCCTGCCCCTGATTGAACAGCTCAGAAATAAAGGCCATAAAATCGAAGCCCTCAATCTCGGCGGAGGCTACGGCGCAGACTACGAATCCGGCACCGTCCCTTCCGCCGCCGACTATGCATCCGGCATCGTCCCTCTGCTCGAAGATAAAAATCTGAAGCTCATCCTCGAACCCGGCAAAAGCATCTCTGCAAACGCCGCTGTTCTGCTCACTCGCGTACTTTATACCAAACAAAGCGGCAGCAAAAAATTCGCCATCGTCGATGCCGCTATGAACGACCTCATCAGGCCGGCACTTTATCAGGCCTTTCATTTCATCTGGCCTGCAAGAGTCAATGAAAATATGGTTCCGCAAAAAAGAACCGCCGACCTGGAAATCGCCGGAACTGAAATTGTAGATATCGTCGGCCCCATCTGTGAAGCCAGCGACTTCCTCGCAAAAGACAGAGCCCTGCCGCCTGTAAAAAGAGCCGACTTACTTGCAATCTTCACTGTCGGTGCTTACGGCTTTACTATGGCGAGCAACTACAACGCCCGGCCCCGCGCACCAGAAGTCCTCGTTGACGGCGATAAATTCTCCGTCATAAGAAAACGCGAAACGTATGAAGATTTGATAGCTCCTGAAAAGTAAAAAAATATTCGAAAAAATTCTTCGCACTATCCTTAACAACTTACTTTAAGGAACATCAATAATGAAAAAGAGTATCCGGCCCGCACTTATATGCCTTGCAGTAATTATCTGCTCATACGCAAATCTGTGTTTATCAAACAACACCGATGCAAATGACATCAGCCCAAAAACCCCGACCCAAGAATACCCCACCATTGACATAAACGACCTGGCTGTTCACGACCCATTTATACTCGCGGAGCCGAACACACAAACCTATTACATTTACCAGGGCTATGCTCCCTTTCGCAGGCGCAGTGCCGCAACCAGGCTTTCGGAACACGCCGGCGTCATCGCTTACACGAGCAAAGACCTTGTAAAATGGCACGGCCCAAAGCTCGTGTTCGAGATACCGGAGGGCTTCTGGGCAGACAGAAACGCAGGGCCCTGGGCACCGGAAGTGCATAAGTATAAAGGCAAATTCTATCTTTTCACGACCTTCCACCAATGGGGCCAGGCTGACCCGAACAGCTATGGCGGACGAAAGATTAATAAACGCGGCACCCAGATTTGTGTAAGTGACAACCCATTAGGCCCATTTAAACCAATAGGAAATAAGCCGCATACGCCTGACGGTGAAATAACTCTCGATGGTACTTTCTGGGTTGAAGACGGCCGGCCCTGGCTGATTTACTGCCACGAGTGGGTCCAAATCACTAACGGCCTGATAAAGGCAATCAGGCTCAAAGACGATTTGTCAGGAACAATAGGTGAGCCTATTACACTGCTTAACGCTGCCGATTTCGACTGGGTTGACAAAAACCCCGGAGCTGTAACTGACGGCCCTGAGTTTTACCGTATGAAAAATGGAACACTTGCTATGCTCTGGTCAAGTCACAGCCGACACAACCTGTATGCACAAACGGTTGCATATTCACCATCAGGAAAAATAACAGGTCCCTGGAAACATCCCGACAAGCCTTTACTCTGGGACGACCGGGGCCACGGTATGCTGATAAAAGATTTTGACGGCCGATTGCTGCTGGTCTTGCACCGCTATTTTCAAATGCCGGGAACGCGCGTACAAATCTGGGAAATCGAAGATGCCGGCGACGAGCTCCGCATAAAAAACCAAATCCTCGGCAGCCCATAAATCAAAAAAATTCTGACACTGATTAAATTTACACGAGCAAATACCTACAGGCTTCGTTCGACAAAGCCTGTATCTATTTTGTTCTTGACGAAAAGATTGTGTGAAAGAATTGTCCTGCAGGCGCCAATTGTGGTCTTTATCGGTTCGATAATAAATTCACCAAGCGCCCTTTTCATCGTAGCTATCGTCTCATCGCGAGTCGGCCGATGCACAATAAGCTTGGCAATCATCGAATCGTAATTCGCCGGAACGGTATAGCCCTGATAAACATGTGTATCAACTCGAACACCCGGCCCGCCCGGCTGGATATATCTTTCAATCCTGCCCGGCGACGGCGAAAATTTATTCTCCGCATCCTCAGCGTTTATCCTGCACTCCATCGCAACGCCGTTATGACCGATATCTCTCTGCTCCAGTTCAAGCTTCTCTCCCGCCGCCGTCCGAATCTGCAATTGTATCAAATCGAAACCGGTAACCATCTCCGTTATCGTATGCTCGACCTGGATACGCGTATTCACCTCGATAAAATAAAAATCCTTATTCTTATCCAGCAGAAACTCAACCGTCGCAGCGCTGTCATACCCCGCCTCTTTAATAATCCTCATTGCCGCGACGCACAGCTTTTCTCTGGTATGCTCATCGAGCACAGGGCAGGGCGATTCTTCTATCATCTTTTGATGTCTTCTCTGCGTCGTACAGTCTCTCTCGTAGAAATGTAAAATCTTACCGAACTTATCCGCCATCACCTGCACCTCGACGTGACGCGGCTCAGCTATAAACTTCTCAAGGTACACCGAGCCGTCACCGAACGCTGCCTCCGCCTCCGAGCGGGCCGCACTAAAGCCCTGCCGAAAGCTTATCTCGTTATGTGCAAGTCTCATCCCGCGTCCCCCGCCGCCCACCGCCGCCTTGATTATCACCGGGTATCCTATCTGCTCTGCTATCTTCAAAGCCTCCGCTTCGTTCTCTACTACACTTTGCGAACCCGGCACTATCGGCACCTCCACTTTCTGTGCCAACTGTCTCGCCCTCGCCTTGTCACCAAGAAGCCTCATCGCTCCTACCGGCGGACCGATAAACTCTATCCCGCAGTCACCGCATATCTTGGCGAACTCCACGTTCTCCGCCAGAAATCCGTAGCCGGGATGAATCGCATCAACATCGGCAACCTCCGCCGCACTTATTATCCGCGGAATATTCAGATAGCTCTGAGCGGCAATCGCAGGACCTATACATATCGCCTCGTCGGCAAACTCAAGGTAAGCCGCGTCCTTATCCGCCTCCGAGTAAACCAGAACCGCGCCTATCCCAAGCTCGTGGCAGGCACGCATTATCCTGACCGCTATCTCACCTCGATTTGCTATCAATATCTTCGAAAACATATCTTACCGCCGGCACCCAATCATAAAAAAATTAAACACCGCTGACCTTGAAAAGCACCTGGCCGTACTCGACAGCCTCGCCGTTCTTGACAACTATCTCGGCAATCGTCCCGCTCACCTCAGCCTTTAT
>CAYXGT010000117.1:0-6384 GCA_964464635.1 uncultured Pirellulales bacterium | reverse complement strand
TGGACTCCAAGAAAAATTCTAAAAAATACTTGAAATCTAACACAGCCGCTCTGTGACTTCGGTGGCTGATATATATCTTTTCTTTTTTATTTGATTTTTGGCGGGTAATTGATACATTGCTTTTGCATCTGCCTGTCAAAGGACGATAAAAATCAGGGCAGTACTAAAAACAAAGGCTAATATGGACGGTTCCGAAACCAGAACAACAGACTCTATTTTGAAAAACGGAGTAGCAGCAGGCACAAAGTATCACTTCATCGGTGCAGGCGGGGTTGGTATGAGCGGCCTCGCCAAGATCCTGCTCAAGCAAAGCGCGGTTGTTACCGGCTCAGACCAGATACCAAGCCCTGTAACGGACAGCCTTAACAAGTCAGGTGCGCAAATAAAAATTCAGCATTGCGAAAAGAATTTCAAGCCCGATACTAATGTTGTGGTTTTCTCAGCGGCGGTAAAAGAGGATAACCCGGAGCTTATCGCAGCCAGGCGCAAAGGCTGCCAGATTTATAAATACGCCCGGATGCTCGGCATATTGATGGACAGCTTTGATGGCGTGGCAATCGCGGGAACTCACGGCAAGAGTACCACCGGCGGCTGGCTTGTGTATCTGTTGAAAAAAGCCAGCCTGGACGTCAACTTCGTAATCGGTGCCGATATCAATCAGCTTGGCACTAACAGCGGCACGGGTGACAGCAATTTGTTTATTGCTGAAGCCTGCGAATACGACCGGAGCTTCTGGAATCTGCATCCCAGAATCGCTGCAATTCTCAACGTCGAGCCTGACCACCTCGACATCTACGAAAACGAAGAAAATGTCGTCGAAGCCTTCAGGCACTTCGCAGCCGGTATCAGGGACGGCGGCCTGGTGGTGGCAAACTATATGGACCCGAATGTGCAAAAGATTATGAAGCAATTGCCGCAGGTACAGTTCGTAACGTTCGGCCTTAACCAGAATTGCGATTTTTACGCCGAAAATATCGAGCTGGATGACGGCCTTTATAGTTTTGATGTATATCATAATGCCCGTTGCCTGGGAAAGGCCCGAATCAGCCAGCCGGGCAGACACAATATCCTCAATGCCCTTGCGGTTGTGGCGATTGCTGTTAATTGTGGTGCCGACGGCCGGCAGATTGTCGAGATGCTCGGCGATTTCACCGGCGTGGACAGGCGGCTGACCTTCAGGGAAAAAATCGGCGGAATCACGGTTATTGATGATTACGCCCACCACCCCACCGAGATTAAGGCCAGCCTGGAGGCGATTCGGCAGAGATACCGCTTCAAACGCCTCTTGTGCGTGTATCAGCCGCATCAGTACAGCAGGACAAGATTTTTACTTGATGATTTTGCAGAAAGCTTTAAGCTTTCTGATATTACTATTGTGCCTGAAATCTATTTTGTCCGTGATGAGCAGGCGACAAAAAAGGTAATTAACGCCGAGCTCCTTGTTGAGCGTATCTGCAGGGCCAGCTCAAATGCGCTGTTTATCGATGGTTTTAGCCGGACGCTGGAGTACCTTAAGCAAAATACAAAGGCCGATGATTTGGTCGTAATTATGGGTGCAGGAGATATTTGGAAGCTGTCTTATGAATATATTCAGTGGCTTAGAGAAAATCGTTGAAACCAATTACGAAATGGCAAAGCATACCTGGTATGGCTTGGGCGGCTCTGCCGATTATTTTATCAGGCCGGCAAACGTCGAGCAGCTCAAGCAGGCCGTCACGCGCTGCAGGGAGAATGATGTCCCTATCAGGGTCATAGGTTTCGGCTCTAATCTGCTTATTGCCGATGAGGGTTTGCGTGCGGCGGTGATAAAGCTTGACTCGGAAGATTTTTCGAAGTGCGAATTTAACGGTGAAGAAATCAAGGCCGGCGCCGGTATGGAGCTGAGCAGGCTTGTATTGACCTGTGTCCAGAAGGGCCTGGCCGGTATGGAGGCCCTTACGGGGATACCGGGTTCTCTCGGCGGGGCTGTGAAAATGAATGCCGGCGGAAACTTCGGTGACATAGGTGCCGTCGTCGAATCTGTCGAGCTGATGGATAACGAGGGTAAAGTTTTTGAAAAGACCAAGCCGGAGCTGGTTTTCGATTACCGTCGAACGAACATAACCGCTAATTTTATCCTCGGTGCTAAATTGAGTCTGGCAGAGGCTGAGTCGGAAAGTATTATGCGGACGGTGAAGGAAATCTGGATTTACAAAAAGAACACTCAGCCGCTGAACGCCAGAAATTCCGGCTGCGTATTCAAGAACCCGCGGGCCGTCTCTGCCGGCGCTTTGATAGACCGGGCCGGCCTGAAAGGTCTCAGGGAAGGCAACGCCGTCATCAGCGAAAAGCATGCTAACTTTATAATTGCGGAAAAGGACTGCACCAGCAGCGACGTTATAAAGTTGATTGATATTGTAAAAGAAAAAGTCAAAGAGAAGTTCGACATCGAGCTTGAGCTCGAACTTGAAATCTGGAAATAAAAGAATGAAAATATTTAACCGCAGATTCCGCTGATTTTCACAGATTTTTGAACCACGAAGAAAAATAACCAATTCATTTAACCACGAATTTTCACGAAATTGCACTAATCTATTTTTTACCACAGAGGACACCCTTCGACTTAGCTCAGGGCAGGCAGAGTGCACAGAGAGTATTTCGCTGACTTTTGTGTTCTCAGGATTTATTGCTTTGAAAAGCAAGCTATTCACACAAAAAATCCTTCGTCCACAAGAATGCTCTGCATTCTTACTTTGTAAGTCAGCTAAGAAGTTAAACTTATTCGCGAATACGAATATTTTGTTCAAAATCAAAGCCAATTTTTGGCTAAAATTGGGTTCGTTTTGGGTTCGTTTGGCTTTGTTTTTGGGAGTGCTTTTAAGCACATATTTTTTGTATGTCCTTGTAGAATAAGAATTAATGTCATATTGGACACCTGGTGAATTGGCTTTGTTTTGCATAAAAAGGTTTGATTTGTAGAGCTCTCTCGACAGATGTAGAGGTGCCTTAAAGGCACATAAGTTATTGTGTTCTCGATACTTCCGCCTTCGTTGATACTTCGGTGGACAGGCGATTCTCGTATTGTTGGACATTTGTTAGTCCTTGATTATTACTTATTACTTATGACTTATGATTTATGATTTATGATTGTTAAGTAACTCCTTAAAAGAAAAGAAGTTATGAAATAATATTTTGACTTGGCCGACGGGCGGGCCTTCCTCCTTCGCTTACGCTACGGAGGACAAGCCGCTTGAGGAACTATCCTCCCTACGTGTGTTTTCTAACACACAGTGTAATTGTACCAAATTAGGCCGATTTATCAATAAAATTTTAAGATTTTTTTTTACCACTAAACCACCAAGACACGAAGATTTTAGACAGGATAACAGGATTGTCAGGAAATTATACTGACTTTGTGTTCTCATAAAAATCTGCTTATGAAAACGAGCTATCAACACAGATTTTTACTCGACCACGAAAGCAATTTATCGCTTTCATTCCTTTGAGTCAGCAAAATTAATAACAAACTTCCAACGCACTTTCTTCATTATAATGCATTGGCAGGATGCCAATGCCACGATAAAAGAAGTGAAAACAATCGCTTGACAGGGGATAGGGATTTTCGGATAATTTCAAGAGAATTTTTATCCGCAGATATCGCGGATTTTATTGACGGGGATTTAGATGGGTAAGGACAAACTAAAGAATAATAATAAATCTACGACGGATTTTACGTTAAGGAAAATTGCAGATAAATTAGTCAGTTCGGCAAAGAAAATAATGTACTCTGCCAAAACTGAAGAAGATCTCCGGATTAGATTTGAGAGAACTTTAGGTAACCTTCTCGAGAGTGCGGGTTTCAAATTTGAGGAAAGATACGAACGATTAAGTGATAAAGCAAAAAGCATTTTTACCGGACGTCCTGATGCCGTTCATGGACAGGTAGTTATAGAATTTGAGCCGCCGAATGCGTTTTCATCTCAAAGAAAAGTTGACCATGCTTATAAACAGTTAAAAGATTATATTTCGGCAGAAGTCAAGGCAAGCAGAAAAGACAGAGGGGAGGGGTATATCCGAATTGTTGGGGTAGGATTTGATGGAAATGAAATATTCTTCGTGAGATGCAAACCCAAAGGAAAAGCATCAACAAAAAGAGTTGCCGCGTTGAATTTCATTATGGATGGGCCGCATAGGTTTGATTTCGAAAGCGCTTTTACGTTCGTAACATACTTAAGAGCTCTTGATAGAGTCGCTCTAACTGCTGAAAATTTATCTGAACGATTTGGCCCAAAAAGCGAAATAGCTAAGGAAGCAGTTGGTTCTTTCGTGGATGCTTTAATGAACTGGAGCACGAGGCGAGCGAAGGTATTCTTCGATGAATGGCAAAGACTTTTTGGTATTGTCTATGGAGAACAATTTGCCGGTGGAGCAGATAAGAAAACAAAGGCACTTGCGGCAAATTATGGATTAGAGCAAGAAAGTGATTTCCAAGTTATATTATTTTGTGTGCATACGTATTTTGCACTTCTTATGAAGCTTATCGCTGCGGAATTACTTTCGGTAAGTGAAGGAAGCTTAACAACTTCGTTCAGCAACGGTCTTATCCATACAGAACAAGGGGAATTGGAAGCGTTATTGACAGATATCGAAGATGGTGGAGTTTATAACAAGCGAGGAATAACGAATTTTCTCGAAGGGGATTTCTTTCGATGGTATTTAGAGTCGCTGAATTCTCCCAGACTCCAGGATGCGATTCGAAAGACAGCAAGATGCCTTTCAGAATTTGAACCCGCAACAACAACTATCGAGCCTGAGGTAACGCGTGACCTTTTGAAGAAGCTTTACCAGTATCTCGTGCCGGATATAGTCAGACACCATCTTGGAGAGTATTATACTCCCGACTGGTTGGCCGAACTGGTTCTTAACGAGGCTGGCTATAGAGGAGACACAAGAAAAAGATTACTAGATCCAGCCTGCGGTTCGGGGACATTTTTGGTTCTGGCGATACAGAAGTCAAGAGAGTTTGGGGCAAAAAGTAAAGAACCATCTGCCGAGACTGCCAACAGAATTCTATCAAATGTATGGGGATTTGATTTAAATCCACTAGCGGTAATAGCAGCAAGAACAAATTATGTTTTTGCCCTTGGTGATTTAATAAATAAGATAGGACCGATTGAGATACCTGTATATTTAGCAGATTCTGTTCTCTGGCCGAAGCAGAAAGGTCAGATGCTATTAAGCGAAGACGGAGTGGTCGAGATCAGGACATCGGTAGGAAGTTTTTTCGTACCTAAAATCTGGGTATATGACCGCTCTTTAATGAAACGAGCAGCACCAATCATAGAGGAGCTGGTAAAAACAGGCTGTAGCCAAAAGGAAGCAATAGAGCGTTTTAAGAAAGAAGGGCTCGTTTACCCACCGCATGAAAAAGTTGTAATTAAATTCTATGAACACATTTTGGAACTCGAGAAAGATGGCAGGAACGGTATATGGTCAAGATTTCTGAAGAATGTATTTGCACCAATGACTGCGGAGAATTTCGATTTTGTAGTGGGTAATCCGCCCTGGATTAGATGGGGATACCTGTCAGAAGAATACCGTAAGGCGACTTTGGAGATGTGGAAGAATTACGGACTGTTTTCACTAAAAGGTCATGCTGCTCGTTTAGGAGGCGGAGAAAAGGATTTCTCGATGCTGTTTACTTATGCGGCAGCAGACCATTATCTGGCGAGAAATGGGACGCTCGGATTTTTAATTACACAAGAGGTGTTCAAATCAAAAGGAGCGGGAGAGGGGTTCCGTAAGTTTCGTCTCGGAGACAGAGAAACTTTAAACGTGATAAAAGCTCACGATTTGGTAACAGTACAGCCTTTTGAAGGTGCGGCAAATAAGACTGCGGCAATTTTTTTGAAGAAACGCGGAAAAACAGAATATCCGGTACCATACACAGTCTGGCGTAGAAAAAAGGGTGTTGGAAAAATAGCGACTGATTTAACATTAAAAGATGCCAAAAAACTTTTAGAAAAAGAGAATCTGATAGCCCGGCCGATTGGTAAGAGCAGTGGCTCCTGGCAGACATTAAAAAAAACCGACGGCGGCCTAAAGAAAATAGAAGGAGGAAACGCGTATCAGGCACGCAGAGGTGCAAGCACAGAACCATATGGTGTGTTCTGGGTTGATGTAAGCGAAATACTATCGAATGGGGATTTGATAGTTCATAATCTTGTAGAGAAAGGGAAAAGAAAAATAAAGAGGGTTGAGGAAAAGATAGAATCCGACTTGGTTTTTCCTGCTATTCGAGGTTCTGATATTGAGCGCTGGGGGGCAAGGCCAGAGGTTTATGTTCTGATGGTACAAGACCCTGAGAAAAGTGAACCATACTCAGAAAAAAAAGTAAAAAAGAAT
>CAYXGT010000116.1:0-6554 GCA_964464635.1 uncultured Pirellulales bacterium | reverse complement strand
TAGCCGTAGGGGAACCTGCGGCTGGATCACCTCCTTTCTAGGGATTACTAGAACGCCTCTTTTGTCATTCCCGCGAAGGCGGGAATCTAAAAAAAAGAGGTTGATAGTCAGACACCTTCGCTGCATAAGCTTGACTGTTCTTGATATATTGCGGTCTGTGATTATTCACAGACCGCTTTTTTTTTAAGATTAGCCTCCGGACCTGTGCCGGAGGTTTTCTTATTGCCCCGACCACAGGTATGAAGAATAGGCCCCACCCACAGGTGCTGGGGCTAAACAAAAAAGAATTGTTAACTCGTTCACAAAAACTTATCATTATAAATATGTCATAGATTGTCGGATATATGATTACCTGGACGACTTATGGCAGTTGGCTTCCGGGTGATAAAAGAGGGTATGTCGATAATGGCAAAATCCTGTTAGGTGATACGAAGGTACTCCAAAGAAATAGAAAAAGGCAAAAAGCGCCTGTCGTTAAGTTAAATAATCAGGAAAAGCAAATCGTCAAACAGACGATTCTTGCCGAAGCCGCAAAAATTACTCACAAGATTGTAGCGTTGGCGGTTTATTCAAATCATATCCATTTATTGGCACGACCTCATTCAGAATCAATAGAAAAATCGTCGGAAGATATAAGAGTTTGACCGCACGAATCTTATGGGATAATGGCCGAAAAGGACGAATTTGGAGCAGAGGTTACGACAAACGTTTTTGTTTTACCGAGGACGAACTTAGCACCCGGATAAGGTATATCAATAAACACTTCGATTAGCCCCGCCACCTGCCTGCCCTCCGTAGTCTGCACGAAGGAGGGTGGGCGGGGCACTGTTTTTGCCTAAATCTGTGCCGGGGGCAATTCGAGATTCAAACTATGTTAGTTTATATCGCTTATGGCGATTATAAGGTTCAATGACCCTCTACTATGAAAAAATTCCTCAGATTTATGCTTCAATTTATAAAAAAGTATTAGAAAATTGCCAAAAACCCATACTTTTTGGGGTTATATATAGAGTGGGACTGAATTGAAGTTGAAATTTGCACAATCTAATTAAATAAAATTATAGGGGGAAATAATATGTACGAAGAACAAAACAAAAAGAGAAGAGAAATACGTACGGTCAAAGGTTTTTTCAGAACTCTTAACGTTCAGGCTGGCATTAAGCCGTTTGAAAACCCGGACACACTGGCAATTTTTAAATCACCAAATTATGATTTTACTCGGACTGTTGGAATCGAAGTGAGAGACCACTTTAACGATGAAATTCCTCAAGAATCGTCTTCACAGGGCCAGAGGCTTTCGAGTTTCTGGCAAAAAGTCCAGAAGGAGATTGAAGATTTAAAGTTGAATTACCCGCACTTAAAAAATATAAAAGCATTTTTTCAATTGAAAAAAAGTTGTTTGCTTCATGCTCGATTAAATTCCGAAATGGTAAGGAGTTTTGCTGATGAGCTTGTCAGGCTTGTCCTGAAGGAAAGCCAAGACTCTCATTCGGATATATTGGTCATACCTGAATGGGAAAAGAGAATAATTGATGATTTTAAGGATTATCCACTAATGAGCAAATATGTCGATCGGGTAATAATTAATAAGGGTTTTTACGGTATGTGGGGTGCCGATGTTAATGCTTGTTATGTTGGGATAAATGTTGAGTACCTTTGCAAGATTATTATGGAAAAGAATTTTAAGGCCCAAAAATATGACAGGAATGGTTTGGATGAATTATGGCTTTTGATTGCGGCTCCGCACGATAATCCATTTAATGCTATGCACAGATTTCCTGAACAAGTCGATTTTCATAATCAAAAGATAATAGATTCTTGCGATAAAACGCCGTTTGATAAGATTTTCTTTTGGTCGAGCCCGCCTCATGAATGGTATAGACAAATTTGGCCTAATGAAAATCAAATTTAATAAAATCTTGGTATTAAAAAGCCTTGTTTCAGACTATCTTTTTGATTCTTCACCTAATCCGTGTTTCCGCTGGGCCGAGATAGCTCGGCGCAGCATCACCGATGACAATCTTGTCAATGACTACACCGGCATCTACCATGTAGATTTTCAGGATGTGCTGTCCCGGCTGCGATAAAGAATGAGAACTCTCTGAGACGGCACAACCTCTCAGAACATTGATTGACCACGGCCTGCTCCATTCCTTTGTATCATACTCCACAACCTGCGGCGGCTGGTCATCGAACGAAATCGCATACCGCAACCCGTGTTCGCTGGTAATTGCATGGGTCGGGAGTGCATAAACCTTCACATTCTGAACGCCGGCCTCGAAAAAGTAAACCGCATATTCCAGCACCGGGCTCTTCGAGAAATTATCGCTAATCTTACGGCTCGGAGTTGTCATCGGCAGCACCGTCACCGAGTCACCGCTTCGTCCTAGCGTCGGTATCACCTGCCAGGATGCTCCGCCCGAATTTATTCGATTGGTATAATGCTCCGCTTCGATACTGACATATCCATTGCTCTGTACAAATCCATTCAGCTCCTCAGGACGTGGAGACGAAGACCGAACCGCATTAATAATCAACCTCACGCTCCGGCTCGCTCCGGTAATGTTAATCGTCGCAGTGTTTTCACCGATGGGTACGGCAGCCCAGTCCATCTCAACCCAGATTCGCTGCTCCTGCTCAACCGTTCCCTTATCCGAACTTAAGCGAACCCACGGTTTTGAAGCAGCCGCTTCCCATTCGAACGCTGTGTTCCCTTTATTGAAGACATCGATAAAATGACGCTGCTTCGTGAAGATATCATACCGCGGTAATTGATTAAAGCGGAAGTCACCATCTATCTCTTGCTTAACCTCGTCTGTCTGTCCCTCAATAGCTACTCCCATCGATGCACCCAAAACCGGCTCGACCGTCGCAACCTTCGGTTTTTCAAACACGGCAAGCTCGCGCGGGTTCCACGTCATCATGTCTTTCCATTTGCCGTCGGCAATATCATTATTATACACACGCGTTTCCTCAATGATTGCATCGTGTGCTCTTTGCGCTTGTGAAGCGTAGTCATTTGCCGAGACTCTGCCCTGATTTGCATAGAGCCTGCTTTTCTGAGCGTAAAGATACTTTTGGTTCATAAGGCTCGCGCCGCGAACAGGATAATAGACTAATTGATAAAACGCATCTTTGTAAGGTTCGGGCAATTTTTCTAAGATATTTTTCGCCTTTTTCTCAATCTGCTGATACTGTTCGATTCGCTGTCCTGATTCATCGCCGAAATGAATCGGGCTGAATTCCGGCTCCTTTGTCTTAGTCGAGGGATAAAGGGTGCTCCAGCCCATATGCTCCGGCTTACGCGCCTGGGCCAAGCGGTAATATTCATACATAATTTGTGCGATGTCACGCTTAAACTCCGCTCCGAATATAGACTCGGCCCATTCGACAAGAAACTCATCCAGATTTTTTTCATTCCAGCGGTCAATGTCCCAGCCCATCTGCATAAAGAACTCGATGCCGATTTCAGCAGGCTTGATATCTCCGATATTGAGAATCCATACCCTGTCTGCTCCGTAGTCATAGGCCTTTTTCATTTCCTCCCAAATCAATGCCGGCGGCGTCGAGCACAGCCACAAAAAATCATGAGGGCTTCCCCAGTAGGATGTATGGTAATACACACCTGAGGCACCGCTGCGAGAACGCTCCTTTGAATTCGAAAGCCTGCGGATATATCCGTGATTGTCGTCGGGCCAGACTAATGTTATATCTTCCGGCACATTCATATCCATCTCATAAAGTTCGAGCACTTCTTTGTACGGACAAAATATCTGCGGTACTTTAGAGATATCCGGATTGACCCATTTGGCAAGCATACGTCGCTGCGCCGGTAATACCTCATCCTGCATCTTTCGTGCTTTTTGTCGCTTGGAAATACCCGAACAGGGCATGCCGCTGTCATGAATACCACGCATACCCATCGTATAAATGTTTTCATAGCCCGCATTAGTTTTGACGCGCTCCTCCCAGTATGCTGCGATTTGCTCGCTGTTTTTGCACCAGTCCCATTCACCACGGCTGTTCCCATCGCGAGGCTCCCATCTTTCCCATTCATAGACATTATTGCGGAGCATCTGCTCACAATGGGATGAGCCCATCACAATGGCATAGTCGTCAGCAACCTTTTTGTTTTCTTCATAAGCATTGAATGCTTTTGTGCACCCGTGCATTGCAGGCCAGATATGATTGGCCTTCAGTCTCAGCAAAAGCTCGAAAACCTTTTTATAGGTTTTCGGGCCGATACCCTCATCAGCCGGTGCGTAGGTATTTTTTGCCCATGTGTGAAGGCCCCAGTCTTCATCGTTGATGAAAATCCCCCGATACTTAACCGAAGGAGGACCATCGCTGTAAAATCCCTTTTTGATTACCAGGTTCTTTTTTTTCTCAATAGGCACATCAGCCCACCAGTACCACGCCGATACACCGATTTGTCTGGACAGTTCGAAAATGCCGTAAGCGGTTCCTCTCCGGTCGCTGCCGAAAATTACCAAGGCAGAATCGATATTTGCGAAAGGTTTTTCGATAACAGCTAAAGCGTAGGTTTCCCATCTGTCTGCAATGCCGGCGGCATTGATTTTGCCTTCTCTGATTAGCTGGTCTATAAGTCGGTTTTTCCCGATGGTACCGGCAATTACAACCCTGTTCTTGATTTGTCCTGTATCAGTATATAACGCAGGCCTCACACCGGTTACTTTTGTAATATCTTCGGCGAGATGGTTTACAGCAATTTCAACGACCTTAAAATCGTTTTGGTCATAGAAAATGCAGGCTGAAATGTTATCGTAAACGAGCTTAAAGTCTCCCTCTTCATAAGTTTGTTTGACAATGTCACTTACATTTGCGTTAAGATTGCTGCAGAATATCAGCAGGAAAAATGCTGCCCTGATTATTTTTTTCATTGTCTCTCTCTGTCTCGATGCTCGGAATCAGCATCAATGTATGACTTTTTCTGTAGTATATACTATTCGAGTGAAAAATCAAGGATTCGCAAAGGCGTTGACTGACCAGGCCAGTCAGGGTTTTCCTGTACCATAACAGAGAGTATCTCTTCCTCCTGGAAGCGATAGGGGTCGCCGAGCATCTCATTAAAAAACAAGCCCGGTTCGACGTGAATGATTTGCCAGTCCGTCCATAGCGATTCAGCCGTTGCGCCGCAAATGGTCAAATCACCGTCGATAAAATAAATCCCCTCATCTGTCGGGTCTTCCGTAACACGGGATTGATAAATCAAAAATGCATCGCCGTTGGAGCGGATAAACGGTTTCGGCCGGCTGCCGACATATACAGGCAGCTCATTGCTATCAGCGGTCTGCTCCCAGTCTCCTTTCCAGTCAGACCAGAAGCAAATCGAAAAACCTTCCGTCCCGTCAAGGACAAAAATCTCTGATACTCCCCAACCTGACGAGGCGGCTATCATTATCGCTCCGTTCGGTTCGTCCCGAACTCCTGACCGCCCATTTAATATTATACCTGAAGAAAGTATTTTGTTCTAACAAATTTACATATAAGGATTGCCCGACAAGACTGCTTTTACGCTGAATCAGCGATATTAACATCAATAACCCGCGGTGCTTTTGAATCTCATTTCAAAAAACACGTCTATAAAACACAACCTTGAGTGACTTACCAAATGTAGTGGACCTTATAAGTAACGGTTCTCTCTTCGCCTGCCGGTACCTCGACGCGAAATTCAATAGTCTGGCTGTCGGTCTTTTCGAAATCCTGTGACTTCTTAACAATCTCCCAGCTGGTCCATCGATACAGGTGTTCGACCACCCTGAACTCCACCGTATCTTTTTTCTTGTGATTGCGTACCTTAATTTCGAAAGACTCGTCCATCCAGCCGTCCGAGTACTCAACTTTGAAGTCTGTTCTTTTTCTTTCCCCGACCAGGTCGAAGGCATTGCCTGTATAAACACGCACTTTTTCATCTTTCGGTGTATGGTCGATAAAGTTTTCGCCGGTGAATTCCAGTTGTCCGTCGTCGTCCCTGCGATAAAATCTTAGAAGCCCGCGAGGCAGGGGGATGCCGAGATTGTTTTCCTCGGAATTCTCGAATTCACGCATTACCCACACTTTTGGATTGCATTGTGTGCCATACTCTCGGCTGTTCCTGATATTTTCCATATTATTATAGCCGTAGTAACGCTTGTCAACCTTCACACCGTCATAAACATACAGTGTTTTGCTTTTAATACCCTCGGCACGAACAAACTCAACCTGCTTTGTCTGCCGGTCACGAAGTGTCGTGGGATTATTCAATGTATAAAGATGATACTCATCAAAGGTCTTTTCAGAAACAGCCGGGGGCATCATTGAACTGGACATTTCATAAGCCCCAAATCCACCATAGCCGTTACGGTATTGCTCTTCAGGCTGAATTTTGCTTACGTCACCTGCCATTAGCTTTATCCGTGCATTCTCAAATAGCTTCCCGCTCTGATTGTCCATCGTTACCCAGCCTATCATATCGAGGTCATTGCCTTCGGTTTGTGTGAGCATACTGTAATCCGCCTCCCAGCTCATTCCGCCGGTGACATAGCTTAGTTCGG
>CAYXGT010000115.1:0-6568 GCA_964464635.1 uncultured Pirellulales bacterium | reverse complement strand
AGAGGTCAATCTGTAATTGCATATTTATTTCCTTTTACTTGTACTATAGTAACTAAGACAAGTATATCATAAGCTATGCCCCTGTCAATAAATTTTTTAAAAATTTTCAGCATTTTTGCCTGCCGTCTCTTGTGAAAACTCTTAAATCCTAAAAAAAACGTTTAAAAGCCAATTTTGTAGAAAAAAATCGAAATCTGCCGATATAGATAAGGCTGGCGCAGCCGGCTGTGAGACGCTCATTAAAGCGCAAGTAGTGGCCCTGCGCTTGGATTTTTTGTCTTTTAAAGAGTTTTTATGGGACTATAGCGTGAAAAGAAGAGAAAAAAAGAACAAGTCTCGAAGGATATCGACCGCGGCAAAATGCCTTGCGATAGCTGCATTGGTCGTTTTATTCTGCAGTTGCCTTAGTTTTGATATAGCCGATTGGCCAAGTAAATTCGCTTACCCTTATAACTCACCGCCCGCCAACTGGTGCGGCTCGATTGGGGCGTTTTGTGCGTATCACCTGTTATATTATATCGGCCCAGGCTGTTTCGTCTTATTGCTTTGCGGCATCGGTTTTCTCGCAGCGAGCCTCGCATCAAAGCAAATTAGCCAGCTTATCTTGAGAATAATCGGTATGTCACTGCTCGTAGTCGCGGTCTCGAGCACCTATTTTTGCCTGTGGCCGCAGGATAATTTATATTCTTTCCCGACCGGCTCCGGCGGACTGCTCGGTGTCGCAACAGTGACATTTCTGAAAAGTAAATTCGCCCTGCTCGGAACCGCGATACTTATCTCCGCCGTCTGGATTGTCGGTATCGTGCTTTTGGCTGACAGCCTCGTTATGATTGTCCTCAGACGAATCGGACGTGCAGTGGTAAGAGCCGCTGCTGTCGTAACACCTGTCTTCTCCGCGGCCAAAGGTATTTTTAAATCCCTCGCACGGTTGTGGAAAAAATTCAGCGTTAAGCAGAGTTTCGAAGAAGCAAGACAGAAACTTCTTTCGCAGCACTCTGCTCACCTGTATCCTGTACAGCCGGCGGCAGCTTTTCCTGAACACATCGAAGCCGCAGCGACAGCCGCCGAAAAAGTAAAAACCTCGGTAACAAAAAGTCCCGGAACAGCTCAGCAGCGGCGCAAAGCTGTTGTCCCTTCGGACTATGAGGATTATACTCTTCCGCCTCCGGAATTGCTTGCTGACGCCGAGTCCACCTTCTCTGAGCTGCAGGGAAAGGTTGTTAAATCGAAGGCTGCTGCTCTCGAGAGGCTCCTCGCCGAATTCAACATCAATGCCCGCGTCGTCACAGCCGATACCGGCCCGGTCGTTACAATGTTCGAGCTTGAGCTTGCTGCCGGTGTAAAGGTCAGCCAGATAAGCTCGCTCGCAAACGATATGGCCAGAGCCCTGGGCGTAGGCGCCGTCCGCGTCGTGGCCCCTCTGCCCGGTAAGCACACCATCGGCATAGAAGTTCCCAACAGCGTAAAAGAAAGAGTCAGAATGAAAGATATGCTCGAGCTGGCCGGCACAAAACCACAGAATATGCAGATTCCTCTGTTCCTCGGAAAAGACTCCGCCGGTGACGCCCTTTTATCTGACCTGACCTCGATGCCGCATCTGCTTATCGCGGGTACAACCGGCTCAGGAAAAAGCGTCTGCATCAACGCCATAATCACCGGAATACTTCTCACGAAAAGACCGGACGAGGTAAAGCTCATCCTCATCGACCCGAAGATGGTCGAGATGACAGCCTTCAATGCTGTCCCGCACCTGATGTGTCCCATTGTCACCGAGACAAGCCGGGCAGTTAAAATCCTTGAGTGGGCCACCGTCAAAATGGATGAGCGATACTCGATACTCGCCGAAGCCCGCGTCAAAAATATAACCGAGTTTAACCAGTTAACAGTCCAGCAGATTATCGAAAGATTCGAGCCGTCCAGTCCCGATGAAGAGGCAAAAATCCCAAAGCGGCTGCAGTATATAGTTATTGTAATCGACGAGCTCGCCGATTTGATGATGACAAGCCCGAAAGAAATCGAAGCGTATATCGTCCGGCTCGCGCAGAAAAGCCGGGCCGTCGGAATCCATATCGTCCTTGCGACACAGCGTCCACAGGCCACCGTCGTTACAGGACTGATAAAATCGAATATGCCAACCAGAATCGGCTTCCGCGTCGCCGCAAAGATGGACAGCCGTATCATACTCGACCAGAACGGAGCAGAAGCACTCCTCGGACAGGGTGATATGCTCTTTCTCAAACCCGGCACCAGTGACCTTGCCCGCGCGCAGGGAACATTCGTCGATGAAGCCGAGGTAAGACGAATCACAAAATACATCAGGGAAATCGCAGAGCCGCATTTCCATCCCGAGCTGACACAGCTCAATCGCATAGATGCGGAACTGGCGGAAAAGGATGACCTCTTTGATGAAGCCGTCCGCATCGTACTCGAAACACGTCGCGGCAGCGTCTCCCTGCTGCAGCGAAGGCTCGGTATCGGTTATGCAAGGGCTTCGCGTATCATAGAGATGATGGCCTCTATGGGCGTCCTCGGCGAATACAAGGGAAGCCAGGCAAGAGAGGTTACGATGACTCTCGAGGAATACGAGCAGACCCGGCAGGCCGAACAAACAGACGCACAGGAACACGACATCGAGGAATATCACAAGCCTGCCAACTATATCAAGGAAGGCCAGCGCGCACACGCGGCACTCGATGAAGATGATGGCTTCTAATGCCCACCGAGCCGATTTCCTGGATGAAATTTATTTTGCCTGAATATCGCCTGCAAAAATAATCTGCCCTGTTTTGTTTATACTGAACTTTCCTCGACAAATCGCGTTGCTGAAGCTAATATATTCTTTATGATTTCTTTTCTGAAAAAACTTGCCGCCGTGCCCGTGCGGGCTCTTGCCGGGCTGCTTGATTTGCTGCGAGTCTTTGATACCACCCGGCTGTGGTCATACTGCTGGAAGCTTGGCTGCAGTCCCGAAGACGCCGCCGTTTTATTAGCTACAGTCTCCCAGAGAAAAGGCCGTGTCGCCGCAGTTAACATCGCCGCTCAGGTAGTAGAAAAAACTAAGGCCTGTGACCCTGTTGCTATGATTGCCTGCATCGAGCTCGTAAATGGAAATTTTGATGCTGCTCATAACTGGATTAAAATGGCAGAAGATGAAAATTACAAAACCCCTGAGAACCTGCTGTTTGTGAAGCTTCTTCTAAGCGATTACCATCCCGAATATAACAAACGCGAAGTCACCGAGCAGGTCCTCTCGAGAAACGACTTGCCGCCGACTGTTACGCACCTCGCTTTGATTAACAAGGCCTTTATGCTGCTTGAGGAAAATAAAAATGTTGATGCTGAAAGGGTGGCCGACCGGATACTGGGCATTTCTGAAGACCCTTGCGCGAGAATCATCAAGTGGGCGCTCTGTATTGTAAATAAACGCCCAGCACTTGCCGAGACACATTTGATAAAAGCCCGGCAGAAACGACCGCCTCGATTGCTGAACCCCCTCATCGCACAGGCCTGTTTATGTATCGGTGACAGTGACGCAGCGATGGAATGGCTTTACCAGGCCGGTGAGCTTGATTATAAAATAGCAGCCTCCGACTCGCCCGTCGGAAGATTATCACGTTCGCAGGAATTTCGCGACTATTGCAGAGAAAGGCAGAACCTATGAACCCTCAGACCGCACTATTATTATTTCCCGGCCTGGTAATAGGCCTGACTATCCACGAAACAGCTCATGCCATAAGCGCAAAATGGCTTGGCGACCGAACAGCCGAAAAAATGGGCAGAATCAGCCTCAATCCTTTCAGGCATCTGTCGCTTTTAGGGACACTTGCTTTATTTGTCCTCGGTTTCGGCTGGGGAAAACCGGTTACGGTTAACCTCTACAATTTCAAAAAGCCCAAACTTTATTATTTCTTATCTTCAATCGCAGGCCCGGCCTCGAACCTTATCCTCTCCGCTATCGCTCTGGCAGTTATGTACCTGAACCCTCATCGGCTTGTTATGTGGATTTGTCTGAGCATCTTTTACATCAATGCTGTTCTCGCAGTGATAAATCTTCTCCCCGTCCCCCCGCTTGACGGCAGCAAAATATGGCCTTGTATCATTCCAGGCCTGAAACCTACCGTCTCGAAAAATTGGTCGAGGTTCTGGCTCATTTTTTTGCTCGTCGCTCTTTATACCGGCCTAATCGATAAGGTTATAACCCCCGTTTTCGACTTTCTTGACTCTCTCCTGCCCGCCGCCTGATTTTTCTGCATATTCTAATGCCGTTTCTAAAAAGAAACTTTAGCTTTTATGTCATTCCCGCGGAAGCGGGAATCCAGTTTTTCCAGACTATGGATTCTGCATCGAGTGTGGAATGACGAATTATAGAATTGAAACCTATTTGATAGAAGCGGCACTGATTACTGCCTTGCGTCTTCCAGCCAGTGAAGTGACATTATCGCAAAATCAGTAAAATCTACCTTGCAGTCGCCGTTAATGTCACCTGCTATAACTGTCTCGCATAGTGGCTCGCCGAAATAAGATTTGCTCGCCTCGACTGTCCCCCCGTAAGCCCCCATATTTACCCTTCCGCCGTTAGGAAACGGCTCAAAGCCGACAGGACTCATCCAGTCGCCTGCATCGATACACGGACTTGTATTTGAATCTGTCACCCAGCTTTGTATATTCGGGTCCCATCTGCTGGCCTGGCTCTGCAAATGAAAATCGTTCGCATCAGCATCCGCAAATAACGGGTCAGCATCAATATTACCCTCACCTTCCCAGCCGCCTTCAATATTACTATAAGTGATTATTAAAGAATCTAAGTAGTCATAAATCTGTGGATATAATGTTGCAGTGTTTGCCCGGAAGATACTATTAGTAACTGTTGGATAACCTACGCTGATGTTTGCCATCCCACCACCAAACTCGTATGCCGAATTATCGCTAAACGTGCAGTTGGTCAACGTTAGGTTGCTGATACAATTGTTCATACCTCCCCCACAACCATTTTCACCAATAGCAGAATTACCGATTAATGTACAGTTTGTCACCACTAAATTGCTTCCTTCGTTTCTCATCCCGCCGCCAGTACTCCGTTCACCATTAGTGGAATTACCGATTAACGTGCAGTTTGTCACGGTTAAATTGCTGTCTGAGTTGTACATCCCGCCGCCATGAACCGATCTACCGATAATTGAGTTTCCGATGAACTCGCAGTTTGTTACCACTAAATCGCTTTCTCTGTTGTACATCCCGCCGCCACTACTGGAATCTCTAATTGTTGAATTGCTGATGAACGCGCAGTCAGTCACCGTTAAATTGCTGTCTAAGTTATACATCCCTCCACCGAACCTCTCCGCAGAATTGTCACTGAATGTGCAGTTGGTTACTATTGATTTGCTTTCTGAGTTATACATCCCTCCACCGACGAACGCGGAATTGCCACTGAATGTGCAGTCTATCACATTCGGTTCGCTGTCGTCAGAGCTATACATCCCACCGCCTTCGTGAGCAGCCGAATTACCGCTGAATATACAGTTTATCACATTCGGCTTACTTTCATAATAGTTATACATCCCACCGCCTCTCGGAGCCATATTGCTGTTGAATATACAGTTTATCACATTAGGTTCGCTGTGTCCATTACACATCCCGCCGCCTCTGTAATCAGCCACATTGCCGCTGAATATACAGTTTATCACATTAAGCTCGCTTCCTGAATAGTTGTTAGACACACCAGCGCCTCCTGAGGCCGAATTGTTGATAAAATTACAATCCGTTATTGTTGAATTAATGCTGGCATTTAATATCCCGCCACCTTCGTCGCCAGCATGATTACCGCTGAATGTGCAGTTTGTTATAATCAGACTACCACTGCGTTCGCTGCAAATCCCGCCGCCGAAATTATAAGCATAATTGTCAATAAAGTTACAATCTGTTACTATCAGGCTGCTTTCGTAATTGTACATTCCACCACCATATCTCATCCCGTGATTGTTCCTAAAAGTACAGTTATTAACTCTTGGACTGCTGTATCTGTTTCTCATCCCGAAGCCGTTTGTTATCGTAAAACCTTCCAGGACGGTATTGGAATCGCAGTTGTCAGAAGTGATACCTATTTCGTTATCATTGCCGTCGATTATTGTAGAATTTGGGTCCTGGCCAATCAGGGCAACGCCATTTTTGAGAGTAATGTCTGCAGCATACGTCCCTTCTGCCACGTAAATCGTGTCTCCGTAGCTGGCAAAATCAATCGCATCCTGAATATTATTAAAATCAGCCGGGCCGTCGTCATCAACGTATATTGTGTCCGCATAACAGCAGATCGCGCCGAAAAGCAGTAAAAAGACGGCTGTATATCTCATTTTATCCTCTTTTTTTGCCGGGGAACCTCGTTTCCATAGTTTAAGATGCTATTTTTAGCCTTATTGTTCTGTTAATTTTCTTTATGTGAAAAAAAGTTTGCATTTTATTTAGTATCCTTTATCATCTTACGAACTTTGATATTGCTCTGTCGCACGGGGTCGCTTAGGCTCGATTAGAGCACAGGGGCCGGCAGTTCACGGCGTGGCCGGCTCAAGCCTCC
>CAYXGT010000114.1:0-6753 GCA_964464635.1 uncultured Pirellulales bacterium | reverse complement strand
ATAAAGGGACTGCAATAATATTTTTAATGTAATCAGGCCAATTATATTTGAATGGACCGTCCACATTGCTGTCGAGCAGAACCTCCTTGCCCCTTCCTATCTCTGCGGCCAACCTGTCGAAAAGCATCTCCTTAATCGGCTTATCGATATCCAGCAGGCCGGCTCCCGCGGTAAGAACCAAATTCTTCTCATCATCGGTTTTCTTCTCAAGCAAAACCGCAATACCCTCAATGCTGACAATTTCTCTAAGGCAGTCACAGGCCATTTGAAGATAGTTGGAATCAGAGCTGCCGATTCTCATATTTATGCTTAACTTATGAATAAGAGCCAGCTCCTCATAAACCTGCGAAAGCTCGGTGCTGAACATCATAGCCTGCTGCTCGGACTTTGTCTCAGACAGAAATCTTTTTGCCAGCAGTGTCAGCATATCACTGAAAATTTCATATAATCGATTGTCTTCTCCTACCGCAGTATGCCTCTTATCAATCCCCTGGTCTTTTGCCTCTGGCACCTCTTTGCCTGTGTCAACCAAAGCAATGTGAGCAGGTGAATCGGAATCCAACGTTAGAAATACAGCCACAACGCTGTCATTAATCAAAAAAGCCTGTTCGTTTGCTTCTGAATTACCCGTATCAAGGTTTGCTAAACAATCATTTATTATCGCCTGCCAATCTGTTTCAAAGACATTACTCTGGCTGGTCAAGAGCAATCGGCCATCAGCATCACATACGGCAAAGTTAGCCCCAAGATTATTTATTGTTCTGCCAAAGCTCTCAAGCTCAGCTTTTTGGATTTTGCTCAGGTTTTTTTTGATTGTTTTCAACATTTTCTTTGAAACCAAAATCCTTTTATAATCGCCGATATGGTTAGTTCGCTACTGACTTTTGATACAGAATATCCTCGATTCTCTTTAACAGCTCCTTTGGGCTGAATGGTTTACCAAGACAGTCTGATATATTGAGCTGTTCCTTTTGTTCAGGCTCTATGCTGAAACTTCTTGCCGTTAGCATAATCACGGGTATATCTTTTGTCTGCTCATTCTGCCTCAATTTTTTGACAAGCTCAAATCCATCCATAACCGGCATTTGAAAGTCTGTAACAATCAAATCAAAATTTTCCGAGCAGGCAAGCTCATATGCCTGGGCACCATTCGATGCTGTTACGACCTCGAAGCCGTTACTGCGAAGCTTTATCGCAACAACGTGGACAATATGAATTTCATCATCTACAACTAAAACTTTTCTTTCCGACATCATTGACCCTCCTCAAAGTTTCAGGCAAATCAATTTTTTTCCTACGGCAACTACGTTTTGTTTCCGACCACCTCTTTTTTTGCCAGGGGCAATTCAAAACCAAATGTGCTTCCAACCCCGACTTTGCTTCTGACAAACACCCTTCCGTTATGCACTTTTTCAATAATTTGTTTGACAAGGTTAAGTCCCAATCCGGTCCCTTTTGCCTTTTTTTTGTTCTCATCGACCCTGAAAAACTTGTCAAACACGTGGTCGATATCATCCTCTGGAATTCCAACACCCGTATCGGTAACGCTCACCCTTGACAGGCCTGAGACTTCATCCACCTCAGTTTCAATTTTCACCGTTCCGCCTTCAGGTGTATACTTGATTGCATTACTGAGAAGATTCACAATAACCTGCGTAATCATATCTTTGTCGGCATAAACCTGGTCATAAACAATAAGCTCATTTCCCATTATTGTGATGTTCTTTTCCTCGGCATAGCTTTTAAGCATCCGAGTCTGCTCTTTTATGAGCACGGCAAGGCTGATGGGTTTTTTCTCAACCTTTACCAGGCCGGACTCTATTCTGGAGACATTAAGGATATCCTCTATAAGGCGGTTCAATCTCTGGGCCTGACTTTGAATGACGGTGCAGAATTCCTTGCGCATTTCCTCGGTTCCGGCTTCATCTTCCAGTAACATTTCCGAATAAGCGGTGATAGAAGCGAGCGGTGTTTTCAGCTCGTGCGAGACATGATTTACAAAATCATTTTTCATCTGAGATACTTCTTTTACGCGTGTGATATCGTGCAGCACAGCCACAACTCCGCAGACATTATTGTTTTCATCGTGAATACAGGAAGCTATGCAGCTGAATATTTTAGGTTCATCACCCTTCAATATCTCAAGCTCGTATTTCGTATGCCGTGCTCTGGTTTTTCTGCTTCTGCGCAGAAATTCCACAAAACCACTCTTGCTATCATCAATTAACTCGGTAATGGACCTTTGCTGACAATTTTTAAAATCAAAGTTGAATAGTTTACCAGCCGATTCATTTGTAATCAGCAGTTTGTCATACTCATCAACGACAATAATAGCATCACGGACACTGTAGATGATTGACTCTGTTTTCAGTTTCTGCTTTTGCAAAAGCCGAATATTAAGCTGCAAATCCTTTATCTGGTTTTCGAGCTCGGATATGTAACTATTTTTACCTCTGAAAAGGTTTCGAATTGCCTCATACAACTTCACTATTGCTATATTATCGGTTTGTCCTTCCTGTTCCAAATCGCTAATACAAGAAACAGCTATGTTTTCATCCCCGAATTTGCCGGCTACGTATTTGATTTGGCTTACGAGCTTATACCATCCCCACCCAAGCCAGCTTCCGCAAGCGGCTGCAGTAACACTGCAAACCAATACAGCCAAGCGCCAGCCTCCCCCGAAGCCGGAATCCTGCCACAAGGCTAAGGACACAGCCAGAAGGACACAGACCTCGATTGCTGTGACCATAACCGCTATTCTACAAAACTTCGAAAAATAGCGGCCTTTGATATAAAAATTTCTCCCCGGAATCAACAAAGCCATTACTCCAAAAACAACATTCCATATCTTCCATTAAACTCAGCAGCAAACCTACAGCTTATCTTCTCAGCCACACTTCAGAATCTTTACGCTCAACGCTTTCAATTATCATGCTCTCAATGCTCCTGGCGTCTTCAGGACGAGTTTCCTTGATTATTCTTTCCTTTAGCCTTAAGGCTTCCAAATATGTCGGGCGATGCCGAAGTGCCTGGTCTAACTGTTCAATTGCAGCTTCATTAAAACCTTCAAGGTAGTATTTTGCGGCCTGTGCATAGCGATCTTCCGCCTGTTTCGCCCTGCTCAAAATATGCAGCTCTTCTTTGGCTCCCGCCCGTTTTTGGCGTATGTCATCAATCCTGGCACTCGCCATTGTATCAGCGGATTCCTCGATTATATGTGGCGTGAGCAGGACAATAACTTCCTGACGCTGAACTGTGTCCAATGTGCTTCTGAATGCTGCACCAACCAAAGGCAAATCGCCAAGCAAAGGCACCTGGCTTCGGGTGGTAACAGTTACATCCCTGAAAAGACCGCCTATAACAATCGTTTCACCGTCTCTTACCACTACATTAGTTGCCAGCTCGGTCGAAGTTTCATCCGGTATATCATTGGCCTTCAGGGTACCGGAACTGTCCTTGGGAAGTATGTCCATACGTATATAACCGTCATCGCCAATGTAAGGTCTGAAAGAAAGCTTTGTACCTGTATCAAGGAATTCCACCTGCTGTGTTGTCGATGTCTGTGTTTGATTTGTCTGGGAAACATAACCTATCTTCGTTCCTATATACACCTGGCCGAGCTGCTTATTGACTGCCAGAATCTTCGGATTAGCCAGAACTGTTGTGTCAGTTACAGTTTCCAGAGCGGTTATAAACGCTGCAACGTTACCGCTTCTGACCCCAATTCTCAGCCCGCTACCTCCGACATCGGCAAAGCCGGAAGTTTCTATTGGATTTCCATCACCTAACCCAGCGTGTATTTGCTCGAGAGTGTTAAAGCTAAGGTCTTCTGATATGATAGTATCGGAAGGGTTGCCATGCACATCTACACCAGCAACCGTTGTAGTTAAGGTGTCTTTGAAACCCGTTAAGGGAAGACCACCTTCGAAATTCAAATCGACACCGAATTTCATTCCTTCGGTCAATAGTACGCTCAAAATAGTTGCCTCAATCAGGACCTGCTTGGGCTTTATATCAACTGCTTTTATCACCTCGGCAGCCTGGGCAATTCTTTCGGGATAATCATATATAACAATTGTATCCTGTACCGCCATTGTAACACCGCCCGATGACTGTGAGATTGACTCACCCGTAGGAACACCGGTTTCCGCAGCAGTGCTGGTTCCAATTTGCCCCTGGTCACTGAGAACCGGAGCGATGAGCTTTTTTGCTTCATCTGCGCTGATATAAGAAAGAGTGAAAACCTTATATCTCATTCGGTTCTTATCTTCTTTTGTGAAAACATCAATGATATTACCCCTTTGCTCCCACTGGATATTGTCGCCGAGAATAGCATCCATAGCCTGCTCAAACGTTACGTTATAAAGGTTTGTTACGGTGATTGTGCCTTCGATCTTTGGTGATGGAACGATGTTTTTATTATACTTTGCTCCGAGGAAACGAAGGACGTCTCTTATTTCAGCATCCCTCTTGAAGCTTATAGACTGGATTGTCCCATCCGCGGAAATGTTTATTGTGCTGCTTGAAACATCAGCCTTTGGCGTCGAAGTCTCTTCGTTATTTTCCAACGAAGCTTCACCGACACCACCGACAGTTATTGCAGCTATCAATCCCGCTGCAACAAGCCAGAGAAACGTATCTTTTCTGATTTTGCCTTTGTAATATCTGTCTTTATACATAATTATGCTCCTTTACTTTCTGCAGAACAGAAACAGGTTTCTGTTTGCTGCAACTGCTTTTCAATTCTTTAATTAAGCACTTCCAACGATTGCAGAATCTTTAACGTAATAGTTCCTTCTCTGCATTTTATTTTCACTTCTGTTTCCCCGATATTTGCAATTTCACATACATACATAACAGAGCCTTCAGTAACAGTTAATTTATCACCTACGTTAAACAGTTTATCATTGATAAAAGCCTGAGGGTTATCGCCCAGGACAATCGCGCCAAGAGTAAGTTTTGCACTTATCTTCCGCATCAGAGCCTCATCGCTGTTATTTTCAGAAACAGATTTAATCTCTTTTCCGGCGCCTTCGTAGAAGTCCCTGCTATCAAATGAAAAGAAGTCTCTTGTAAGGACATCATTTCTTCCATCAACCCTGGGCAATTCAAAATAATGTATTTCCGGGCCTATACCTTCTTCAGTCTGCTCGTATGAGAATTCTTTACCAGATGATGTTTCAAGGCTTTCAGTTGCTTCGACATTCTGAGGGGATTTACCGACAAAGACTTTAATCCACATAAGAGACATCACTGTAAGCAGGCACATCGCAGTAATCACTTTTTTCTTTTCCGCAGTCAGTTTAGCCAAAATACGGCTGCCTGCTTCAGCTGCACCTGGATTTTTTTGTTTCATACTTTTCATACAGGACTTTAACCTTTTTCTTCTGTCAGGCGGTAATAAATAACCGCCTTCGTCTCCATATCTATATCACTGCCTGGATCGCTCTTATTTTCCAGGCTTACATGCTCAATCCGAATCAACCTGTTCAAATTCTGCAGGGACTTATAGAATTCAAATAACTGTGACAGCCTACCCTTACACTTCATGCTGACAGGTATGCAGCTTATTTTTTCAGTTTCTACTTCTTTTCCGGGTTCGATAAACTGATTTTTCAGTTTATGCTGATTCATCAGGTCTGCTATCTGATGTAAAAACGAACCGAGCTCTCTCTGTTCGGGCATATTAAGCTCGATTTTATTTGTCATACTCTGCATTTGTTGAAACTGTTCTTCGAGCACAGGCATCTGCTTTTTCCTGCTGTTTGCCTCTTCGATAACAAGTTTTGTCATAGCAGTTTTAGACTTAATAGCTTTCATTTTCCTCTCCAGAGGCAGATACACAAAAAATACAAAACCCATCAGCATCACGCCGGCTGCAATGAAAATTATCATTTGCTGTTTCGCTCTAAAAAACATTTCAAGCCTCTTTATTCTTCTCTATAATTTGCCAGATAACAGCCAAGTTCAAATTCAGTAAATTCCAACATCCCCGCCTCGGCAGAACCGCCTGCCTGAGTTTTTTTGTTTCTCGAAAAGAATGGTATAACCTGACAAAAATACGGCGAATCCTCTAATTTACAAATAAGCTCGGCGACATCACTTCCATTGGCTGCAATACCGCTTATCAAGACAGTGAATCTAACATCTCCGAATAATATGACATCATTACTGCTGTTCCTCGAGCGAGCGGTTCTTAATCCCGCCGATGCACCCTTTCCCGTCTGTCGGCTCTTAAATTGTTCCGCATCAAATTTGACCTTTTTCAGCACAATATCCTTATCAATTAAAAAGCTTAACTCCGCAATCACGCCTGGAACATCTATTCGGGAATCGATTTCTTTAAGGATATCGACCTTTTTCTTCAGGGTCGCCGTAGTCTCTTTCATCTCGGAAAATAAACTTACATCATTTTTTAATTCTCTATGGCGGCTCTGCAGCTTATAGAGTCCGGCCTCGGCTCTCGAGACCATAGACTTCGTATGTAAGCCCCAAACGAGCATAACCATAAGAATGCAGCCCAAAGTAAAACATTCCACGCGGTAGCCCATCTGCCTGCGCTGGTTTTTCTTATACCATTGTGGAAGAAGATCAATATCGTTCATAAACAAAACCCAAACCTAAGCATAACTTGACAAACAGCGTCATTTTTTAACATTATTTTTGATACTTTCACCGGGCTCCCATTTTTTCAGGCCCAGTCCCACGGCAACAGCCCATTCACAAAGTAATCCGCGTCTGTCTCCGTTAAAG
>CAYXGT010000113.1:0-6791 GCA_964464635.1 uncultured Pirellulales bacterium | reverse complement strand
CCGTTGAAGAGATAGGTTTTGACGACGGGATGTGCTTTACCGGCGTGTATTTTGGTATGTACGCTACAGGTAATGGCAAAAAGTGCACAAGTTCGGCGGATTTTGACTGGTTTGAATATACAGTAAACGAAAAATAATCAGGAGCAGAAATCTTTGATGAGTAATGACAAAGCACAAAATCAACCTGCATTGAAAGATGTATTCAAGGACGATTTTTATATAGGTGCCGCCTTGAGTCTGGGGCAAATTCTGGGTAAAGAGCCACAGGCACTTGCCCTTGTGGAAAAACACTTTAACAGCATTGTGGCGGAAAATATTCTCAAATGGGAAGAGATTCACCCCGAGCCGAATAAGTATAATTTCGAACCGGCGGACCGTTTTGCGGCCTTGAGTCAGAAGGACAAAATGTTCGTAGTCGGTCACAATCTCGTCTGGTTTTATCAAACGCCGGATTGGGTGTTTATGGACGAGTCCGGCAATCAATTAACCCGCGAAGCGTTACTTGAGCGAATGAAAGAGCATATCTTCACTGTAATGGGCCGCTACAAAGGCAAAATCCACGGCTGGGATGTCGTCAATGAAGCAATTGCAGCGGACGGGTCTTATAGAAAATGCAAATGGCTTGAAATCATCGGTGAAGATTACGTGCAAAAGGCCTTCGAATATGCACACGAAGCTGACCCCAGCGCCCAGCTTTACTATAACGAATACGATTTTGTAAAGCAGTCCAAATGTGAAAGTGTTATTCGGCTGATTGAAAACCTGCAGTCAAAAGGCGTCCGCATAGACGGCCTCGGCATACAGGGACACTGGTTTCTGGATTATCCGCAAATCGAAGATATTGAGACCGCCATCCTGGCTCTTTCAAAATTTGGCGTCAAGCTAATGGTGACGGAGCTGGACGTCGGCGTGCTTCCTTTTTATCCTGTGGATTCCAGGCTGGTGGACCTGGCCTCCTTTGATCCCGAAACACAGAAAAAGCATAATCCATACCCGGATGGCTTGCCGGACTCCGTTCAAAAAGACCTGGCGGACCGATACGCTGAAATATTTTCGCTCTTTCATAAGCATCGTGACAAGATTAGCCGGGTGACATTTTGGGCCGTCCATGATGGCCAGTCATGGCGCAACTATATGCCCATAAGTGGAAGAACCGACTATCCTATGTTGTTTGACCGTCACTGTAAACCGAAACCGGCCCTCGATGCCGTCGTTAAAACAATCAAAAGCGATAAGTAAAAATCACAGGTTAAATAACACACCGGGAAAATATCCAAAGGAGTTTAATGTGGGTAATAAAAAGGATCTTGAAATCGTTGCCGCGGGGCATACCTGCCTTGATTTAATACCTGCTTTTACAATCAAGGGAAAAGTTGACAAGATGACAGACGTCCTTGTCCCCGGCAAAATGATTAATATGGGCCAATGTGTTGTTGTCGGAGGAGGTCCTGTTACAAATGCCGGCGTATCTATCCGCCGGCTTGGTGTTAAAACTGAATTAATTGGCAAGATAGGGAATGATGACTTTGGCAAACAGATTCTTAGATGGTATGAAGAGCATGAAGGTCATTTTGAAGGTATTCAAGTAGTGGATGGTGAATCAACATCGTATACTATAGCGATTTGTATTCCCGGCATCGACCGTTTTTATCTGCATCATTGTGGTGCAAATGATACATTTGGTTATGATGATATGAATTTCGATCTTGTGCAACGTTCAAAACTGATGCTTTTTGGGTATCCGCCGTGGATGAGAAAGCTTTATGAAAACACGGGTCGTGAGTTAACAAAAATCCTTAAAAAAACCAAAGAATTAAGGACTACGACCGCGCTTGACCTCTCACTTCCTGATGTAAACAGTTACGCCGGCCAGGTCGACTGGAAAGCAATTCTTAATGACTGGGTACCATTGTCGGATATCATGGTGCCAAGCGCGGAAGAGATATTTTATTTTCTTTATAAAGAAAAATTTTTAGAAAAAAAGGAAAAACTCGGTCCCAAGGAAAGCGTCCTTGACCATATGACGGTCAAAGAGATTTCCACTTTAGGAAATGATTTAATAGAAATGGGTACGGCAATAGCCATGGTAAAATGTGGCCACAGAGGATTATATGTTCGGACCGCTGATAAGGATAGGCTCAAAAAGATGGGTGCAGCAGGATGCGCTGACCTCGACAACTGGGCCAATCGCGAACTTTGGTTCCCTGTTTACAAGGAAGAAAAATTCGTGGGAGCACTCGGTTCCGGTGATTCGGCAATTGCAGGATTTCTTTCCGCATTCGTCTGGGGACATAGTATCGAATCCTGTCTGAGATATGCAAATGCCGCCGGGAGTATGAATGTTACCGTTCCCGACGGTCTTACATGGAACAAAGGCTTCGATGATTTAACGAAACGAATCGAAGCAGGATGGAAAACAAAAGATTTTAACATTACCACGGCCGGCTGGAAGTATGAACGCAAATTCTGGGTCGGACCGAATAACAGTGGCAAATGGGAATCGTAAACTAAGTAACAAGAGGAGATATATATGGCAAAGACAAAAAAAAGCAACGCGAAAAGAGATGCATTCGTCAGTAAAAAGGTAGCAAAAATGACCCTGGAGGAAAAGGTCGGCCAGGTTTTAACATTTACCCGGCGTGGAGCTATGATAACACCGAGCGGGATCGAACAAATCACAAGGTTACAATGCGGCGGCCTCTGCCTTGAGCCTTATGCCGTCGAGACCTGCAAAAACCTTTACTGGGGCAATTCACAAGTTGACAAGAATTTCAAAAAGCCAAAAGGTTACTTTGCCATTTCGAATACTTATTTTGCCGGTAAAACCTTCGGCATTAGTATAACACCCGAAGACTATACGAAGGATTTGAATAAGTTACAGAAAATCGCAATTGGTAGGCCAAGCGGAATTCCCCTGCACATGACCATTGATTTCGAGGGCGATTTTAAGAACGATTATATGGCCGGCGGGATAAGGCAGTTCCCGCCGCCAATGGGTATGGCTGCTATCGGCGACACTAAGATGACTTATAAAATCGGCCTGACTATTGCAAAGCAGCTAAGCAATATCGGCGTTACGCAAATGTATTCGCCGGTCTGCGATGTAAATATAAATCCGAAAAATCCTGAAATCGGGGTCAGGTCGTTCAGCGATGACCCCGAGACCTGCGCAAAGCATGCAGTTGCACTGCTGAAAGGTTTTCAAGACGGCAACATCGCTGCAACAGCAAAACATTTCCCCGGCAGAGGTGATTCGTTCACTGACGCCCATGATGTGCTGGAAGTAATCAAGGCCAGCAAGAAAAGGATACAGGAAGTCGAGCTGGTTCCTTTCAAGGCAGCAATCGACGCCGGAGTAAAGGCCATTATGACAGGACACTCTGTTTACCCCGCATACGACGATAAGTTCCCAACGACTTTATCCGAAAAACTCCTCACCGGATTATTAAGAGAAGAACTGGGATTTAACGGCGTTATAGTTTCCGACGCTATTGGTATGGCTGCAATCCTCAAGAAATGGCCTCTCCCACAGGCCTGCGCAATGGCGATAAAGGCGGGATGCGATACGATTCTGTTAAAAGCCGATGACGAATCGAGGTCGCAGTGCTTCTTTGGGCTTTTAGAGGCTGTTAAAACAGGCTTTCTATCTGAAGAAAGGCTCAACGAAGCAGTAACACATCTTTTGAATATGAAGTACGACCAGGGACTGTTCGAATCAGCCGGTAAGAAAGACCCGAAAAAAGCGCAAGATTACGCACTGGGCAAACCGGTTGTTGATTTCTCCTGGGACGTCGCGAAAAAGGCCCTGATTGTAATGCGTGATAACAAGAAAATGCTGCCGTTGAATCCGAAAAAGAAGATGCTGGTTGTCGAGCAGCGAATTCCCTATGAATTTTGCGGAAAAGACCCTTACATGCATCAGCATATGTTCTGCGAGGCAATGGTAGAACATTCGACAAATTTAATTCTGGTCGATACGGAGTTCTCCGCCTTCGACGAAGAGATAAAAGAGTGCCTCGAACTTGCCGGGGAAGCTGACCTTGTTGTTATGACCAACTATTACGCTCGAATCGTCAAATCAGGCAACAATCAACTGCTTGCCGGGAAGCTCAAAGCAGCGGGCAAAAAAATAGTTATCGTGACAAACTATCCTTATATAGAAGGCACGACAAAAGAGGCTGATGCTGTCGTCTGTAATTTCAGCGGCACACCCGATTCTATAAGAGCCGCGGTTGACTTGCTTTTCGGAAAGATTAAGCCTTGTCGTTCAACAAAATTACCCGTAAAACTTGGCTCTCAAAAAGCAACTGCTGTTAAAAAGCCAGCGAAGAAGAAAGAATCGACTTTAAAATTATCATATTGTTAATTAGCGCATATAAACCGGTGCTTCTTTGCAAAAGCGTTTTTGCTTTTGTATGTTGTATTAAACGGTAAACATAAGGCTAACAAAGGAGACATTAAATGCCACAAGCTCGTAGTTTAAAGATAAGTGACGTTTTTACAATTTCGGGAAAACAGATATCCGACATTTATAAAAAAAATAAAATGAAGGTTCATTTTCAGGGAATGTCAAAAACCCTCCAGTTCCCTCATACTATCGCCCTGCAGGGCGCTCCGACCTGTTCGACAGGTATATCACCCGAAGGCTTATATAACAGGCTTAATAATGCCGGCAGACTGATATTGCTAAATCAAAATGCCATTCAATTAGGCTCGGCGCCGTTTGTTCGTTTTAATGATGAATACGCAATGCTTACTACAAAAGATCCAAAAGCCGTTGAAGGTACAGACGATGTACCCGCCTTGAAGAATTATTATCACCCACCGGTAACCGAAAGGCAAACTTCAATTTCTCTTGCTACACCTTTAGCGGAAATGGTTTATAAGCTGGGAAACGTTGGCGTGACAAGAAGATTCGTTTCTCCTTTTTTGTCCGGAAATAACCAGGCACTAATGCCAATCGGTGTAGAGGAATATGAGGTAAAGAATACGTCAAATAAGCTTAAGGAAATTACTTTGGTCATACCCAGACCCTCTTTAGTAAATCTTCAGGAAAAGGAACTAAAACCAACGGATCAGGACACCGTTTATATCTGCTCGGCACCAATCAAAGGCCATGTGCATGAAGATTTTAGTCGTGCAGGTATGATTGGAGTAGTGATGGCCAGCAAGGAAGTTCAGGACAGAATGGTTATCGCTGTACCTGAAATCAAAGGTGTTGAGATTGATACGCAACCTTATTTTTGCTTAAACCGGCTTAAACAGGATTTGTTATTGAATGATGACGGCAGTTTTTACGAAAAGAGAAAACCCATACTTAATCAGGATTATGGAGCGGCCGTCAGTCTTAGTTTCAAGTTAAAGCCGAAAGCATCAATAAAGATTCCGTTAGCTGTTGTTCTTGATTTCCCCGAACAACGCTTTATTGACGGCAAAAAGTTCGAGCGAAAATATGTCAAAAGTTTTAAGGATAAAAAAAACAGGGCCTTGGATATGGTAAAATTAGCCCTGGATCATTATCCTAAATGGCTGAGCCGAACACTCACAATCCAGAACAGGATATTCGATCAGATCAAAAAAAGTCCATCCTATAAGAATGACAGAACCGGCGCATTGAGACTGACCCGGCTGATTTTGAATGAATTTAGTTTTCCGTTGTCAAATGCCGCAGTCTGGATCGAAGATAAGAACGGCAGGGACAGAGCCAGGTTCCTGGAATGTTTCGATTACGCCTATATCGACCCTTCGGATGTGGATTGGTATTCCATGGTACTGCTTATACTTTTCCCAAATATAGAAGAAGAGCTCTGCCAGAGTTTTATTGACTCGATAAACAGGGAGAATACAAACGAGCGTTATTATCATTTGCATGCATCTTTTGTTGAAGCAAGAAAACATTTTGAGGACTACCCGGAAGAATATATAGGTATGTCACTGACACAGATAAGAGATGTTATTAAGGTCAAAGGTTCTGTGTCGCATGATGTAGGAGCTTTGCCGAAAGGCCATGCCCTGCGCAATGTCAGCGATTACGCCTGGTACAATGACAATTATTGGGTGGACCTTTTCCCTAAGCTGGCCACAAGAGTATTGCGCAATGTCAAATTCACGAGCAATACCGATTTTTTAAAGAAAAACTGGAAGACACTGAAATTCGGATTCGAGCACCTGAAAGAACTCGATATCGACGGTGACGGTATCCCGGAAGGTTATCCCGATGAAGTCAAGAACACCTTCGATAATTTACCATTGTTTGGCGTCGACGCCTATGATGTGACGATTTTTATGGCGGTTTGTCAGGCTATGATTATTATGGCTGATATGATGAAGGATGCATCCGCCAAGAAGCAATACGAGGAGCACTTTAAAAAAGTCTCTGCAATATTCGAGCAAATGTGGCGGGATGATAAAAACAGCCGTGGTCAGAGACTGCAGTATTATGTCACCTGCTATGACCCTGAGACGGGAAAAACAAATACGGATACATGGATCAATCAGCTGGATGCCTTGTGGTCATTGATCGCCATGGGAGAGGAGCCTTTTATCTCTGATGAGAGGGCCAAAAAAATCCTCAAGACGATTTATAAGAATAACCGGACTCTCATGGGCTGGGCCATGTGCCGGACAGAAGATGGCAAAGCAGTAGAATCGGAACAGGGACAAGACGTCTATACGACCTCCAATTATGTTTTTGCCCAGCTTCTTGATTATTATGGCCTGGTCAAGGAAAGTAAAGAAGTATATAAAGTAATGGATAAGGTTGTCTTCCAGCATGCCAATTCCTTAATAAC
>CAYXGT010000112.1:0-6793 GCA_964464635.1 uncultured Pirellulales bacterium | reverse complement strand
TGAATTTGTTAATTAGTTTACCGTTTTTCGAGCCCTGATGCTTGATACACGTTTTTAGTGTCTCGTGACCTGTTTCTCGTGTCTTGTGATTATTTGACATTTGTTAGTCCTTTGTAATAAAGAGCTTACGAATTAATTTTGACGTGAACTGCCCACCTACGTCAAGACTTCGGCGAGACAAGCTGTTCTGAACCGTGAGGAACCAGCCTCCCTACGTGTGTTTTCTAACACACAGAAGTATTGTACTAATTAAGGCGATAAATTCAAGGTAAAAATATTTTTTTTTACCACTAAGGGTAGAGAATTAAGAATGCAGAGGATAATAAGGAAAAAATCAGGTTATAATTTATTGCAATTTATCTTGACATAGAATGTTAAATAGGCAATAATCAGATTAGGTATTTTTTGCACTTGGAAGAGTGTTTTCAGGCTTTCTTTCGGAAGCCTGAGGGAGAGAGTGATGAGAGAGAGAATCGGAGCGGGGGTGATAATTCAATTGCTGCTTGTATCAATTGCGTTCGGCGGTCTTAACACAAATATAGTATATACAACGAATGAAACGGCAGAGGGGCGGTGGGAATATACTTACGAAGTAATCAATATAGATTTAGAGGTACCGATTGAGGAGTTCAGTATCTGGTTCGACTATGGGCTGTACGACGATATTGTCATTGAAACATCCGAGCCGCTTAGTTTAGAATGGGACGAGATAGTGATTCAGCCGGAACCTGTGATAGAAGATGACGGATTCTATGATGCCCTGGCTTTGGTAGCCGGTATAGAGAGTGGAGAGAAAGTGAGCGGATTTAAGGTAAGTTTCGACTGGCTTGGTCAGGATGAACCGGGCAGCCAGTTTTATGAAATAATCGACCCTGTTACTTTCGAGACGATTGATTCCGGCAACACAATTCCTGAGCCGGGGACAGTGATACTTCTTGGCTTGGGTGCTTTAGCTTTGTACAGGAGGCGAAGGAGAGATTAAAAATGCGTGGGACAGGAAGTTTGAAAGTCCGCCTAACATTGATTGTTTTCACTTTGTTATGCGTGACAACCAAGCAAGCTTGGGCCAAATACGGCGGAGGCAGCGGGACAGCGGAATACCCATATCTGATTTACACAGCAGAGCAAATGAATACCATTGGTCTGAATTATGATGATTATGACAAACATTTCAAGCTGATGGCTGATATCGACTTATCCGGTTATACCGGCACAGCATTTAATATCATTGGTGTCAGCGGCAATAGCTTCAGAGGTACATTCGACGGTAATGGCCATAAAATATCTAACTTTAGCTACTACGAGCCGGGAGGTAATGACATAGCTCTTTTTGGAAGATTTAACGGTACACTTAAAAATCTGGGGCTAATATCCCCTGATGTTGATGCAGCAACAAGTACTTATGACTGGACAAAAGGCTCAAATATTGGCTCGCTTATCGGTCAGGGAGGAGGAAATATATCGGGCTGTTATGTTGAGGGCGGAAGTGTTTCAGGAAATTCTTCAGTTGGAGGATTAGCAGGAGATTTTTATGGTGGAACAATTTCTGACTGCTATTCAACATGCAGCGTATCAAGTTTTGATAATGTAGGCGGAGTAGTTGGATTAAACGGTGGAACAATCACTAATTGCAATTTCTCAGGCAATGTTTCAGGAACAAGGGGTGGCATTGGCGGACTGGTGGGACAGAATATTAGTACGATATCGGCCTGCCATTCTGCCGGAAGGGTTACAGGAGTACCTTCTGGTTATTACGAAGGTACCGGTGGGTTAGTTGGCGTTAACGGGTATGATGGAATAATTACTTATTGCTATTCGGAAGCTAATGTTTCTGAACGTTATCTTGTCGGTGGACTGGTCGGTGTGAATTGGGGCCAGATAAGCGATTGCTATGCCACAGGCAATGCTCATGGAGTTATGTGGATAGGGGGCCTGGTAGGAGGCAATGCCAGTTACATTTACAGATGTTACTCCACAGGCAATGCATCAGGGACATCATGGGTCGGCGGGCTTGTGGGAGGCTCTGAAGGTGGAGTTATTATTGGCTCATTCTGGGACAGGCAAACCAGCGGTAATACCTGGAGCGTGGGAGGGACGGGTAAGACGACCAGCCAGATGCAAACGAAAAGCATCTTTACCTCAGCAAGCTGGGATTTTACAACACCTATCTGGACTATCGAAGATAACGATTATCCACGGTTTTGGTGGGAAGAAAACATACTGTATGTACCCGGCCATTATCCGACGATTCAGGCGGCGATTGATGCTGCGGTTGATGGTGATATAGTCCTTGTCGCACCGGGCACATATACAGGAGAGGGGAATCGCGATATAGATTTTCTTGGTAAAGCTATTGCCGTCAGAAGCATTGATCCAAATAACCCCAACATGGTTGAAAACACAATAATTGACTGTAATGGAAGTGAATCAGAACCGCACCGAGGTTTTTATTTTCATAACGGAGAAGATGCAGATTCTATTGTCTCTGGCCTGACTATTACAAATGGCTGGTCAGGCATAGGTTCCGGCATATATGGAAACAATACTCTTATCACAATAAAAAACTGTGTTATTTGTAATAATACCTCCAAAAGCCTTAAGTCTTTTGGAGGAGGTATTGCTAGATGTAATGGTTTAATACAAAATTGCGTAATTAAAAATAATGAAGTTATAAGTGGTGGGACTGTAGGACGCGGAGGAGGGATATATGAATGTCAAGGCCTAATTAGTAATTGCACGATATCTTGGAATATAGCCAGGGAAGGTGGTGGCTT
This sequence comes from uncultured Pirellulales bacterium, assembly GCA_964464635.1. Classification (GTDB taxonomy): domain Bacteria; phylum Planctomycetota; class Phycisphaerae; order Sedimentisphaerales; family Anaerobacaceae; genus CAYLMG01. The sequence continues at coordinate 4,019 of CAYXGT010000112.1, read as the reverse complement.
ATGTAATTGCAACGGGACAATCGAAAACTGTGTGATTTCTAACAATGAGGCTCGTTATAATGGTGGGGGCGCGGCTCTGTGTGAATCAGACTTTATAAACTGCCTAATTACTGACAACCATTGCAGAGACAGCTCCGGTGGTGGTGTTTACGGTTTTGCAGGTATGACGAAAACCAACTTGTTTGATTGTTTGATTGAAAATAACTCTGCCCCTATGGGAGGAGGTGTAAGTGGAATTAGGGGGAAAATAATAAGATGCATGATAATAGGTAATTCTGCTTTCAGAACAACTACATATAGTAGCGGAAAAGGTGGGGGCTTGCGTGACATTTCGGGGGAAGTATCAAACTCGGTTATCGCAAATAACCAAACCGAATCATCGGGAGGTGCGCTCTATAATTCTAACACAAATGACTTAATTATTCGTAACTGTACCTTGTATAATAATACCCATAGCGCTTTCTATATATGGCAATCTTATATAGAAGTGAACAATAGTATAATATGGAATAATATGAGTTTGGGTTTGCCAGAATCTCAGTGCAGATACTGTTGCATCGAGGATTGGGAAGGTGGTGGTACCGGAAATTTTTCCTCTGATCCATTATTAGAAGCAAATAGTTATCACCTTTTACCTTCTTCGCCGTGTATTGATGCAGGTGACCCGAACAGTGATTTCGGCCTTGAGCCGGAGCCTGACGGGGGCAGGATAAATATGGGTGCGTACGGCAATACGCCGGAAGCAACGTGTGAAGGCGGGCTGGTACTGCAATCTTATAATCGAATATCAAAAACGCGCGTGGGCAGAGAAATCTTTGATTACGAGTTTACTATAACATTAAAAAATAACAGCGACGTTAACGTATCTAACGTGCAACTGGAATTGCTTGATGCTTCCGAGAATGTTACAATCATCGATTCGCAGGTAAATTTTGCATATATTGCAGCAGGCCAGGCGGCTGACAGTGATGATACATTCATTATCCAAGTCGACAGGTCTGTGCCTATAGATGTAACAAAGATAAGCTGGCGAGCTATTTATGAGGCGGATGGTTTTACGCTTGAGACCGAATCACTTACGAGGATTGAATTAGAAGATGCAACTGCTGGTGATATTAGTGGGGATGGTAAGATTGATTTCGAGGATTTGTCGAGATTAGCAGAGATGTGGCTATGGACTGGTCAGGCAGGTGAGATTGCGGAGGATATTTTTGCGGACGGCATTGTGAATTTTAAGGATTTTGCAAAAATAGCTGAAGGTTGGGGAAACTAATAAAAAAAATGACACCCACCACAGGAGACATAAACAATGGATTCCCGCGTTCGCGGGAATGACACAGTATAACATCGCCGGGGGATAAGGATTAAACAGAAAAGAAAAAAGTCGCCGTCCGTCTTCGCTGCGCTACGCCGAGATAAATTCCGGCGACTGCTAAACGAGAAAGAAACCCCGCACCTATTTGTAAAGTTCCGAAAGCAAACGAGTAAGATAACACAGATTCAAAGGCGATGTCCGATTACGCCATCTAACGTTAAAGCAAATAGGTGCGGGGCTAAACGGAAAATACATTTTATGGTTTTAGTTTTCTGAGGTCTTCGAGATGCTCGAGATATTTTTCGGGGCCTCCCTCTCGATAACCGGTTCTTGCATACTCTATGCCATCGGCATCGGTGAGGATAACAGTCGGCAAACCAAGTACGCCATACTCTCTGTATAATTTTTTGTTCTCCTTATACGCCCGCCCTGAAAGCAGTGATTCGTCCTGCGGGAAATCGAGAACCAGGATAACAAAATACTTTGTAGCTTCTTCTTGAAATAACTCAGTACCAAATACCTCGTTTTCAAGCCTGACGCACCAGGGAAACCAGTCCGAGCCGGTGAATTTCAGAAGAATGTCTTTTCCTTCCTGAGCGGCCTGTATTTTTGCAACCTCCAGCCTTGATACACCTTTTTTGCCGCAGGAAAAAAGAGTCATTGAGAAGGTTATTACGGCAATTATTATCGAAGCTCTGATAATTTTTTTCACCGTGTAATCCTTACAAATATTTTGTCAATCGTTCTATTAACATAATACAAGGCAGCCGGTCTGCAGGCAAGTGTAAAAATAATCAGCCGACATAATAAGTTAAGGGTTTTTTTATAGGTCGTCGGCGGAGGGGGAAAGCGGTCTTTTTCTGATTAACCCGAACAAGTCATAAGCCGATAAACAATTAAGAAATGCGAAAAACAATTGAAGCTTAGGAGAACCAAGATGAGTATCCAGAACTGGTCTGAAAATATTATACTTGTAGATTTGCCTGAGGAGCCGGGGATAGCAGACGAGCTGAAAGAGGTTACAGAGATGGTTCGCGACAGGGGCGACTGCGACGTTGTGATAGACTTTTCGAGAGTTGATATCATAACTTCATCAAGCCTTTCGGCATTATTGAAACTTCGCAAGCTTTTGAGCGACTGCGGATGCCGGCTTGTCTTCTGCAACGTTCCGGCGGCAACAAAGACTGTTTTTTCGACAACAGGGATAGAAGAGATCTTTGAATTTTCAGAAGATAAATTCACCGCTCTGGCCGGTCTGCAATTTGTTAATAAAGAAAAGTAACAGAAAAGGCTTGACAATCGGGTCAATTATGTTATAGTGAATATTCAGGCTGTGGAGCCGGCTACGAAGGCCGCTTTTCAAAGCGGAATTCGTAATCTGCTCGCAGCATTTTTTCAGGAAACAGTTCGATGAATGAAAAAGTATTGCTTCAGGTCGAGCAGATATTGGATTATCAATTCAGGGACCGTGAGCTTTTGGCTCGTGCTCTTACCCACTCCTCGGCAGTAACGGACCGCATTTTAAGCAACGAGCGGCTCGAGTTTTTCGGCGATTCGATTCTCGGTATGATTATCTGCCATAATCTTTTCGAGATATTCAGCGACTACCTCGAAGGTGACCTGACGAAGGCCAAGAGTATGCTCGTATCTCGCAGAAACTGTGCCCGGATAGCAAGGCAGCTCGGCCTGAATGAATATCTGAAGGTAGGCAAAGGGATGATTTCAAGCCGGGCACTAACGGGCTCTTTGTCGGCGGGTCTGCTCGAGGCGGTTATCGCCGCTATTTATATCGACGGCGGTCTCGAAGCAGCGAGAGAATTTATTCTGAGAGTTTTCGCACAGGCAATAGAGCAGGCTCAGGTAGAACAATATCACGGTAACTTCAAGTCACTTTTACAACAATATTCTCAGCAGCATTTTAATAAGACACCGGTTTATGAGCTTTTAGATGAGAAGGGGCCCGACCACAACAAGTGCTTTGAGGTACAGGGGATTGTGAATGGAAAGCGTTTTGCGAGCGCATGGGGGACAAACAAGAAAGAAGCAGAGCAAAAAGCGGCACTCAATGCTCTTGCAGAACTGGGTATCCTCAAGAATATTGGCGACATGGATGAAGACGACTGAAACAAGCGCAGATTAGTTTATGAGTAAAAGCAAAATGCTTTTATTCGTGTCTGAGTGATTCGATGGGGTCCATATTGGCGGCTCGGTAGGCAGGGTACAGGCCGAAAGTTACTCCGACGATTGCGCTTATGCCGAAAGCCAATACCAGCGAGGAGGGAGTTATAGCCGTGGGCATATTCGTAAAGCGGGCAACTACATCCGGAATAACCAAGCCGAGAACGATACCGAGCAGTCCGCCGAGAAACGTCAGCAACAGTGTCTCCGAAAGAAACTGCATTACGATATCCCTTTTTCTCGCGCCAAGAGCCCTTCTTATGCCGATTTCCCTCGTCCTCTCGCTAACGGTCGCAAGCATAATGTTCATAATCCCTATACCGCCGACGAGAAGCGAGATGGCAGCTATTGAGCCAAGGACGATGGTAAAAATCCGCTGAATCTCCCTGGCCTGCTTCATAAGCTCCAGAGGAACGGTTATTTCATAATCATTTTTCTTGTGGAACCTTGATAAGATGGTCTGTACACTCTGACGGGTGGACAAGACCTCATCAATTGTGGCGGTCTGAACGATTATCTCCTGGAG
>CAYXGT010000111.1:0-6828 GCA_964464635.1 uncultured Pirellulales bacterium | reverse complement strand
TGTCCACCATAGCTTTAGCGAAGGTGGATTTGAAAGGAGAAAAAAATGAAAACCATAACAATAACAATTTTATTAACGCTAATTGTGCTTGGGGTCTGTGAATTGCAGGCGGGAGTAGTTGAGTTTTATAGTGATGCAATCATCGGACCTGGTGATGTTTATGACATAGTAAAAATCTATAACGACGACACAGTCGTTAACATGTTAGGTGGCTCAGCCGATTACATAGCGACTTACGACAGAAGCACTCTTAATGTAATCTATGGACATGCACAGGTTGAGACTTTCAATTACAGCAACATAAACATATATGGTGGTACGCATTCTGGAGTATTGGCGTCAGAACATGGAATTGTAAACTTTTCTAATGATTCTGTCTCATTATATCTGCTATCTTCAGATTTTGGACTAATTAATATGTATGGTGGAACTGTCGAATCTCTTCGCGCCATTGGATCGGGAGAGATTAATCTTTATTATGGTCAAGTAATTGATTATTTGAGCGCTTGGGACAATTCTATTGTTAACGTTTTTGGAAACGATTTAGAAAAAACTAATGTTGGTGGTAAGTACGGATATGGCCAAGTTTATGGATTATTTCTGGATGATTCGCCTTTCACTATAGATTTTGGTAATCCTGAAACCTATTCGCACGTAAACTTAATACCTGAACCGACTACGTTTGTTTTGTTGGGGTTGGGTAGTATTCTAATGATAAAAAGAAAACCATAAAAATTTTTTTAGGAGGGATTAAAATGAATTCAACAAGTACATTGACTGCAAGAATTCTTTTCTTAATTGCCTGTTTTCTTTGTCTATTTCAAAACGTACAGGCCAAATCAGTATATTCTATAACAAATCATTTAGACAGCACAATATCCGCATACAAAGTTTTAGATGATGAAATTCAAAAACAGCTTGAAACAAACGTTGATTGGGGGGAAGGTGCCGTAGGATTGGCTCTGGACCCTGATTCAGAAACTTTATTTGTTAGTTACGATGACTCTTACAAGCTTGAAATGATTAATGCCAAAACAATGACTGAGATAAAATATATTACAGCTCCAGCAGAATTAGCCGGATTAGTATTTGACCAAAGTAATCAAAAACTTTACGCGGTTGGCAGGGAAACCAAGAAACTCTTTGTTTATCGATGGGATGGTGTAATAAAAATACTCACACTCGAAGATGATTCCCCACAAATCCTCGAAAATCTTGTTGGAGATAGAGCATTTGGAATTGCTCTTGATGAAAATGCTCAACATTTGTTTGTTACTGACAAGTCATATTCAGTTAAATATTATAGAACTTCTGACTGGTTGTATCAAGGCAGTATCGATATCGTTGTTAATAATAACCAGCGCGAGGCAATAGGTATAGCTTTTTATGATAATGGCACTGGATGCAAGTATCTATATACAGGAGGTTATGTTCACGTTGGGCTTAATACATACCTGGTAAGAACCGACATAACTGATATTAACAATCCTACATCTGTTGAAAAGGATATCGGTTCAAGCATTATTGGTGTAGGAGTTGATCAAAACACAGGATTTGTTTATGTAACTACTACTAATAGCGAAATACAGATTTTTAATCATTCTACCTTTCCAACAGATCCGTGCAACGTTGAGACTGAGGATATTTACGGCCCGGCCGATATTATTGTGCGTGGCGATACTTCTTACAAACCGCCTGTCTTCTCAATAGTCAAGGATAACAACGACCCGAATAATAATTGTGTTAATCCCTCCGATTATCTTACCTTTGATATTATCTGGGATGCTAACAATCATTCTGATACAAACGTCTATCTCATAGATTACCTGCCTGCAGACGTCGATTATTATTCTTCTCAGCCCCAAGCTGACGATTACAATTCAACTTACCATACAGTAACCTGGGATTTAGGTAATCTTTCTGGAACTGAATCAGACTCCTATCAGATTACAACAAAGGTAAATGATTCTGCCTGCTCCTGCAAAAAGCTGACAAACACCGCTTATCTTGAATCTGATAATTATTTCAGCCCGGCTGCTTTTGACGTTAATGTCTGCTTTTTGGGTGGTTATACTATTTATGTGGATAAGGATGTTAATGACCCTAATGGCTCCAATAGTGGTACTAATTGGCAGGATGCCTTCTCAGAACTACAGACCGCGTTAAATTGTCCGCCGGAATCTTTTAGTTCTGTCTGGGTTGCACAAGGTACTTATAAACCTGTCTATGATACTGAAGAAGGCTATGAGGGTGAATCATTCGAGCTGTTAAATAACCTTGCCCTTCTCGGCCATTTTGCAGGCAATGAGACAAGCCAGAACCAGCGAAACTTCGCGGATGCCAATAATGAGACTATTCTTGAAGGGCAAATCGGCGAAACTTATCAAAGAGTCAACAACATAGTAACAGCCGAAAATATTGACGGCTCTCTCATAGACGGCTTTACAATAAAGTCAGCCCTTCAGAAAGGCCTTTATATCAATGACAGCAACCTCGCAATCTTAAACTGCGAATTCTGGTATAACTGGAGTGATGGCATTTACTGCGAGAACTCCTCCGAACTGGATATATACAACTGCCTGTTCTCTGATAATGGTATTGGTTTATATGTTAAAGACAACGACAGCAACACCATAGTCTCGAACTGTATCTTCGACGACAATGACATTGAAATTGACCCTTCAGAATATGGTGTTTTAATTGAAAACTCGTCTGTGGAATTAAACCACTGTCTCATTAAAAACCATTCTTCTGGCGGAATTTACACATCCTTTGACAACTCTAATAGCAATTTGACAGTAAAAGATTGCAATATCGAATTGACTTACTGGAACGACTCATATGGTATTTATGCTAAAAACTGTAATCTTCTCGTAGAACGATGTAGAATTCATCATAATGCTGGTGACGGCCTGAACATTTTCAGCAATTATCAAGCTACAATAATCAATAACTGGATTTATAGTAACGCAGACTCTGGTATATATATGTGGAATACTCAATCGTCTTATCTTATTCGAAATAATACTATCTATGGTAATACCTCGAACGGTATAGAGCGTGGCGTAGGTAGTTATCCGCAGATACTAAACTGTATTATTTGGGATAATGGAGACGACCTTTATAACTGCAGCGCTACATTTAGCTGTATAAAGGATAATGATACAGGTGACTATAATATTCACGTTGACCCTGATTTTATGAATATCGAAACAGACCCAAACGACCTGCACATAAGCGAAAACTCGCCCTGTAAAGATAAAGGTGATTCCAATGATATCAGTGATACTGAAATCGATATTGATGGTGAAGGCAGAATCAAATACGGCAAAGTTGACATCGGTGCCGATGAATATTACTGGAGCCCTGCTGATTTCGACATCAGCGGCCTTGTTGACTTTACAGACTATGCAATCCTCGCAAATGCTTTTATGTGTACTCCGCCGGATGCAAACTATGTTGAAAAATGCGACCTCGATTGTAATGACTGTATTAATTTAGCTGATTTAGAATTATTCTGTGACGACTGGTTGTGGGAGTGCGCCTGGGAAACCGGCTGGATGACGTGTATGGGAGGCGGTGATGGCAAAGGTGGCGGTTTAATGCTTGATACAGAACAAAGCCTTATAGCAAGACCTCACAGACTTGCTGAACAAGAACCTGTTTATATTGATGAAAATGTTATTTATGAAGCTCTCAAATGGCTTGACGAGCTATGGCTTAGTGAGGACATGGAAGATTCTTTAACCGAAGAGCAGTATCTTATGATAAGAAAACTATTTGAAGAGGAATTATTAAGATACTTAAATAGCTACTGAACATCCTTAAATAGTGCTTATTAATACTTATAGAAAAATCCGCGTAACTTGTGCCCAAGGTATCCGCGGTTAAATAAATTTTTTCTCTGCGGTCTCTGTGAACTCCGCGCTTAGAGTTCTTTTTATTAATTAGAATTATGGTGATTCGAATTTGTCCTTTGATTTTACTCAAAATGGTAAGCGTACAAGTCTTGAGAGTAGTCGAAAGAGTCGAACCATTTCGAGTTTTGATACTTGTCCGGCGTAGCTTTAACATAGACAGATTAGGATTTATGATTTTTGGCATTCTACCTTCTGTTATCCGCTATCAATTTTTTATTAAAGTTGAATGTTCAAAGTTCTATGTTGAAAGTTTGTTCTCCGTCCTCTGCCTTCCGTCCTCTCTTTTATTGAAAGTTAAATGTTCAATGTTCTATGTTGAACGTTCACCTTCCGTCTTCCGCCCCCTTGTATCGAGTATCCAGTATCGAACATCTTTCAACTTGTGACTTATGACTTGTTCTCTTATTGATTATCACACCATAACCAATATTTTATCTGACCTTTTCAAACGATAATATGAGACTTCTGCAAACTGAAAACTACCTTGACAAACTCTCTAAGTTTCTGTTATAATTGCCCTTGCGGCTAATCAGGAGGGGTAAATCTGACGATATGATAGATTATGCCCGAAACTGACAAAAAACCGAAAAATAACGACAAATTATTGGCACTTACACCCAAGCCAGCCATAAGACTTAGGCTCCGAAGACAGCTCATTATACTTGCACATATCTTTGTCTTTGCATTCGCACTGATGCTTTCTTTCCTGATGGCAAGCAATATGCAGTTCAAGGCCACCTGGCTCGTCGAGCAGTATCCGCTTTTGCTGGCACTATTTATTATCGTAAAATTCCCGGTTTTCGCCTTGTCCAAGCAATACCGGGGATGGTGGCGATATGTCGGAATATCAGACCTTATAGGAATAGCAGCCGCTTCGCTTATAAGCACTTTTATTATTGTGGTGCTCTGGTTCTCAATTCTTTACACACCTCTTCGTCAGCATCCCAGCATAGAAAAGCTCACCGAAGTAAGCCAGAGCATTTTTATGCTCGATATGTTTTTCACCTTTCTTCTGCTCGCCGGTTTACGAATGATGATAAGGTTATATTACGAGGAATTCCGCGCCGTCGAAAGCGGCCGACTAAAAAGGTTTCTGATTATTGGTGCCGGAAATGCTGGCGAGGCCCTGCTCAGGGAAATACATCGTATGCCCGTAACCCAGTATGACGTCGTCGGATTCGTCGATGATGATCCTTTCAAACACGGCATTAACATCCACGGAATACCTGTGCTCGGAACCGTCGAACAGCTTCCAAAAATCTGTGAAGAAAACAACATCGAGGAAATTGCCATTGCGATGCCCTCGGCATCTCACCAACAGATAAGGCATGTCATCCAGCTCCTTGGAGGCGCGAAAGTGCGATTCCGCACCGTTCCATCAATCACTGACATAGCATCAGGAAAATTCAGGGTCTCTCAGATTCGCGACGTTGATATTAACGACCTTCTCGGCAGGGAAGCTGTGCAGCTCGATTTGGACCTCATCGAAGCTTTCGCCAGAGAAAAAGTTATTCTTGTAACCGGTGCAGGCGGCTCGATCGGTTCGGAAATGTGCCGACAGCTCTGCAACTTCAAACCCAAACTGCTGCTGCTTATTGAACAGGCTGAAAACCCCCTCTTCAATATAGAAGGTGAGCTGAACGCCAAATTTCCATATATAAATATGAAATCCGTCATCTGCAATATTACCGACAAAGTACGGGTTGAAGAGATATTTGGAAAATACAAACCGGCAATAGTAATCCACGCAGCCGCACATAAACACGTCCCGCTTATGGAGCTCAATCCCGGCGAGGCCATTAAAAATAACGTCGTCGGCACACGAAATATCGCTGATGCAGCCAACCGTTACGGCTGCAGCAACTTCGTAATGATAAGCACCGACAAAGCCGTCAATCCAACCAGCATTATGGGCTCGTCGAAAAGAGTCGCTGAAATGTATATCCAGGACCTTAACAGAACGAGCAAAACCCATTTCGTAACCGTCAGGTTCGGCAACGTGCTCGATTCCACCGGCTCGGTCGTTCCGATTTTCAGAAAGCAAATCGCCGAAGGCGGTCCCGTAACCGTCACCCATCCCGAAATGAAGCGTTACTTTATGACCATACCCGAGGCCAGCCAGCTTGTGCTGCAGGCTGCAACTATGGGGCAAGGCGGTGAAATATTCGTGCTCGATATGGGTGAGCCCGTAAAAATCTGCGATTTGGCACGCGAGCTTATAACGCTCAGCGGCTTCAGGGTCGGCGAAGATATTGAAATCGTATATACACATCCCCGGCCGGGCGAAAAACTCTTCGAAGAGCTCTCCATAAAAGGCGAAGATATGCAGCCGACAAGACATCCGAAAATCGGTATCTGGAAAAATATCATTATGGAGCGCGACTCGCTGCGGGCCGGTATAAATGAGCTCGTTGAAATTGCTAAAACGCAGGACCACAAAATAATAGTGGAAAAAGTCAAAGAGCTTGTCCCCGAATATATCGGCAATAACAATATCCAATAAAACATGCTTTTTAATCGCTGATTTGCACTGATTTTTCTCAGACAGTCCTTGGGACTCCTGCACAGCATCCCTTACGGGATTACGGAGGATAACAGGATTTACAAAATTATCTTTTGCCACAGATTTCACAGATTCCACTGAGATATTTATTGACACGGATTTCACAGATTTACACAGATTTATTTCGCTGACTTTTGTGTTCTCAGGATTTTTTGCTTTGAAAAGCAAGCTGTTCACACAATAAATCCTTCGTTCACAAGAATGCTCTGCATTCTTACTTTGTAAGTCAGCGAAGAAGTTAAACTTATTCGCATAAGCGATGATTTGCTTGTAATTCAAAGCCAATATTGGGAAAAACAAAGCCAATTTTGAGCTAAAATTGGGTTTGAATTGGCTTTGTTTGGC
>CAYXGT010000110.1:0-6980 GCA_964464635.1 uncultured Pirellulales bacterium | reverse complement strand
TTCAACCTGCTGCTGGCAATTCTCAGCGCTTTCGTGCATACTCTTCGATTGCAGTACGTTGAGTTCTTCCCGAAGTTTTTGATAGGCGGCGGCAGAGAATTCAAACCGCTGTCGAAAGAATACAAATACACTTACGTAAAGAAAACTTAAAAGTATTTTTTAAGAAAGAGAGGTTACAGGTATGGAGTACGGAATGGCATTGGCATTATTGGGTGCCGGATTAGCCGCTTTTCTCGCGGGTGTCGGTTCTGCATTCGGAATCAGTATTGCCGGCAGAAGTGCCACAGGAGTGCTAAGCGAGAAACCCGAAAGATACGGCCAGATGTTCATTATGGTCGTCCTGCCGGGAACGCAGGGCTTTTACGGCTTTTTAGGGGCCTTCATTGTTATGCTGAAGCTCAATTTCTTCGGCGGAGGCCTCAGTGAGGAAATAAGCTTCAAGCTCGGCCTGCAGATACTCGTCGCGTGTCTGCCCATTGCAATCGCAGGACTCTTTAGCGCTATTCAGCAGGGCAAGGTCTGCGCCGGCGGTATCCTGATGGCGGCAAACAGGCCGGAAATGGCCTTCAAAGCAGGCGTCGTTTATGCAGTTATGGTCGAAATCTACGCTATCCTCGGTCTGCTGGTGACACTGTTTATTCTCTGGTTCGGCATAAGCTGGCCCGCACCCGTCGCTGCAGCCGTCTGATTAAAAAATGCCCTTAACTATAAATACGGATAACAATTATGGAAGCTGAACAGGTCATAGAAAAAATACTCTCGGATGCAAAAGAAGAGGCTGAAAAAATAATAAAACAAAAAGAGGAGCAAATCGCCTCCGGGCAAAAAGCCTTTAATAAGCAGTTAAGCGATTACGAAAAAGAAACCGGCTCGCTTGCAAAAAAGGCCGCCGACGAAAAGAAAGCTCACCTGCTCGCAGAGGCAAGAATGAAGCTTGCAAAAGAAGCCCTCGCTGAAAAAAGAAAAATCCTCGGCGGTCTTTTCGAAGATGCAAAAAAACAATTAGAAAAACTGCCCGACGAAGAGCATAAAAACCTGATGACAAAACTTATGCTAAAAGCCGTCCAAACCGGAACCGAGGAAGTCATCGTTGGAAAAAAGGAATCCCGAATAAATGCTGATTTTGTCAGCCAAATAAACGATACTCTTCAAAAGAAAGGCGGCAAAAAAGCTGAACTAAAACTGTCGGACAAAAAACAGGACATCACCGCCGGCTTCATATTAAAACGCGGCAAAATTAAAACCAACGCCTCTGTTAACGTACTGCTCGAAGAGGCTAAGAGAGATTTGGAAATCGAGCTGGCAAAGGATTTATTCTCTTAAAAAAAACTTAAATGAACCAGGCAATCAGACAACCTGACTTGAATTTTTTCAGATACCCGCTGATAGGTACTGACGACTGGCGCTACGCCTATGCCACCGCCCGTGTCAGGGCTTTGCAGTCGCAGATGCTAAGCAGAGCTGAGCTGCTCGATTTGACAAACGCCGAAAACTTCACCGCAGCAGCAGAGCTGCTCTCACAAACCCAATACGCCCTGCCGCAGAATGCAAACCTCAACGACCTCGAAAATATTCTTTTGCAAAGAAGAACCGAGCTCAGAGTACTTTTTAAAAAGCTGATAATCGACGAAGACATCATCGAGCCGCTGATAGTCCGCGAAGACTTCGCCAATATGAGACTGGCTCTGCGAAGAAAGCTCACCGAAAAACCCGTCGGCCTCGATTACAGCAATGACGGCTCAATTCCTGCTGAAGACTTTGAAAAAATCTTCGAAGAGGAAAATTACACCCCCCTGCCCTACCATATGAGAGAGGCCATCGAAAGGGCCGTCCTCGCGTACTATCAGGACAAGGACATCCGTCAAATCGATTACGCTCTCGACTATACGCACTTCGAATATAAACTGAACAGAGCAATACGAACCAAACACATCTTTATGACAGAGCTGTTCAGAATGCAAATCGACATTAACAACATCAAGACCTTGCTCCGCCTGAAATTCACCGAATCCGAAGTCCGCGATGTATTCATTTTCGGAGGCTTCCTTAATATCCGCGAGCTGAAAATCGCCCTCGACGCCGACTTCGAGACCATAAAAACTATTTTCGCACACACACCGTACAAAGAAATCTTCGAGCAGGGTATAAATTATCTTACCGAGAACAACTCATTTATAAAACTCGAACAGAAATGCGATGAGCACCTCGCGGGCTTTTTGAAAACAACGAACAATATAACTGCCGGCCCGCAGCCTATCATCGCTTATCTTTTAGGCAAAGAAGCTGAAATTCGCAAAATCAGGCTTATACTGACCGCGAAAAAGAACGAGCTGGAAAAACAGCTCATACTCGACCGTACAGGAAACTAAAAATACCATACAAAGGACGCGAAGAAATGGAAGGAAAAGTAGCAGTATTAGGCAGCATTGATTTCGTTAAGCCGTTCTCGGCCATCGGTGCCGATACCTTCGCCGTCGAAGAAAACAGCGACCAGATACAACAAAATGCCAAAAAAATCCTCGAACAAAAGTACTCTCTAATCGTCGTAGCCGAAGACGTCGCACCCTCAGCCGAGCAAATCTTCGCCGATATCCAAAAAGACCCAACGCCGGCGGTCATTGTCGTACCCTTTACTACCGAATCGAAAGGCTACGCAACAGAAGAGCTCGGCAAGGTTCTTAAAATGGCTACCGGTATAAATATTCTGGAAAACAAATAACAATTAAAAGGCTTTAATTCTTTTTTTAAAATACAGGAAGGCTAAAAAATGGCGGAAAACAAAGAGGCAAGAATCGTTAAAGTCGCCGGCCCCGTCGTCGTCGCTGAAGGTATGACCGGCTCAAGAATGTACGACGTCGTAAAAGTCGGAAAACTAAATCTCATCGGCGAAATTGTCGAGCTGCACGAGGACCTCGCCTCAATACAGGTCTATGAGGAGACAAGTGGTATCGGCCCGGGCGAGCCCGTTGTCGATACAAAAGCGCCTCTGAGCGTCGAGCTCGGCCCAGGCCTAATCGAGAGCATATATGACGGCATCCAGAGACCGCTGCCCGCTCTCTACGATTCCGAAGGTCACTCTATGAGCAGAGGCACTGCCGCTCCCGGCCTGAACAGAGAAAAAAAATGGCGCTTCAAACCTACCGTTGATAACGGCTCGAAAGTCAAGCCCGGTGACATCATCGGCGAAGTTGACGAAACAACACTTATCAAACACAAAATTATGATTCCGCCAAAAATACAGGGAGCAATCGAAGGCCTGAAGGAAGGCGATTATACAGTCGATGAGCAAGTCGCAACCGTCAAAGCCGAAGACGGAACCGAACACAAAATAGCCCTTATGCAGAAATGGCCTGTCCGCAATGCAAGACCCGTCGTCCAGAGGCTCGCTCCGAACAAAGTTCTCCTTACCGGCCAGCGTGTCATCGACACATTCTTCCCCATCGGAAAAGGCGGCACCGCCTGCGTCCCAGGCCCGTTCGGTACCGGTAAAACCGTCGTTCAGCACCAGCTCGCAAAATGGGTCGATGCCGATATCGTCGTCTATGTCGGCTGCGGCGAACGCGGTAACGAAATGACCGACGTACTCGCTGAATTTCCAAAACTCAAGGACCCCCACTCAGGCCAGCCCCTTATGAAACGCTCAGTCCTTATTGCAAATACTTCCAATATGCCCGTCGCCGCACGCGAGGCTTCCGTCTATACAGGAATCACAATCGCAGAATATTTCAGGGATATGGGCTACACCGTCGCACTTATGGCCGACAGTACAAGCCGATGGGCCGAGGCTATGAGGGAAATCTCCACCCGACTCGAAGAGATGCCCGCCGAAGAAGGATACCCCGCATACCTGGCTGCGAGAATCGCCTCCTTCTATGAGAGGGCCGGCAGAGTAAACTGTATCGGCTCACCAAAAAGAGAAGCAGCCCTTTCAATCATCGGTGCCGTAAGCCCGCCCGGCGGAGACCTCTCAGATTCCGTCGTACAGGCAACGCTGCACGTCGTAAAGGTCTTTTGGTCCCTGCAGGCAAAACTCGCATATCAAAGACACTTCCCCGCCATCGACTGGCTCACAAGCTATTCTTTTTATAAGGAATACCTCAAAGACTCCTTCGAGGACAAAGAGAAGGGAACGCATATGGACAAGCTCATCATCGAAGCTATGAGCCTGCTCGAGCAGGAATCCAGCCTTATGGAAATCGTCCGGCTCGTCGGTGCAGAAGCCCTTTCACCAGCCGACAGAGTCGCCCTCGAAACCGCCCGCTCAATCCGCGAAGATTATCTGCACCAAAACGCTTTTCACGAGGTCGATACCTTCACCTCTCTCGATAAACAATACGAAATGCTGCTGACCGTCCTGCACTTTCACAAAACCGCCCTCGAAGCCGTAAACGCCGGCGTCGATACCGGCGAAATCTTCAAGCTCGAAGTAAGAGAGCAAATCGCAAGAGCAAAGTACATCCCGCAGGACCAGATGCAGAAAATAACACAGATGAGAGAAACCATCGATAAGCAAATTAACCAGTTGCGAACCGCAGTGACAGCTTAATAATATATAACAGGAGCTTAAAATGCTAAAGGAATATCAGACAGTAACAAACATTTACGGCCCGCTGATGCTCGTCGAGATGGTCGACGAGGCAAAGTACGGCCATATCGTTGACATCGAGCTCGGTGACGGCACGATACGTCACGGCCAGATTCTGCAGGTCGAAAAAGACAAGGTCCTCGTCCAGGTCTTCGAAGGCACCGACGGCATCGACGTCGAAGACAGCACCGTCCGCTTTCTCGGCAGGCCTCTCGAATTCGGCTTATCCATCGACATTCTCGGCAGAGTCTTTTCAGGCCTCGGTGCCCCCAAGGACGACGGCCCGGAAATCATCGCCGAAAAATATATGAACATCAACGGCAGCCCCATCAATCCTTTCGGCCGCGACTACCCCAACGAATTCATCCAGACCGGCATCTCGACCATTGACGGCCTGAATCCCCTCGTGCGGGGCCAGAAGCTGCCCGTCTTTTCAGGTGCAGGCCTGCCGCACGACAAAATCACCGCTCAGCTCGCACGTCAGGCCACCGTGCTCGGCAAAGGCGAGGAATTCGCCGTGGTCTTCGCAGCTATGGGTATCACCTTCGAGGCAGCCCAGTTCTTTATTAACGACCTGAACGAAACCGGCGCCATCGAACGCGCTGTTATGTTCATAAATCTCGCTAACGACCCCGCAATAGAGCGTATCGCAACACCCCGCTTCGCACTCACCGCAGCCGAATACCTCGCCTTCGAACGTGACATGCACGTGCTCGTAATCCTTAACGATATGACAAACTACTGCGAAGCCCTTCGCGAAATAAGCGCAGCCCGCAAGGAAGTTCCCGGCCGAAGGGGCTATCCCGGCTATCTCTATACAGACCTCGCAACGGTCTATGAAAGAGCCGGCAGAATAAAAAAGAAAAAAGGCTCAATCACTCTGGTACCTGTCCTGACTATGCCCGAAGACGACAAAACTCACCCCGTCCCCGACCTCACCGGCTATATCACCGAAGGCCAGATAATTCTCTCACGCTCCCTGCACAGAAAAGCCGTCTCACCGCCCGTCGACGTCCTGCCCTCGCTCTCGCGATTAAAAGACAAAGGAATCGGCGAAGGCAAAACCCGCGAAGACCACGCAGACCTCTATAACCAGCTTTACGCCGCTTACGCACGCGGCAAGGAAGCGCAGGAGCTCGCAACAATTATGGGCGAAGCCGCCCTTTCCGAAGAAGACAGAAAGTTTATGACCTTCGCAAACAATTTCGAAAAAGAATACATCTCACAGGGCTACTACGAAAACAGAACCATCGAGCAGACTCTCGACCTCGGCTGGAAACTTCTCAGTATGTTCGAAAACGTCGAATTGAAACGCATCGACATAAAGCTCATAGAAAAATATATGCCAAAATTCAAAAAATCCAAAGAGCCGGATAAAGAAAAAGAGCCGCAGGACACGCAAACAAAAGAAGAGAAAACAAAAAACGTGCAAAACAAAGAAGAAAAAGTAAAAAATAAAAAGCGAAATAACGAAAACAATGGGAAAAAACAACGGGAAACAGTAAATGCAGGCTAATGTAAATGCGACAAGAATGGAGCTGTTACTTTTGCGTCGGCGGCTGGCACTGGCCGTCCGCGGCCATCATCTGCTCAGCGAAAAACGAGATGAAATCTCCCGCCAGCTCATCCAGATTGCCAACGAGATTCAGCCGCTCCGCAAAAAGGTCGAAGAAAAGCTGCTCGAGACCTGCCGCCGTTTTATGCTCGCCCGCGCCTCTATGGAGCCGGAAGACATAAAGGCTGCGCTCGAAATACCGACGAAAAAATTCAGCCTCGCCGTAAAATTCGCCTCCATTATGAACGTCAGGGTCCCCCAATTCGAAAAGCAGACCTCGGGCGAGATAATCTGTTACGGCTTTGCAACCACTTCCGGCGAGCTTGACGTCGCACTGCTGTCGCTTGAAAAAGCCTTTGACGACCTTATCGCCCTTGCCGCCAAGGAAAAGCAGGCAAGGCTGCTCGGAACAGAGCTTCAGATGACCCGCAGAAGGGTAAACGTCCTCGAGCACGTTGTCATCCCGAATATGAAAGAATCCATAAAGTACATCTTCTCGAAACTCGGCGAAGCCGAGCGCGACAACATCACACGCCTTATGAAAATCGCCGACATCATAAGAAAATAATTTCTCCCTGTTCTAAAGGCTTACTGCCCCATTGACTTAACAAAATTTTACGTTCCTGCCTTATTCAAATCATTCGCTTGTAATTTGCCTCCTGTTTATACTGATCCCAATTGAAATTTCCCGTTAGTCCGCGGGTAACTAACTTGAGAACAAACAATTTAATCTTACTCGCGGGAATTTACTACCCTTAAGGGTATAAATATAATTGCCCGAAATTAACCTTATGATATAATATCAAATCGGCAAAATGGTAAGGTTAATCCGAAATGCTG
>CAYXGT010000109.1:0-7058 GCA_964464635.1 uncultured Pirellulales bacterium | reverse complement strand
GAAGCATATCAAAACAAACGAAAGAAAACTTTGAGCAAATACATACCTGGCAGGGCGAGTTGGAGTCTTCAAGGTATTTTATCCATAAGGGAGGAATGGCAAAGGGGACCTTCGAGCGTCACACGGATGCTGCCGGTGCCAGTCCCAATGAAATAGCCGAACTTGATTCCAGCTTTATCGTTTTCAGATGCGATTTAGACAAAGGGCTGTTTTATTCAAAAGTTTGCAGGCAAACACCTACGCGTTATTTTGATCCGGCTGATGGCAGAGACCTTGGAACAAAATCTATAACTGACTGCGGTAGCCACATTGTTACTGGCGAGTATCGGCTTAGTTCAGATACAAGCGTATTGAGGAAAGGAGAGGTTGTACAGCGCAAAGCGACCAAAGAGAAAATAGAAAAGGATGACTCATCTTATGTAGGCCGTCAGCCTGTCTATCTGCCCGGATATTTATTTGATATCAAGTCTCAGGTGTGGGAGTACTACCCTTTTTTTGCGAAGAACATAGAAGAAAAAGGGGAATACGTATTGAATGGATTAGCCCTGAAAGTTGAACAGAGGACTTTAGATGGCGATGTACAATATCGTGTACATGAACCATTAACTTTCAACGTCTTTGACATAAACAACATTTGGACGGTCAGGACCTTCTCTACCAATGCCGGATATAATATGATTTCTTCGGAAACGAGAAGTGCTGACGGTGGGCAATTAATGCATCAAAAGAGCATGGAGTACCAGAAGGTAAATGGTGTGTATGTACCAATAAGAGGAACAGAAGATAAATTCGACTATAGCGATTATAAAGATTTTAGCCTGCGAACCCATAAGGAATGGGTCTTTAAGAATGTCCGTATAAACGAGCCTATCCCTGCAGAGACTTTCACTTACAGAAATCTCGGCTTAAAAGATGATGATAAGTTTGTAGACAAAATTTTGGACAGAGAGTATATTTATAAAAACGAGGAACTCGTCCCCATAAAAAAAGAAGACTAAACTCTGATTTCCCACCTCAGGTTCGAGATATCTATGGAAATATTACAGTGACAATCCCTTCTAATCTGAACGCCTGGAAAACCAACGACAAGACCGGCGGAGCCGCACCGACGAGTTATTCATTATCCAGTCTGCCTGTTGATATTTACCTCGAAAGCAAAGAAGCCGACGAAGATCTTTTTGTAAAAGCCGAAATGACTCTCAATTCCGGTGTCAAATGCAGAGATTCAATAAAATACACCGTGGTAAAATTTGAAATAAAAAATCCTATAGATTCTGATAGTGATGGCGAAATAGATGATGATGCAACTTCTTCTAACAACTACACAGGAAATGAATTTACTTTTTCTTCCGCCAATCCAGGAATTTTAACGCTCCCTTGTCGAATGGAGGTTAAACCCAATATCGAAATTGTTAGAAACTTGTTTAACAATAAAATAAAAGCGGAAATTTCACCTATCGGGACATCCCACGATCCTATGGGGCCTTATATGACGACATTAACATGGGATAACCTTTGGTCTGGTGAACAATTCGTTGGAAAACTAGTTTATAACTCCGGTCAGCAATTATGGGTAGCAACCGCAACGTTTACAAATCTGCCTCTAAACAACTCAGACTTCTGCCAAAAAGTAGCAGATTTTACTATTTATAAAACAGGAGGCGGCGTTTTATTCGAACCGAAAAATGTTGAATATGAAGTGTTTTTCCCACGGACAGCAACAAACAATCCCGGCGGCACAACGCCGAACTGGTATTACTACTGGAAGCAGACGAGTGCATATATTGGAGATGTTCAATATGATGGAAGTAGTTCGTATGGTTATTGTGCTTGGGATACTCCTGATTATACTGCGTATGTTGGTACCAATGATCATTTGTTATATCATACTCCCCTCGTAGGGGTTAATGCGGATATTGATATCGAAGGTATCGACAATTTCGCATGGACATGCAGACATGAGTGGAGGCATCATATAAATAAGTCAAATTGGTGGGGTACCGGTGGATACATCGCCGCCCAGGATCCCGATGGAGATCACATTAAAAACAGTGTGGAAAGTGGTTTTACTGCTTCTGATGGAGGTCCGTTCAATACAGCAGACCAAGATACTTTTAAAGATGACGGTAATCTTATAAATGACCATGAGCGCTATACTGTTTTTACACAAACGCATTGGCTGATAGGTTCTGCAAATGAAGAGGATTGGGCAAATCCAGGGCATCAATATCAATAGCACTATGAAAATATTCATAAAAAATAAATAGAACTTTTTACAAATAAGTGATCTAAATGAATATAATAAGACTTTTGAGGAAACATAATTATGGATAATAGAATAAAAAATTTGATATTTGCTGCAGGATTGATTTTTATATTTTATTTTCAGGTTTATGCCGAATCAGCTGCACAACAAAAAATCGAAGCTGAAAGGCTGATAAAAAAACTGCAAAGCTTGACTCAAAAGCCTGACAGCAATGAATTCAAGAATACTATTGACGACTTGGCAGCAATTGGAGACCCAGTAATTTCTATAATGAAAAAGGTCGGTGGATTCGATAACCATACAAATATTCGAGTCCTAAGAAAAATAGGAACAGATAAAGCGAAAGAAACATTAAAAGAAGTAGCTATCGTTAAAGGAAACAAAAATTCGGCTTGGGCAGCGAGTAACTTTGTTGAGTTGATACAAAAAAAGCAGGAAGCCATTCCACTGGTTTATTCGGATAATCCTGCAGTTCAGGCTCGCGGTCTTATTGCGATTAGAGGTATAGCACTGGATGCTAATTTAGTTTCAAGAATCGGCGTCTTAATTACAAATCAATCGTCACGGTCGGCAGCATGCGGTGTTTTTGAAGAAGATAGTTCGACAACTTTTTACGAACAGAAAATTAAACTGATTACAGACGAAGTAAGAAAAACATATACAATTCCAAAGGCGCGGGTTATCGCTCCCAGAGGATTTTTAACTTATGCTCAAGTTGACCTTGTAAGCTATCTCAGAGCCCTATCATATATGAAAGGGCCTTTAAGCTCATTGCAGAAATCCTGCGAGTCAGAACCGAATCAACTTACCAGAGATTGCCTGTTTATTGCCCGTGCGATGAGAAAAGATGAATCTGTAAAAAATGAAATTGTCTCTATAATTAAAGAAAGGAAAGATACGGTATTAAGAATATGGGCAGTAATGGGCATGGGAGAAATCGGCACAAAAGAAGATATCGAATTCTTGCAATCGGTAGCGGATACAGACCCATACTTTGAATATGCAAACCTGCCGCTTGAACCGAATGATCCTAAAAGAAAGTTTTATCGTGTTCGTGAAGTAGCCAGAACAATTATTGAGAAAATCAACCAACGTACAAATCAAGCTGCCGACGCCAATGAAACGAATTAAAACCTGACAGCCGACGGCATGTAAATCGTGTAAAAACTTCTGGTGCACGAAATTTGAGATTGCCGGCGGCGACTCTGACTTTGCCAAAATAACACTGCATAATCCGGCCGCCACATCAGAGTCAGGTATAATAAGGAGTATTACTGTGACAATTCCTGCAAATCTGAACGCCTGGAAAACCAACGACAAGACCGGCGGATAATTTTTCTAAAGGCGTATATGACAGGAAAGGAGCCAAACAATGATATCAACCAAATTCAACTTTCACGGGAAACTCGTTGTCAAATTATTGATTATCGCACTCATTTTCAGCCTTGCACATCCAGCCACAAGCGCCGAAACTGATAAAACTGGTCAACGGATAGTCGGAGAGGAAGATTTGACCGTTATATGGATATCGAGTATATCTTTCAGGGGCTCGGATCATCAAGGCCAGTACCTAACAAACTGCAATGAAGACAAGTTCTCTCAGTGGGAAGAGTGGTGGGAAGATAAAGTGGGTAATTTCATCTACCATAAACCTGCTCCAGAAGTAGAATTGGATGAGGGGCAGGGCCAAATGGAAATAAAATTTCAGATATCACCAAATGTAGTTATTAGCGATGTCGAATGGGATATAAAACGAGAAATTTCCAGTGCTCGTTGGTACCCCGGCTCAGGTACTCTGAGTGTTATTTATATAGGAGAAACCGATTGGGAAGATGATGACGAAAAGGATGACGATGAAAACCTGCATCAAGATACTGACTGTAAATATTTATTTTCTTTAGATGCACCGGGTTTTTTGGCTCTTCTTTATAACGAAGACTTTAGATGTGCTAAGAAGTCAAAGTATCGCGAGTGGGTTGAAGTAAAAATTGGAACAAAATGGTATGTGTGCTCTCTATATAAAGAGTGGCGTCAAATAATGCATCTTAAATTTCAAGATGCTACTACCGGCTGGATTGAAGATACTTCAAAAACAAATGAGATAGTAGAAGGTACCATCAGCGGTTTCGCAGGTTCCTGGTCAGAGAACTAATTAGGAGAAATATAATGAGAAAGAAAATCGCACTTAGCATTATTGTGATATTAGCTTTAGTCTTGTTTCTATCAATATCCTGTCGACAAAAGGAAAAGAGGGCAGAAAATAAAGAAACGGATTGGAAAACTCTTATCACATCAGATATCGAAAAAGAAAGAACATCTGCGCGTCAAATTGCTCTTAAAGATCTCGAAGAGACTATTCAACATCTACTTTAAATCTTAAACAGACCGGTCGAAGAAGGAGAGCCATTTTATACAAGCAACACTCCTCGTAACATATCAATTTATCTACTGGGTAAACTTCGAGCAAAAAAGGCGGTGCCGGACCTGCTCGATTGGTTAACACCAAAACCCAGGCAAGAGCGATCAATTGACGAATTGCAAATGTTCAGTCCTGCAGGATACGCCTTATTTAACATCGGCCTTCCATCGGTGCCGCCTCTGGTCGAACTACTCAAATCTCAAACGGATCCTTCTCTGATTGAACAATGTATCAAACTTATCATCTGCATAAAAGGAGTCCCCGAAACAGAGCTACTTTTGGAAAACAAAATAAAATCAGAAACAAATCCGAATAAAAAAGAAAATCTCAAGGCGATACTTAAAAAGTTACAGGATCCTCAATTCCGTAAAAGGATGGAAACAATATATGATAACATGCGTCCAAACGAATAAAAATTTTTAAACAGTTAATTTTTTAACTTTGACAATTCCTGCAAATCAAAAGGCCTGAAAAATCCCGATACGGTTACTATTGCCGAGCTTATAAAGCTGCTGTCTGCGTTTGATAACAAATCTCATCCTCATTTGATTAAAGCAAATCACGCATCTGCTATTCGACGTGTACGACGCCGGTTCTGCGGTCGGCATCAAGGCTGGCTACCTTGATGACATCGTAAAGCAAGCGGGCCCTGCGGACCTTCTCGAAATTGAAAATGGGGTCGGTTTTGTCGGTCGTTATCAGGCCGACAGTGCCGACACCGACAATACAATCAAGCAGCGACCTGCGCATCTTCAAATCAATGACGCGGAACATATCAATATTGTCAACCTTCCTGTCAAGAATGCCTCTGCTGTACTCGATGCGTTCCAGCGTAACCTCGTAATACATCATTTTCAGCTTAAAGGCCTTGTATAAAAGCACAAGCGGAACAAATACACACAGGCACACCCCGAAAATAATCCTATATTTCGAGATGGCTGCAACCTGACCGGCGGTAAGCTCAATAATATAAAAAGGCTTCGAGGAGCGCTCGGCAGCTATTGTATTTTCAGCTTCCGCAGACATTTCGTAATTGGCGGCTGTGGCGTTATCGGCAGGGGTATAATTCTCAGATTCATAACCACTATAACTTTCCGCAGGTACAGGACTTTCGGCTTTTGCCTCTGTGAAGACCGGCAGATTTTCGAGCGGATACTTTATCAGAAAATACGCAAAAGCAAGGACAATAAATGCCTTAATACAGGTGCCGGCCATTGCCCAGAGTGAAGGCCGGCCCGCATATAAAATTCTCTCGTTTTCGCCCGGCTCAGCCGGTGTCACAGCCTTTCCCACGGCTCTTATGCGGTCCGGACTCAGGATTTCACCGCAAAATCTGCACTTAACTGCCTGCTGCTGAATGACTTCGGCACAAAACGGGCATAATTTTGTTTTTATCTTTTCGTTGATATCTGTTTCCATAACTTTATATATCGGAAAGCTGAAGGTTTTTTGAATAATGGAATTTTTGGCCAAAACTGGAAATTTTGGGTTTGTTTTTTGCAGGCAATCTTTGATTTTTTGCCAAAAGTTCAGATTTTGCGTGTTTTGGAACTGCAGTGAAAGCCAACATTGGGAAAACAAAGCCAATTTTTGGCTAAAATTGGGTTCGTTTTGGGTTCGTTTGGGTTCGTCATTTCGCTCGTTTTCGTCTAATCCGGAAGGGCATACATTTACATATCTGGTTATATTACAAGCACTTAGCGATGACCCACGGGCTGGAAGCCCGTGATACGAATTGGGTTCGTTTTGGGTTCGTTTGGGTTCGTTATTTCGCTCGTTTTCGTCTAATCCGACAGGGCGTACATTTACATATCTGCTTATACCGCAGACACTTAGCGATGAGCCACGGGCAGGATGCCCGTGGTACAAATTGGGTTCGTTTTGCATAAAAAGGTGTGATTTGTAGAGCTCTCTCGACAGATGTAGAGGTGGGTTTTGAGAGTTAATTGGTGAATTGGTGAATTTGTTAATTAGTTTACCGTTTTTCGAGCCCTGATGCTTGATACACGTTTCTAGTGCCCCGTGACTCGTTTCTCGTGTCTCGTGATTTTTAAACATTCGCTACTCCTTGTTACTAAAGAGTTTACGAACTAAATTTGACTTGGCCTGCTGGCCGATGCTTGCGTGCCTCCGCGTTTCTTTCCGTCTTCGCTACTGCTACGACGGACGGGCCGACGGACATGGTGTTTTCTAACACACAGGGGTATTATATAAGTTAAGGCGATAAATTCAAGAGAAAAAAATAAAAAAAGAATTCAGAAGACAGAATTCAGAAAAAGAGAATATTAACCACGAATAACCACGAATAAACACGAATAAATTAAGGCGATATATTCAATGAAAAAATAATAATTTTTTGGAACCACGAAGAAC
>CAYXGT010000108.1:0-7372 GCA_964464635.1 uncultured Pirellulales bacterium | reverse complement strand
AATTTCGATTGAAATTTTAAGGATTTGAAGAGGTAACAGAAATGGCAAAGCAATTAATGTTCGATAATGAGGCACGTGCACAGCTTAAAGACGGCTTGAGCCAGTTAGCGGCTGCGGTCAAGGTTACACTGGGGCCGACCGGTAAAAACGTAATACTGCAGAAGAGCTGGGGCTCACCAAAAGTTACGAAGGACGGGGTTACCGTGAGCAAGGAGATAGAGCTGCCGGAACCTTTCAAAAATATGGGTGCAAAAATGATTAACGAGGTTGCCACCAAAACCGGTGACATCGTCGGCGACGGCACAACCACTGCAACGGTACTGGCTGAGGCAATTTATACAGAAGGCGTGAAACAGCTGACCGCAGGTGCAAACCCGATTGCGCTTCAGCGGGGCATAAACAAGGCGGCTGCAGTCGTCTCTGGCTTTATAAAAAACGCTTCCGTGCCGGTGAAGGGACACTCCGACATCGCCAAGGTCGCCACTATAAGCGCCAACGGCGACGAGAAGGTAGGCGAGATTCTTGCAGATGCGATTGACAAGGTCGGCAAGGAAGGGGTCATCGAGGTCGATGAAGGCAAGGGGATGGAAAATGAATTGAATGTCGTCGAAGGTATGCAGTTCGACAGAGGATATATCTCGCCTTACTTTATTACCAACACAAGCTCGATGGAGGCGATTTTCGAGGATGCTTATATCCTGCTTCACGAAAAGAAATTATCGAACATCCGGGAAATCATTCCGCTGCTCGAAAAGACTGCACAGGTCGCCAGGCCATTGGTAATAGTATCTGAAGAC
Organism: uncultured Pirellulales bacterium; assembly: GCA_964464635.1. GTDB lineage: Bacteria > Planctomycetota > Phycisphaerae > Sedimentisphaerales > Anaerobacaceae > CAYLMG01. The sequence continues at coordinate 6,575 of CAYXGT010000108.1, read as the reverse complement.
GTCGAGGGTGAGGCCCTGGCTGCCCTTGTCATTAACCGGCTTCAGGGTATTTTGAAGGTCTGTGCGGTCAAGGCGCCCGGCTTTGGTGACCGCAGAAAGTCTATGCTCGCCGACATCGCAACACTGACAGGCGGGACGGTACTGACAGAAGATTTAGGAATCAAGCTCGAAAGCGTCGAGCTGTCACAGCTCGGCCAGGCCAAAAAAATTGTTATCGACAAGGACACCACGACAATCATCGAAGGCGGCGGCAGTAAAAAGGATATCAATGCCAGGTGCGAGCAGATTCGCAAACAGGTAGAAAAATCGACCAGCGACTATGATAAAGAGAAGCTCCAGGAAAGATTAGCCAAGCTTACCGGCGGCGTTGCGGTAATCAAGGCAGGTGCCGCAACCGAAACCGAGATGAAAGAGCGAAAAGATTTGCTCGATGACGCGCTGCATGCAACACGAGCAGCAACCGAGGAAGGCGTTGTTCCGGGCGGCGGAGTAATCTTTTTGCGGGCTGTACAGGAGATTGATAAGGCGAGAGCAAAGGCAAAGGGAGAAGAGAAAATCGGTTTCGATATTATTAAGAAGGCGCTGCCGGCCCCGACAAAACAGATTGTCGATAATTGCGGTCAGCCCGGTGACGTGGTGACAGCCCAGCTTCTTGAAAAACTTCAAAAAGAAAAAAATACCGGATACGACGCGAACAAGGCTGAATTCGTAGATATGTTCAAGGCCGGCATAATCGACCCTGCAAAGGTGGCAAGAACCGCACTGGAGACGGCGGCTTCGGTGGCGGGACTTATGCTAACGACTAACGTTCTAATAACCGATTTAAAAGATGAAGACAAAGATAAAGAACCAATCGCCGGAGCAGTAAGATAACGTATTGCGTCGTGCGTGATGCGTAATCCGGAGTCCAGAAAACGCTGATAGAAAACTGGATTCCCGCCTTCGCGGGAATGACATTTTTGCTTTGTCTGTACAGGAATGTTCCATTTGATATACAAAGGGCAATAATTAAAAAGCTTTAACGCAATACAATATTATGGACAAACGTGATTACTACAAAGTTTTAGGTGTCGGCAAAAGCGCATCAGCGGACGATATAAAACGCGCATATCGCCGGATGGCGATGAAATACCACCCTGACAAAAATCCCGGCGACAAAGAAGCTGAGGCAAAATTCAAAGAATGTGCCGAGGCCTATGAAGTTCTAAGCGACCAGGAAAAACGCCAGAGATACGACCAGTTCGGCCACGAAGGACTTCGCGGAATGGGGATGCGCGATTACAGCCATATGCGATGGCAGGATGTCAGCAGTATTTTCGAGGATATACTCGGCGGTTTCGGCGGTTTCGGTGACATATTCGGAATGGGAGGTCGAAGAAGCGCCGCCCACAGGGGGCCGAGCCGCGGATATGACCTCGAGACTTCGGTTTCCCTGACACTCGACGAGGTAGCAAGAGGGACAGAAAAGACCATTGAATTTACGCGGCAGGATATCTGCGGCGAATGCAGCGGCGGCGGCAGTGCAAAGGGCAGCAGGCCCGGCAAATGTCCAGCCTGCGGCGGTACGGGGCATATTGCAAAAGGCGGAGGCTTTTTTCAGATGATATCTACGTGCAGACAGTGCGGCGGCATGGGCGAGGTTATTACCAACCCGTGTAAAAAATGCCGGGGCACAGGACGAGTTCCCAAAAAAAGAGGGGTCTCGGTCAAAATACCGGCGGGTGTTCACGAAGGTCAGTCAGTCAGAATCGCAAACGAAGGTGAACCCGGGCGGAACGGAGGTCCAAGAGGCGACTTATACTGTTATGTAAGAATAAAACCGCATGAATTCCTGGAGCGCGACCACAACAACCTAATTGCCGTGGTGCCGCTGAGCTTTACACAGGCTGCCCTCGGAGCGACGATTGAAGTTCCAAGCCTTAACGGAACCAGACAGCTCAAGGTACCTGCGGGGACACAATACGGCAGTATCTTCAGGATTAAGGGTGAAGGCTTGCCGGATTTGCGAACAGGCCGCAAAGGCGACGAGATGGTACAGGTTATGATAGAAACGCCGGTCAGGTTAAATTCAAAACAGCAGGAGCTGTTGAGAGAATTTTCAAAAATAGAGAATAACGGCATCTTTCCAAAAGCGAAAAGTTTTATCGAGAAATTAAAAAAATATTTCGGCAACAACAAATGAAACACAAAAAAGATAAAGAAGAAAAGCCAGCCGATGCAAAGCCGGCTGAGACCGGCAAACTGCCTGAGGAGCTGGTGCAGCAGAAAGACGAGCTTTTCGAGAAGCTGCAGCGAGTCAGCGCCGATTACGCAAACTTTCAAAAACGCGTTCTCAAACAAATTACCGACACGGTCAGCTACGAAAAGGAAAAGATAATAAAATCGCTTCTGCCGGCACTGGACAATTTCGAACATACGCTGCAAAATGCCCACTCAGCCGACAATACCGAAGTACTCATCAAGGGCATCCAGATAGTGCACGACCAGATACTCGATATTCTCAAATCGCACAATGTTGAGCAGATAAAAGCTGTCGGTGAAAAGTTCGACCCCGCTCTTCACCAGGCGGTAATGCCAAGGCAAGAGGCAGACAAAGAAAACAACATAGTCCTCGAAGAATTTCAAACCGGGTATAAACTTAACGGCAAAGTTATCCGGCCGAGCAAAGTTGTTGTCAATCAGCTGCCCTCAGAAGAAGCCGAAGAAGAAACAGACGAGCAGCAATCGACCGAGACGGATATTGAAACCGATTCGGAGCAATAAGATGCCGACTTATGAATACAGGTGTGAAAATTGCGGCTACGAATTCGAGAAGTTTCAGAGCATAACTTCGCCTTCGCTGCGCAAATGCCCTTCCTGCAAAAAGGCGAGCTTAAAAAGGCTGATTGGCAGCGGTTCAGGTGTAATCTTCAAAGGCAACGGTTTTTATCAAACCGACTATAGAAGTGAGAGCTATAAAAAGGCTGAAAAGAAAGAAAAAAGCCTGCCTGAGGAAACAAAAGGCAAATCCGAAAGTAAAAAAGAGCAGGCAAAATCCTCCACAGAAACCAAAGCAGAAACAAAAAAACAACCCGAAGCCAAAAAGTAAACCTCATCCGGGCGAGGCAACTTTTTTCATAACCGCCGACTTCATTCTTTCAAGGCCCTGCAGCAGTATTTTTCGGGGACATCCAAAATTCAGTCTGACGAAACCTTCTACACCGAATTCTCTGCCGTCGGATAAACCGACCCCCGACTTCTCAAAAAACGAGACAGGGTCGGGGACATTCAGCTTTCCTGCGTCAATCCAGGCAAGATACGTCGCCTCAACGTCAGTCATAGAAAGAAGCGGAATCCGGTTATTGACAAAATCATAAACGATATTTTTGTTTTCAGCGAGGTATTTTAGTAAAGAGATTCTCCACTGCTCGCATTGGCTGTACGCAGCCTGAGAAGCAGTAAAACCCAGTGCATTAATACAAGATGGAGCGATGCCGCGCATAATATGAATAAACCGCTTTCTTATGCTCTGGTCAGGTATAACTGCAAAGCCGCAATTAAGTCCTGCAAGATTGAAGGTCTTTGCAGGTGACATCAAAGTAATCGTCCTTTGCTGAATTTCTTTATTAAGCGTCGCAACAGGTATATGCTTTTTGTCGCACAAAATCAGCTCACAATGTACCTCGTCGGAACATATTATAATATCATTCTTCAGACAGATATCCGCGACGGCCTGCAATTCATCTCTGTCGAAGACCCTGCCGGCCGGGTTGTGAGGATTGCACAGGATAAAAAGTTTTGTCTTTGGAGAAATCGACTTTTCAAATTCTTCCAGGTCAAAGCCGTACCTGCTGTTTTCAAAAAGCAGGGGGACGGTTTTAAGTTTTCTGTTCGCATAAGCGGGCGTATCGAGAAAAGGCGGATACGCAGGCACAAATGTTATGAGCTCTTCGTTTTGCCGAACATACCTTGAAACTATATTCAGTCCCATCACAAGTCCCGGCAGCCAGACTATCCAGGAAGGCTCAATCCGCCAGCCGTACAATTTTTTTAATCTGTTTACAACAATCTGATTGAGCTTTTCCGTCGGCACCGAATAGCCGTAAACGCCGTGCTCGATGCGCTTTTGCAGGGCTTTTCTAACAGGTTCGGGTGACTGAAAATCCATATCGGCAACCCACATCGGGATAATGTCAGCGTCTTTATATATGTCCCACTTAAGCGAGCCTGTGCCGCGCCTGTCAATAATTTTGTCAAAATCAGTCATCTGTTAAACCTTTTTATCAGGAGAAAAAAAGATTGTAAAAAGAAACCTGTATAAAGACAAGATATTAGCCGGCGAAAGACAATTGAAAAACTATTTTACGAGCTGAATAACTTCTTTGAACTGAGGATGTTCCGCGGTTTTAAGAATTTCAAAAACTGCCATTTCAACAGAGCTCAATTTAACACCTTCGGTAATCATTCTATCGAGGGCTATCTGCTTATTTTCTTTAGTTCTCGAAGAGACAGCATCTGCGATTACGTGCACTTCTTTGCCTGAAGCGATAAGCTCTATTGCGGTCTGATAAATGCAGACGTGAGCTTCTATTCCGCAAAGCATAACCTGTTTACGAGCCAGGGCACTAATCTTATCGTTGAACTCATCCAGACCGCAGCAACTGAAACAGGCCTTGTTAATCGGCCCGCGGCCTCGCCGCGAGGCGGGTTCGTTCTCTGTCAGGAGCTCGCTAATCTGCGGAATAGTGATACCTATGGCCTGTGGTTTCTGCTGGGTCCATAAAATTGGGATAGACAGGAGCTTTGCAGCTTTGATAAGAATACGAATGTTCTTGAATAAGAGGTCTCTTTCATACATAAGCTCGGCAAGGCGACCCTGCATATCAACAACAACCAAAAAGCAGTCCTGCACATCGAGCATTGCTTTTTTACAGCTCCAACTCTGAAATAATAATCCTTTACTCGGCTTTAATTATAATCGTCAGGTCAACCTGCAGATTACTTTGAGCAGAATCCTGCAGAGCGGCCTCATCCTTAGTCAGCACTGGTTTAGGCTTGGGCATATCAATCAAATCGAGGACATCCTCTTCGCCGGTGTTATGCGCCTGCTGCTGCGGCAGGAATTGCTGAACATTATTCATTACGGCGTAATACTGAGCCGCCTTGAGGCGTCTCTGGGGATTGTATTGAGCGGCAATTTCAGCGAGCTGCCACGTCGTAATCTTCTCGATAACCACAGGCTGCTCGGTTTGTGCATTATCAAAAATTAACGCAGCAGATGAAAAGTCAGTCCATATATTCTCCAGACCGCTTAAAACTTCATTAAATCTCTGTTCTCCACAATCCAAAGAATACGCATACTCATTTTCTTTGCTCGGCAGATCAGCGAAATCTTCGGCCCCGTCTTCTTCAAGCACCTTTTTAACAGCTATATCCGCAGCAAGCAGTTTACCTGTTTTCAGCTCAAGAGTAGCACTGAACCGGTTTGCAGCAGGAGCAAGGCCTGCCGTCATCTGCTGATTTTCAACGCCTGCTGAAGCCTTTGCGACGGTTGTGCCGGTATTATCTGTAAGACCTTGCTGAAGACCGGGCTGTTCAGTTCCCGACGCAGATGTTTTATCTAAACGCGCAATTAAACTATCAGTTGTTTTCGGTGGTGCTGTAATTGAATAAACAATAATTGCCAGTGCGGTTAACAAAACAATCATAGCAGCCGCCGCAAAAATCCTTCGAAACATCAACTGCCTAGCTCCGGGGTGTTTGTCGCCGGCAGGCTGCTCGGTCTCAACCTGAGTTTCTGTTTGCACAGCCGCAGGCCTCGCGGCCTTCGAGCCGAGGGACGCCTTTACCCGCTCGAGCATATCGGCAGGCGCTTCGACAACGGGCAGTGAGCTGACAAGCATCTTGCATTTCTGCAGCTCGGTCAGCCGGTGTTCAACCCGGGGGTCATTCGCCTTAAGGCGCTGAAGCTCGGTGTGCTGTCTGGACGTAAGCACTCCGTCAATATAGCCGTTAAGCAACTCGTCAATATGTGAACTTTCCTTCATTTCAAAAATCCCTCCAAAATCTGCCTTAGAGCGCCTCTCGCCCTGCTTATTCTGCTCTTGACGGTTCCCAATTCAACTCCCAGAATCCGTGCAATCTGATTATATTCCATTCCTTCGACATCCCTGAGAATAAGCACTGTTCTGTGCTCATCTGTTAATTTATTAAGCTGGCTTACAACAAGCTCACAAAGCTCTTTATTCTGAGCAACAGCCGCAGGGTCCGGTGAGCTTTCATTTTCCAGAAATTGTTTCAACGCCTTTGAGGCCCCGGGATTATTACCCTGAACCTGTTCATCCAAAGATTGTAATCCAAGCTTTGCTTTCCTTTTGCAGTAGCTCAAGGTCAGATTAACGGCTATCCTGAACGCCCAGGTATAAAAGCCGCTTCTCTGCTTAAAATCCTTAAGATTCTCTATTATTTTGACAAACGTCTGCTGTGTAAGTTCCGCCGCATCATCCGGATTTGCACAAATTTTGAAAATAACGTTATAAATGCGGTTCTGATACCTGAGAATAAGCCTTTCCAGGGCTGCAGAATCCCCGTGTTTA
>CAYXGT010000107.1:0-7492 GCA_964464635.1 uncultured Pirellulales bacterium | reverse complement strand
TATAGCCCGAAACAATAGCCCCAAAAACATTTCCTACCCCTCCTATGACTGAAGCAATGAAAGCATCAACAACTGGGATAGCTCCCATGCTACCTTTAACCGAACCATATAATATCCCCCATAATGTTCCAGCTATACCTCCAAGAAGTGACGCAATTACAAATGTAATCACAATAGTTCTCTCGGTATTAACTCCTAAAGTTTCAGATATTTTGCTATCGTAAGATATTCCCCTCATAGCAATCCCTAGTTTAGTATTTTTTACAAGATATACAAGTATGCTACCAAGTATTATAGTTATTAAAAAAATTATTATACTTTTTTTAAAAATTATAATATCACCTAATAAATATACCCCACCAAAAAAATTAGGTACCTTAAAATTTTTTAAGCTATCATCAAAAAGCATTATAGTTAAATTTCTCACTATTATAGAGGCACCCAGTGAAGTAATAAAAAGAGTAATCATTCCTGCTCCCCTAACTGGTTTAAAGGCTATCCTTTCTATGGCTAATCCAATCACTATTGCACCAATTAAACTAGCTAAAATACCCACCCAAAAAGGCAAATTAAAAACAGTTACAGCAAAATAAGCAGCAAAGGCACCTATCATAAAAACTTCACCATATGCAAAATTAACTAATCCTATTATTCCAAAAGTCATAGTATATCCTGCTGCTAATAATGCAATTACACTTCCCCATCCCAATGAATTTAATACCTGTTGTATAAAATAACTCATAACCTACTCCTTATATTTTAGTTTAATTGTGATCAATATGTATTTGGTTAATATGAAGAATTACATGATGCCTAAGTATATTTCTTTAATTTTTTCATTTTTAATTAGATCTTTGCAATTACCTTCTAAAACAACTTCACCTTTTCTAATTAAATAACCATAATCTGATATACCTAAAGCTAAGCTTGCATTTTGTTCTACAAGTAAAATACTTATTCCCTCATTATTGATTTCTTTTATTATCTTCCCTACTAACTCTACTAATTTAGGAGCAAGACCTAAAGAAGGCTCATCTAATAATATTAAATTTGGTTTACTCATTAAAGCTCTTCCTATAACCAACATTTCTTGTTCCCCTCCACTAAGCGATTCTGATAATTGATTAGTTCTATCTTTTAGAATAGGAAATAATGAATATACTCGATTTAAATTTTTCTCAATTTCTTGTTTACTTTTTACAAGATAAGCACCTGCTAACAAATTTTCTTTAGTTGTTAAATTAGCAAATATACCTCTCCCTTCAGGAACAACTGATATACCCATTCTTGCTATTTTATAAGTAACGAGATTGGATATATCAATACCATTGTATTTAATTTCTCCACTTTTTAAACAAGTTTGAGAAAGAATAGTGTTTAAAATAGTCGATTTTCCTACTGCATTCGAACCTAACAAAGTCACTATGGCCCCCCGATTGATTCTAATAGATATTTTATTTATGATATCTTTTTTCCCATATCCTGCTACTACATTATTTAATTCAAGTAATGGAATAGTGCTCATGAAATACCTCCTAAATAAGACTCTATTACTCTTTTATTATTTTGGATTTCTTTTGGTGTTCCTCTTCCTATAATATTCCCTTCATTCATAGCAGTAATATCATCACAAATCGTCATTATAACTGACATGTCATGTTCAATAATAATTATAGTTAAATTAAATTTTTCTCTTATTTGATAAATTAGTTTGATTAAGTCTCTCGTTTCATTTGGGTTTAGGCCACTTGCAGGTTCGTCAAGTAAAAGCAATTCTGGTTTTAAGGCTAAAGCACGAGCAATGCTGACTTTCCTTTGTTGGCCAAAGGGGAGGTCTTCTGAAATTTGATTTGACAAATAAGAAATATTTAATAAATCCATTATTTCTATAGTTTTCTCTATTAATTTTTTTTCTTCATTTATATAATTAGATGTTTGAAACATCACATCAAAAAAATTGTATTTGTATTTTATGTGCCGAAAAAAACCCACTTTTATTTCATCGACTACTCTTGTGTTTTTTTGCATTCTTATTTTCTGAAAAGTTCTTCCTATGCCTCGATTTACCCTCATGTCAGGTGATTCGTTAGTAATATTAACACCCTTAAATAACACTTTCCCATCATCAGGTTTATAGAAACCTGTAATTAAATTAAAAACTGTGGTTTTTCCAGCTCCATTTGGACCGATTAAACCTTTTAAACCACCCTTTTTTAAATGAAGAGAAAAATTAGAAACTGCTGTTAATCCACCAAATTTCTTTTTAACTTTATCTATTTCGAAAAAAACATTATTTGTATTCATATAATTATAGCCTTTCATCTAAACAAAATCCTTAATTTGAATAAAATTCCAAATTATTCTAGGGAATAAATAATGGGAATAAAAACTTATAACAGTTTTTATTCCCATTATTCTAATCTAGTTTACTTAAAAGGAAGTGTTTCTATTCCTTCCGGAGTATATGATGCGTATGTTTGGAAATCTAAGAAATGTTGCTTACCATCTCTTACAATTTTCCAAATTAATCCTTTTTGAGGATAACCTTCAACTGAAAAACTTGTGGGTTGTGTTGTCCAAGTACTTTCTACCTTTAAAAGTCCATCTTTTATTGCCATTCTTTTATCTACAAGGCTTGTACTATCCCACCATTCTTCTCCTTTTTCTTCAATTAAGGAAGAAATGGTTTCAGCCAATATTATAAAAGCATCATATCCCATTGTTCCAAATGCACCAGGTTCCTCACCTTCCTTCTTTGTATATTTTTCTACAAATTCTTTTGCATAAGGCGAAAGCCCTGGTTGACTTGCAGAGAAATGAGTTGAGAATATCATCTCTTCAACAGCTTCTCCACCGACTTCAATAAGGGCCGATGTATCTACACCGTCCGTACCAACCAAGGGAAGATTAATAGCCAATTCTCTTGCTTGTTTTGCAATTCTAGGAGCATCCTGGGGCCAAGTAGGCAAAATAATCGCTTGAATTCCTAATTTATTTATATTAATTTTAAGTCTGGTCAATTGACTTATATAATCACTATCTCCAGTATTATAGTTAAGTACAAGAGGAACGGGATTCTCTTTACCTGTAAATTCTTTGAGGAAATAAATTATATATTCAGTAAGTTTCGTTCCATATGCACTACCTACATCCTTGAAAATTGCAACAGTATCATAACCAAACTTCTCATTGATATACTTTGCTACTCCTCTTCCTTGATCATTATCTGGTACTGGACTCATAAACATATATTCTCCCACTAAAGGAATTGTTGCAGTTGTACCACCAACATCTAAAAAACAAGTTTTAGCATCTTGAAAAACTTCTCCGGCAGCAGTAGCTAAAGAAATATCATTTCCACCTATACCAGCTAATACCTTATCCGCCTCTAATAAACGATGAGCTTTAGTTGCAAAAACGGCTGGATCACTTTGCCCATCAACAATAATTGCTTCAACTGGATAACCTTTTATTCCACCTTTCGCATTTAATAAATCTATCGCAACATCTATCGTGCGCTTATTTTCTATACCCATTTCAGCTGCATCACCAGTAAAGCTAACAATTACCCCAATTTTAATTGGTTCTTTCTCTGCACCTAAAGCCGAGCTCATTAAAATAAAAAACATCACAATAATTATTAAACTCCAGAGACTACATAATCTTAATTTATTCACTTTTTTAACCTCCTAATAAAACATATAATAAAACACTTTCTTATTATCTTACATATTAATATAGATACGCATACCCTTGGGACATGGAACTCTTTTGGATTTAAGTAAAGCTTATTCTGGTTTTCATGAAATTTTTTTCATCCCCACCTCTACAAGTGGAGAGGTCCCACTAAAATAAATTTTTTATTAATATCACATATTCTATCACCTTCTCACTTTTTTAGAATTTCGATCAATTTTTTGAAGTATAGTAAAAATAATTATAGAAATTTAATCTTAGTATTTTTATCATATTAAAATTTATCCAATCTTCCCTTTTTATCCACATATTTTGGAAACTGAACATAAACACTTACATCATAATCAGCCTCTGCATCTTGGGCAATACGAACATTGCCTACAATACTAACCAAAAGAGTGGCTTCCTCCAAAGAAATCTCTAATCTATCCGAAACAAAATCGGCCATTCTTTTTGCTCCAACTCTAACTGCTTCCTTAAGCGAAGGAGCATTAGAAACAATATACCAATAATCTTTACTTTCAATGATGGGTGCTGGGATAAATGTATCTTTAATAACTTCAACAATTTCTATTGTTACTTCGGCACCACATTCAAGCCCAATATGAATTTCTCCTTCACCCATGTTTGCATGAACATCTCCCATTTGCAAAAGTGCACCTTTTACAAAAATTGGAAAATACATTTTTGCACCAGCTCCAGCTTCCGGGCAATCCATGTTTCCCCCATGGATTCCTATTAGTCCTGTAGGTATTCTACCAAAAGGTGTTGTTCCTATTGTCCCAATATGAGGTTTATTTTTTATTACAATATCTTCACTAAAAAATGCATGGCCATTTTCCATTTTCACTATCTTTGTAACTGGTGATTTTACATAATGCCTTAATTTACCTTCACCAGGAATTAAAGTTAAAACTCCGTGGTTCTCCACTTTGATGTCTACTATTTTTATTACTAATATATCTCCTGCTTCTGCTCCTTTTATAAATAGTGGACCGGTGTTGGGATTTATATGTGACATATCAATAAAATCTGCTAAATCTTCATCTTTTTTAAATTGATCGAGGAAACAGTCAAATGTTTCAAAAATAACCTTATCTCCAATAGATGCACTTGAAACTGGCTTATTTTCTTTGTCATAATAGTATGTATGGTTTTCTTTACTAATTCTTATCACCACTTTATCACTCCTTTTTTTATTATAAAAATCTATGTATGTTTATAGAAATTTTGTACCTGTTGTAATTTTCCTTATACTTTAGCTACTGCCCCTTCCAAGACATCCAATGCTTCATCCAACTGTTCATCCGTTATTTCCAAAGTTACCAGCATGCGCAAAAGATTTTTATTGATACCGGCAGTAGGGACAAAAACTCCGTTCTTTATGCACTCCTGAACAATTTGAGCTGTTTCCTGAATGGCAGGTTCCTTGGTCTCTCTATCTTTTACTAATTCTACAGCCATCATCGCCCCAATACCATGAACATCTCCCACTATAGAATATTTATCTTTCATCTTTAAAAATCGTTCTTTTAATTTTTTACCAATCTTTATTGCTCTGTCTAAAAGATTTTCTTCTTCGATGATCTTTATTACCTCCAGGGCTGCCCGACAGGCTAGCGGGTTACCTACGTAGGTTCCCCCGATACATCCTCCGGGGAGGGTATCGGTAATCTCTTTTTTGGCGATCACTGCCGAAAGGGGCAGACCGGCAGCTAAAGATTTAGCCAGACAGATTATGTCCGGTTCTATATCCCAATTTTCTATGGCAAAAAACTTTCCGGTTCGGCCTATTCCGCTTTGTATCTCATCTGCAATAAACAATATACCATATTTTTTGCTTAATTCTCTTAAATATTCTAAAAATCCTTCCTGGGGGATATTAAACCCACCTTCACCCTGGATAGGCTCAATTACTATAGCAGCAACCGATTCAGGAATTACAGTATTGATAAGTATTTTTTCAAAATCTTTAATTTTAATAGTAGGGTGATAAGAAGTAGGAAAAGGTAGTCTGTATATATCAGAAGCAAAAGGTCCAAACTTGTATTTATAAGGCATGGCTTTATGAGTCATGGTCATGGTAAGTAATGTTCGACCGTGAAAGGCATTTTCGAAAACTACGATAGCCGGTCTTTCTGTATAAGCCCGGGCAATTTTTACCGCATTTTCTATTGCCTCTGCACCGGAATTAAAAAAAGCAGCAGATTTAGGAGTATCCCCCGGAGTTAATTTTACCAACTTTTCCGCCAATACCACTAAAGATTCATAAGGTATGGCGGTAAAATCGGTATGTAAATATTTTTCTGCTTGGTCCTTGATGGCTGCGACTACTTTCTTGTGAGTATGCCCCACAGTCAAACAACCCCACCCTCCGGTAAGATCAATAAATTGATTACCATCTACATCTGTGACTAATGCACCCTCACCATGGGCAATATAGCAGGGGGAAAGGGAACCTCCCATAGGTTTGGCTACATACTTTTCTCTTTTTTTGGCTATTTCCTGGGACTTTGGTCCTGGTAAACTGGTTTTGAGGGAAATATGTTTGGTCATTTAGTTGGCCTCCTTTATTTTAAATAATATAAAGTATCTTTACTTAGAGATATAATAAGAAATAAATTATTTTATGAAAATCTTATTATATCTTCTTGGAAATCTCAAGAATATTTCTATCCACCTCCCTCCTCTTTATAATATTGATAAATATTATTTTACCCATAAAATAAAATCTTTATTCTTTTTTTATATATTCGATTATATAACCCCCTTTCTATATGAATAAATGAATACGTACTATGCCATAAGTCAACTTACAAACTCCCCTTAAGACAGGATATTCAATTTTTACCATTTTAATTACTTAAATAGAAACATACACGTTTTGTCATGGTAGATGAAATATGCGAACAAGAGCAATTTTCTCATGTCGGCAATAACCGCTAGCTTTTTCGGCTTATGCTTAGTGACCTTTAATCGAAGACGAATATATTCTGATTATTTTTGATCGCGTAAAGGGTTAGCATGTAAAATATCTTTCGGATATGCGTATTGCCATTTTTACTAATTCTGGTTTTGCCTTTTACCGAGATCCCTAATTCTCTTTTAATGGGATCTAATCCTACTAAAGCAGTAATATGAGTTCGATTCGTATTTTGATAAGCATTAAATAGGGTCAGTAGGTTAAAGATCGCCTTTTCCCCGATATTGGAAATGTTTAAAAATCTTTATTAGTCTTATTTTAATATCAGATAATCCTTGATAAATGTATTAACATCATCTAAGGGTTTATCTTCTAATCTTTGAGCCCTTTTTAATTCTTGTTTTAATAATTTCAGAAGTTCTTCATTGTAGATACATACGGGCAAGCCCGTGGTATTCTGCCCTTCGGGTTAATAAATTGTTAAACGATACTTTGTTAATAAAAATTTACAAAATAAAATAGGCAATTAATGATAGAGCCTTCATTAATTGCCTATATCTATTTATCGAATTTTGGTGAAGTGCCCTACCAAAGGTAGCGCTCCATCTAAATCCGCTAATGGATTTGATGACAGTCTTATAGTTATTCACCACAAGCCCAGCAGAAAAAATATTTACTATCTTTTCGCTTCGGCGGAAATACCTTTCAAGATATACTTTAATCATTCATCTTTACTTATTATTTTCCGCACCTCTACCTTCACCTATATTATTATTATTTTCACATATTTGTTTAACTATGTCAAGCTCTTTTCTATAGTGTCATTTAAAAATCAAAACCGGACTGTTTTTTAATGATTTAAAGTTTAAAAGT
>CAYXGT010000106.1:0-7631 GCA_964464635.1 uncultured Pirellulales bacterium | reverse complement strand
GGTAACACAGGGGCTTTTGGTGCCTCCATTCCAGGTTCGAGTCCTGGCCGGGTAGGTGAAAAATTGAAAACTAAAAGTTAAAAACTAAAAATTGTGGAAACAAAACTGAAAAATACTATCGCAGTAATACTCGCTGCCGGAGTCAGCAGCAGAATGAAAACAGATACACCGAAGGTCCTCTTCGAGGTCTGCTCAAAGCCTATGCTCTCTTATGTCCTCGATGCCTGCAGGGCTGTCGGAATAGAAAAGATCTACGTCGTCGTCGGCTTCGGTGCTGAGCTCGTAGAGAAACGTTTTGCAGACGCAGACGATATTACCTGGGTCCTCCAGGCTGAGCAGAAAGGTACCGGCCACGCCGTCCTCTGCTGTAAAGAGCACCTTAAGGATTTCGACGGCCTGACATTCGTTTTATGCGGTGATGGCCCTCTTATCAGGCCGCAAATCCTCGAAGACCTCGCCCAAAAGCACAACGGCCAAACCTCTGCAGCACTGGCAACCGCTATTATTGATGACCCCGCCGGTTACGGCCGAATCGTAAGAAATAGAACAGGCGATTTGGAAAAAATCGTCGAGCACAAAGAATGCACCGAGGACCAGCTCGAAATAAAAGAAATAAATCCAAGCTATTATTTATTTGACAATAAAGCCCTTTTCGATTCCCTTGAAAAGATTAACAACGATAATGTTCAGGGCGAATACTACCTTACCGACGTCTTCGAGATTTTGCTCAACGAAGGCAAAAAAGTCGCTGTCGTTACCGCCGTCCGACCCGAGGAGGCGATGAGCGTCAATACAAAACAGCAGCTTGACAAAATGAATGAAATTATGTGTAAAAGACTTGAAAACCGGGACGCTGACTAAAGGATTGGTTTGATAACCGTTATTTTAAGGATAGATAAAGATGTTTCTGAATGAAAACCTAAAAGTATTTTCAGGTAGCAGTAACGTACAGCTCGCAGTAAAAGTCTGCAAATACCTCGATATCCCCGTCGGCGGAGCTGAAATCGACAGCTTTCCCGACGGCGAAAAATTCATCAGGGTCGAGGATGATGTCAGGGGAAGAGACTGCTACGTCATTCAATCGACCTGTGCTCCTGTTGATACCTATCTCGTCGAGCTGCTCATTTACCTCGATTGCCTCAAACGAGCCAGCGCCAGGCGTGTCACAGCCGTTATACCTTACTTCGGCTACGCCCGCCAGGACAGAAAAGACGAGGGACGCGTCCCCATCACCGCTAAGCTCGTCGCAAACCTTATAACTACCGCCGGCGCTGACCGCGTCCTCGCAATCGACCTGCACGCGCATCAGTTGCAGGGCTTCTTCGATATACCGGTCGACCACCTTATGGGTGAGCTTGTACTCGGAAAATATTTCCGCGATAAGAAAATAGACAGCCTCACCGTTGTCTCACCGGACGTCGGAAATATCAAAACCGCTTCCAGGTATGCCTCGCATCTCGGCGGCGAGCTCGCCATCATTCACAAAAGAAGGGTCAGCGGAAGCGAGGTCGTCGCTCAGGAAATTATCGGCGAGGTCAAAGACAGAAACATCCTTATGTGTGACGACATCATCGCAACTGCCGGTACGGTCGTCAGTGCTGCTGACCTTGTCAGGCAAAGAGGCGCCAAAAAAATCTTCGTCGGCGCAACACACGGCGTCTTCGCCAGCCAGGCACTGGAACGTCTAAAGAACGCGCCGATAGATGAAATCGTCGTAACAGATACTATACCCTTAAATGAGCAGGCAAAAAAAACAAATAATATTAAAGTGTTAACGGTCTCTGCTATGCTGGGTGAGGCTATTAAAAGAATACACAGAAATGAATCTATAAGCAGTCTGTTTAGTGACGTTTTGTAGCGGCTCGTCTGCAAAAGTCACTGAACATGTAGTTAAATATAACTAATTATATCGAGAGGATGTTATGGAAGAAAAATCGGCATTAAAAGCTGAAATTCGCGAAAACACCGGCTCAACTTATGCTCGGAAAGTAAGAGAGGGCAGACGGATACCGGCAATCGTTTACGGCCATAAGCAGGATACTGTCTCGGTCTCGCTCGATGAGCACGATTTTATAGAGACCCTGCATCACGGCCAGAGACTTATGGACCTGAAAATAGGCAAAAAAAAGGAAACCGTCCTCGTCAAGGACATCCAGTATGACCATCTCGGCAAAAATATCATACACGCCGACCTGATGAGAGTCAGCGCTACCGAGCTGGTCACCGTAAATGTGCCTATCGAGCTCAAGGGCATCGCAAAAGGTACGCATGAAGGCGGGATTGTCGAAGTGCACACAGACCACCTCGAAATACAGTGCAAAGTCACGGACATCCCCGAATCTATCGTCGTCTCGGTTAAGGAGCTTAGCGTCGATGAGCATATCTTCGCCAGGGACATCCAGCTGCCGCAGAATGTCACGCTCGTAACCGACCCCGATACGCTGATGGTCAGCTGCAGCATCGTCGCCGCCGCTAAAACCACCGAAGAGGTTGAAGCTGAAGAACCCGTAGCTCCCGAAGTGATTGGCAAGGAAGAAAAACCTGAAGAAGAACCTGAGCAAAAAGAGGAAAAGTAAAACGCCTTGACGGGAAGTTTGAATATGTCCGATTTCAAAATGGTCGTCGGCCTGGGTAACCCGGGCGCCGAGTATGCTGATACACGACATAATGTCGGTTTTAAAGTAATAGATTTACTGGCAAAAGATTTGGAGGTCGAAGTTAAGAAAAGAAAATTTAGTGCTCGTTTCGGCCTGACTGATTACGCGGGCAAAAAGGTAATCCTGCTCAAGCCCTGGCTGTTTATGAATCGTTCCGGACAGCCTGTTGCAGCGGCAGCCGGATTTTACAAGCTCGACCTGGCCGGCCTGCTGGTTATCCTCGACGATTTGTGGCTCGAGCCCGGAAGAATAAGATTAAGAGCCGCAGGCTCCGCCGGCGGACATAACGGCCTGGCAGACATTATCGAAAAGCTCGGTACCGAAAAGTTCAGCAGGCTCAGAGTCGGAATCGGAAGAAGCGAGACGCAGGACGATTACGATTATGTGCTCAGTGAGCCGACCGGGCAGCAAAGGCCGTTAATCGAAAAGGCTGTTGAAAATGCAAAAAATGCCGCTGTTTACTGGCTCGAAAATGGCATAGAGAAAGCTATGAACGAATTTAACAGCGCTTAATTATTGGTGTAAAAAAATAACCTGGTTCTTTAATTTATCTGGAGGTAACTGATTTGGAAACTGTTACTAAGAGCAATCTGTATGAGGCAATGTTCCTCGTGGATTCTGCACTCGCCGCTTCGGATTGGGAAGGCATCAACGCAACAATCAATAAGATTCTGAAAAAAGCAAATGTAAAAGTCCTCTATATGGAAAAATGGGATGAAAGAAAGCTCGCTTACGACATCCGGCGGGTCTCAAGAGGAACCTATATCCTGTGCTATTTCAAAGCGCCGGGCTCCGTAATTAATCAGATTGAAAGAGACGTCCAGCTCTCCGAAAAAATTATGAGGGTCCTTATCCTTAGAGCTGACTATATGGACGAGAAGGATATCGAGCAGCAAACCCCCACCGTACCGCCTGAACAACAAGACAAGCGGCAGGTCCCCGTTGAAACAGGCGAAAAGGAAAGTACCGAAAAGACCATCGCCGAGCCGGAAATCACCGACATTTCTTCTGATAAAGACCTCGAGCAGCCGGACAAGCCCGAAAATATCCCCAATCCCGAAACGGAAGTTGAAGACGAGCAGCAAAAGACTCAATAAAATGAATTTAAAATCGAAAGCGAGGGTTAAAATATGAGCAGCTTCAATAAAGTATTGCTGATGGGCAATCTTACGCGTGACCCACAGCTCTCTTATACCCCGAACAACACAGCCGTTGTCGATTTCGGTATCGCCGTCAACCGCCGATGGACGGGCAAGGACGGCTCGCAGAAAGATGAAACCTGCTTCGTCGACTGCCGTGCCTTCGGCAGACTCGCCGAAAATATCAATAAATATATGACAAAAGGAAAGCCCCTCTTCGTCGAGGGAAGACTAACATTTGATTCCTGGACAGCACAGGACGGCACCAAAAGAAGCAGACACAGAGTAACCGTCGAAAACTTCAGATTTGTTGGCCCCGCTTCAGCAGCTTCCGCCGAACAGACTCAGCCGGCTGCCGAAACAAATTACGGCAGCGGGCCGCAAACGCAAGGCGACGATATACCATTTTAACCAATATGAGAAAGACGATAAGTATCAGCCGTGAATAGGCTGATTCAACAGGTTTTAATAGGGAAAAAATATGAACAGAAAATTCGACAGAAAAAAAACAGATACAAAAAATGTCCAGAGAAGAAAAACAGCAATCACAAATGTCCGCGAGAGAACCCAGTGCCGCTTTTGCAGAAGAGGCCAGAAATACATTGACTACAAGGATATCGATACCCTCAAAAGACTCTTGACTAATCGCGGCAAGATTTACTCTCGAAAAAGAAGCGGAAACTGTGCGGGCTGCCAGAGAAAGGTAAAAAAAGCCGTCAAAAGAGCAAGGTATATCGCCCTGCTGCCTTTCACTACGTAAAAAAGTCAGAGAAAATAGTAATCCCTGACCGAAAATACTACTCGCTAACCGCTATTATTAGGAGATTGACGAATGAAGGTTTTGCTTTGTGAAGATATTCAGAAACTCGGCTACTTCGGTGACGTCGTCGATGTCGCTGAAGGCTACGCCCGCAACTACCTGCTCCCAGAAGGCCTCGCCATCGTACCGACCGATGATAACCTCCGCTCGCTCGCCGAAGAAAAGTCCAAACGCTCCGAGCAGCGAATCAGGGAATATGAGCGCCTCGAATCCGTAGCTGAAAAAACCAAAGGTGCCGAAGCCGTCATCGCTGCCAAGGCCAACGAGCTCGGCCATCTTTTCGGCTCGGTCACCGCCAAGGACATAGCTGTCAACCTGCGTGCTCAGGGCTTTGAAGTCGCCGATGAGGTTGTAAACCTGAAAGAGCACATCAAGAAGACCGGCGTTTACACCATAGACCTGGAATTCACTGATGAGCTTACCGTCCCCGTAACTCTAACCGTCGTCGCTGAAGGCCAGCCCATCCCCGTCCTCGAAACAGACACCGAAGATTCATCGAAGGAGGGCAAACCCGCCGACGACCAATCAATAAAAGAATAGTTTTGTCATTGTCCTTTTTGTTTAGCAGTCGCCGGCATTTATCCTCCGAAGCATTTGCGAAGGAGGACGGCGACTTTGTTTATCCCCGCGTTTGTTTTCTGTACCTTTCAAATAGGTGCGGGGTTGCCTTTTCCCTCTCAAATCTTAAATCTCAAATTTTATCCGCCTCCTTATGGCCCTGCCGCCTGCCTGCCCTCCGTAGTACTCGAAGGATGGGTGGGCAGGGCAATTTATTTGGGGTTGTATTTCTCGTTTAGCCCTCACTTCTGTGGTGAGGGGTATTGAGCTACAATCTTGGTTTTTTGCTCCTTATTCATCTGGTCCAGATGTATATGACAGTAAGCCTCATGGTTATAGATACTCAAGGTGCGATTGCAGTGTGGAAACATACATTTCCTGCCCTCAGCCGAAGTCTTTAGCATTTTTCCCATCGTTACTCCTCTATGTATATCTCCAAACAAAAAAGGTGTAAAGATTAGTTGTCTTCCTCTCCTGCCTAAAGATTTGCTAATCTTTTACGTTTTCTTATTTATACCACATTTTTGGGCCTTGTCAAACAATTATACATTTTTTTTGGTTTTATTTATCTTCAATTTTCGGCGGCAATCGCAGCCGGCGCTGCTGTCGGCGTCGTTTCATTACACATAATTTTTACCCATATTTTTGCTGGTTTGTCATTTTTTCAAAATAAACCTGTCCTTTAGGATTTTAGCTATTGGTAAATGTAGTTGCCACTACTCAATCTTACAAACTCGCCTCTTCTTTCCATAATTTTCTGCAAACAAAAATCCAGCATTCAACGTCCGTCTTCAGTCATCCGTCCTCATTCCTCTTTCAACAGATATATATGATCAAGCCTTTACCTTTCTCAGCTGCTCTTTTGACAAACGAACGGAGAATATGAAAATACTCTATCAGGTACCCTAAAGTATCATCCTCCACTGGGTCCCTGTCCCAGATTGTTGGGTAGATGTCCAGTTCCATCATCTTTTGTGGGTCAAAACGTTCCCGAAGCTTTTTAGTGTCGATTTTCTCCAGGCTCTCGGCGAACTTTCGTACATCCTCTGCCCATAATGCCCTTGCTGGCCCATACCCTACGTCTACATCCCCGATGGTCTCACCACCTGTAACCAGATAGCACCAGGGCTCCTCGACTTCCCAGTCTGTCCCTGTAAGAATAAAGTGAATCCCGTGCCAGGCCTTATCCAAATCTGCTTCAATCTTTTCAGCGCTGAGAACCCATTCCGGCGATTCGCTCTCTGACTCTTGTTTCTGCTTTCTTGTAAATAGACGAGATAGAAAGCTTCTTTGCTTGACTGGTGACGGTTTACCGAACACGAACTCATATATGTATTTTGGCTCTTTAAGAAGCCTGTTGATTTCATTATCATCCACATAACGCAAACAACATATCATGCTCATGTGTACATATCCCCAAACATAGCCTTCCTGTTTATTTATAATCCTTTTGGTTCTCGCTGCCTTCTTCGTAGCTGATTATTGATTATATCTATTATAAATAAAACCACAATTGTTTATTATAACTTGTAACTTATGACCTGCGCTTTATCGCTTTCGTGGACGAATAAAAAACATTCGCTGAAAGTGTCCTTTCATAAGAAGTTTTTTATGAGAACACCAAAGTCAGCAGATAAATCAGTGTAAATCTGCGTTAATCCGTGTCAAAATTATTTGTGTCTTGGTGGTAAAAAAATCTTAATTTTTTATTGATAAAACGGCCATATTTGATACAATATTATCAACTGGGGGAGGCCCCATTAAGGGGTTGCGGAGCCAAGCCCAGCCGTAGCTTCAAAGGAAGCGTAGGCGGGTCCCGCAAGTATCGGCCAGTTCACCCTGAGCAACGTCGAAGGGCACGTCCTGAGCATGTCGAAGGGCAGGCCAATATAAATGGTGAGCAATCCTGTCTTGAGCGTAGTCGAAAGAGTCGAACCAGTCAAAGGGCCTGCGGTTCGCATTCTGGTAGGTTAATTCATGGTAAAGTATTTTCCCCTTAATTCTACATTCTAAATTTTAGTTTTCTTCTGTCCTCCGCCGTATGTCATCTGTCCTCCGCCAGAAACTCACATTTTCACTGACTTACATATATAACCAGTTTCAATCCGCGTAAATCTGCGTCCGCCTTTGGCGAGACCTCGCCTTTTGGCGGGTTAATCCGCGGTTAAATAATTTATGCCTTAGGTATTAGTTTTTTCCCCTGACTTTATAAAAGGTTCGTAGTCCTTTTGTTTAAACAAAAAGACTATAAACATCTTCGCTGACTGATAAATATCTCTGTGAGCTCTGTCCGCCGAAGGCGAGACCTCGCCAAATGGCGGGTGTCCTCGGTGGCTGAATTTTATTCACGTATTTTTCGTGTTTATTTATGCCCAAGGTATTTGTGGTTAAATTTCTTTTTTATTTTTTACATTTGATTTATCTCCGCGTTCTCGGCGACCTCTGCGTTTATTTTTT
>CAYXGT010000105.1:0-8004 GCA_964464635.1 uncultured Pirellulales bacterium | reverse complement strand
CCTACGGACTGAGGAGTATGAACGGCAGGATGCAGAAGATGGGTCTGGAGGTTCTCGAGCAGGGGCTGAAAAATCGCGACCGTACTACAAAGGCTGCATGTGTTAAATCAATATCGCTGATGAAAGGTCAGGTTTCAGGAAATAGTTAATGAACAGGAGTCATTTTCGAGTAAGGAGAAACAAATATGGGCGATAAGGGGAAAAGAGATAAAGGCAAAAGAGAACACCAGAAAAAGGCACTGCTTAGTCCGAAGGAAAAACGAAAATTGAAAAGGGAAAAGAAGAACAAATAATTGTTCGGTTTATATAAGATTTTGTGGATTCCCGCCTCCTTCGGCAGGCTCAGGACAGGTGTGCGGGAATGACACAATAAATTATGTCTGGGATTTGAGGGAGCTGAGTTGGAGAAGAGAAGAGCGGTTTTTATTTATAGTGCTGAGCTGGAAAAATATCCTTACCCGGCTGAAAGTCCGTTCAATACGACAAGGGCAGGCAGGACGCGGCAGGTTCTGAATTCTATGGGGCTTTTGAGCGGAGAGAGTATAAGTGAAATTGCACAGGAGGCGGCTGACAGAGTGACACTGAAAAAATTCCATAAGGCCCGCTATCTTCACGCGTTGAAGGCTTCGAACGACGGCAAATTCGCGGCTGACGCTATGACGATGGGAATCGGGACGATGGATTGCCCGGTCTTTAAGGGGATGTATGAGTATTCGGCTCTTGCGTGCGGGGCGACGCTTCTGGGTGCGAAGCTTATAATCGAAGGCAAAATAGATGCAGCCTTTAACCCGGCGGGTGGCCTGCATCATGCGGGCCCTGAAAAGGCATCAGGGTTCTGCTATATGAATGATAATGCGCTCGGCTGTTTAGAGCTCGCGGGGGCTGGCAAGAAGGTTTTGTATCTTGATGTTGACGTTCATCACGGCGATGGTGTGCAGGATGCCTTTTATGACAGAAGCGACGTTATGACGATTTCATTTCACCAGAGCGGGCGAACCTTATTTCCGGGGACGGGTTTCGAGGATGATATCGGCATGGGTGAGGGAAAGGGATATTGCGTAAATGTCCCTTTACCGGTGGGGACGTATGATGAGGCTTATCTGAAGGCGTACCGAGAAATCGCTGAGCCTTTGATTGGTGCGTACAAGCCCGATGTAATCGTTTTCGAGCTTGGTGCTGACGGCCTTGCCGGTGACCCTCTGGCGAATCTGTACCTGACGAATAACATTTATGCGGAGATTATCAATTCACTTTTGGGTTTCGACAAGCCGATACTTATGACCGGCGGCGGCGGGTATAATATGGAGAACACAGTGCGGGCGTGGTCGCTTGCCTGGAGTGTTTTAAGCGGGGCTAACAGTGGGTTTGATAAGAATATCGGGCTGGGCGGTGTGATGCTTCAAAGCACAGACTGGCAGGGAGGATTGCGTGACAGGGAGTTGCCGATAAGCAAGGCGAGAAAAGATGCTGTTGTGCCTGTACTTGATGCGACGATAGAAAAAATCAAGGGGAGTGTTTTCAAAATTCACGGCTTATAATTCTAACTTAAAATTGCTTTGTAGGAATGAAACTTGTTAAGTTGTCATTCCGCACTTGTTGCGGAATCCAGGCTTTCAAAAGATAGATTCCCGCCCGCCTCTCGGCGAGGCCGAGGGCTTCCGCGGGAATGACAATAGAAGTGTTTTTTACAAAGCAAGTTCAAATAAAAAAAACGCCGGCTTTGTTTCAAACCGGCGCCTTATTATTATCGAGGGAATTTTTTAACCGGCATCCGCGATGAGTTTAATCGGTTTAAGCCGTGTTGAAATTGCAGCAACGACGAGGCAGGCGATGCCGGCTGGTATGAATGCCCAGATCCAGGCCTGATGGTCGCCCATATATCCGCCGAGAATCGGCCCTACAACGCCGCCAACACCGTATGCGAGAAAGACGTAAGGGTAATTGAGCCCGACATTTTTATTTCCAAATATGTCGGCGGTTGCGGCAGGGAACAGAGCGAAGTTTCCGCCGAAATTGAAACCGATTATCGCGGCCCCGATATAGAGGCCCCATTCGTTTCCGCCAATGAAGAAGAAAATAATCATCATTATGCCCTGGAGGGTGCTCATAAGAACAATGGATGTTTTTCGGCCGAGCCTGTCGGAGATTGTTCCCCAGACGATTCTTCCGAGCCCGTTTAACAGTGCATAGAAAAGTCCCATTGCCGTATTGGTTATTGCAAGGGCTTTTGTTCCTTCGACATTGTTCGCTGTCAGGACATCGTAACCGAAAAGTTTAATAATTCCTATGACCATAAGCCCTGCAAGTGCGCCGACAGTAAATGTTGAAAATAGAATCCAGTATTGGGCAGTCCTGACCATTTTTGAAACCGAATAATCGATTCCGCCGGTACTTGCGGCGTCCGCCGCCGGCGGGGGGCTCCAGCCTGCGGGCCGGAAACCTTCAGGAGGATTAACCATAACAATAGAACCGATACCGACGAGGACCGCAAATAAGATTCCGTATAAAATAAAGACTTTATTTACCGACCATCCCATTCCGTATAATCCGTCCCAGCCCGGTGTAAGGTTTACCCAGGAGCCGAACTTAAAGCCGCCTGTCAGCATTACCCATAAAAGTGCGCCGAATCCGAAACCTGCAACGGCAAGACCTGTTATCATTCCTTTCTTGTCAGGGAACCATTTTACCAGGGCTGCTATGGGGCAGACGTAAGCGAGACCGATACCTGCTCCTCCGAGAATTCCCACGCCCAGCAAAATTCCCCAGAAACTTGTTCCGACAAGTCCGGCAAGGATATAACCTGCGCCGAGGACGATTCCGCCGGTAATGGCTACGGTTCTCGGGCCTGCCTTTTTCTGCCACTTGCCGGCGATGAGAGCCATTATCACTGCGAATGACAGCAGGCCAACCGAAAAGATAATCTGTGTCTGTGTCTTGCTGAAATTGTAAGGCTCGATATTCAGCTTTTTCGTAAAGGCTGACCAGGCGTAAATTGCTCCGAGGCAGAGCTGGATTAAGATACCGCCAACGACAACAAGCCAGCGATTCATAATTTTCCCTTCGCTCATAATCAATCCCTTTCGTTAAAATGCACCGGACGTATGTTTGGTAACATACGTCCGGTAGCTGGTTTTTTTAAGCTTATTATCCCCTGCCTTTAACCAGGGCTTCGACGACACTTGGGTCAGCAAGGGTGGTAATGTCACCGAGATTATCGGTGTTGTTTTCGGCGATTTTTCGCAGGATTCTTCTCATAATCTTTCCGGAGCGGGTTTTCGGCAGTGCGGGTGCAAACTGAATAGCATCAGGTGCGGCGATGGGGCCGATTTCCTTTCGCACGTGCTTAACAAGCTCTTTTTTGAGCTCGTCGCTTTCGTGAATGCCTTTTTTTAATGTTACAAAGGCATAAAGAGCTTGGCCTTTAATCTCGTGGGGCATCGGGCAGACTGCGGCTTCGGCCACTTTTTCATGACTTACAAGCGCGCTTTCGACTTCGGCGGTTCCGATTCGATGGCCTGAGACGTTAACGACGTCGTCAATCCTTCCCATCAGCCAGTAATCGCCGTCCTCGTCTTTTCTGCAGCCGTCACCTGCGAAATAGATATTATCGTACATAGTAAAGTATGTATCGATGAATCTTTCGTGGTCGCCCCACATAGTTCTCATCATTCCGGGCCAGGGTTTTCTGATGCAGAGCTTGCCGCCTTCGTTTACGTCACATTCGGTGCCGTCGTCGCGGAGAATAACGGGGTCAACACCGAAGAAAGCTTTATTTGCACTGCCCGGTTTTAAGATATGTGCGCCGGGCAGAGGATTGATTAAGATTCCGCCGGTTTCGGTCTGCCACCAGGTATCGACAATGGGACATCTGCTGTGGCCGATTTTTTCGTAGTACCATATCCAGGCCTCCGGATTGATTGGCTCGCCGACAGTGCCGAGGATTCTCATTGTGTCGAGCTTGTATTTTGCCGGCCATTCATCGCCAAGTCTCATAAGAGCCCTGATGGCGGTAGGGGCGGTGTAGAATACGGTGACGCCGAATTTGTCGCAGATTTTCCAGAAGCGTCCTGCATCGGGATACGTCGGCACGCCTTCGAACATCAGAGAGGTGGCACCATTCGCAAGAGGACCATAGACTATGTAGCTGTGTCCTGTCACCCAGCCGATATCAGCGGTGCACCAATACATATCGTCATCGTGAATATTGAAAATGTATTTGTGCGTAAGGGTAATGTGCATCAGGTAACCGGCGGTTGTATGGACAACACCTTTGGGTTTTCCGGTTGAGCCTGAAGTATAAAGTATATACAAGGGGTCTTCTGCATTCATTTTTTCGGGCTCGCACTTTTCGCCTGCTTCTGCCATCAGGTCGTGATACCAGAAGTCTCTTCCTTCCTTGATATTGCAGGGTTCATCGTTGACCTTGACAACGATGACGCTTTCGATAGTCGGGGTATTTTCGAGCGCGACATCAGCAATATCTTTTAGTTTGATGTGTTTTCCCGCACGCAGTGAGACGTTCGAGGTGATGAGCATTTTGCAGTCGGAGTCATTTACTCTGCCCTGGATTGCATCGGAGCTGAAGCCGCCGAAAATAACGGAATGGATTGCGCCTATACGGGAGCAGGAGAGCATAACAATTGCGAGCTCGGGGACCATCGGCATATAAATTGCGACACGGTCGCCCTTTTTAATTCCTTTCGATTTCATTACATTTGCGAACTTGCAGACCTCTTTGTGGAGCTGCTCGTAGGTGAATTTTCTTACCTTGTC
This sequence comes from uncultured Pirellulales bacterium, assembly GCA_964464635.1. Taxonomy (GTDB): domain Bacteria; phylum Planctomycetota; class Phycisphaerae; order Sedimentisphaerales; family Anaerobacaceae; genus CAYLMG01. The sequence continues at coordinate 3,231 of CAYXGT010000105.1, read as the reverse complement.
TTCATCTTCGCCCTGCCAGAGGATGGCGATTTTTTTGGCTATTGGCGTACCGAGATGTCTGTCGAGACAGTTGTAAGAGACGTTTAGCTGTCCGTCTGCATACCAGGTATGCTCAATTTTGCGGTTCTTTGTGTCCCAGGTATATTCGAGGCTTTTGGTCGGCTCTTTGAACCAGGTAAGTGATTTTGCCTGTTCGAGCCAGAAGCCGTCGGGGTCTTTTATTGATTGCTCCCACATCTTCTGATACTGTTCGAGGCTATTTACGTAGGAATTTTTTCTGACTGATTCAGGCGGTGGAAATTTTCTCGTTTCCGTCATAAGAGAGTCCATAGCCTTTTGTTTATTTCCCATAACATTCTCCTTTGTTCGTAAAAATTGTTAACAGATTCTTCTCAAAAAATTTATATTCTCTAAACCCTCTAAAAAAATGAGCCCGCTTTATTTTTGAACGGGCTCGGAACGTTTAAAATTTATATTTCATTGTTAAAATGCAATATGTAATGTCCTTGCGTTTGCTGACGGAATCGTCCATTGTTATCTGCTGATATACGCCGGGGATGAAATCCAGATTTTCACTGATTGTTAGCTTTGTTGACAGCCCGAAAGTTGCGTATCCCCAATCGTGAGCGTTGTCTCCGAGCCCGTCATAATAAGCTACTTCGGAGGACAAATGCAGAGGATGCGGCAGCTCTGAAGTATTTATATCATAACCGAGAATAAAACGATGTACCCAGCCGGAAACTTTTCTGTTTATGTCACCGCCGCTGACGGGATACTCATAATGAGCGATATATTGAGGAGTGAAACCTTCAGGCAGCAGGTTTGGCCAGGAGAAGGCAAAAATCCATTCCCAGGTTGTATTTGCCTTGTGTCTTGCCAGGCCGGGATAATGTTCGTAACCGACACTGATATTGTAATTCGTCTGGTATGGCGCGCCTTCAAAGAGCAGGTTTTTATAATACGGCCTGTAATCGAATCTTGTTTTGTCAACGTAACCGCTGCCGGTGGCGTTTCTGTGAGTGACTTTGAAACCGAAACCCGTGCCCCAAAGGTCGATATCGAGAGTCTTAAAAAGCGCACCCTGCTGGCCATAACCTTCGGCACCTTTGCTGAGCCATTTGCTGTGATAAGATAAATCGAAAGTGACACTGATGTCCTGTTCTTCTGCGATGGAAAAAGATGCTGCAGCTAAAAGAATAATCGTTGTTAGAAAAAGATTTTTCCTCATTTGGACGCTCCAAAACAAGTTAAACCAAGGTTTTATGCGTTTAATCAATCCTGCAATATTAAGACGATGAATTATACACAACGAGGCTGAAAGGTCAAGGATAACTGAAAAAACTTCTGATTTTGTGATGTATGTTTTCCTTTTTTAAACGATATCAGGCGCCCTAAGCTGATTAGGCGTTCCAATTTAGAAGTTCTGGGCTAATTGTTTAGCTTTTTTAACGGCTTGTTTTAGTTTTGCTTCAGCCGTATCAGGGCCGGCCAGTGTCGGCTCTATAATTATTGACTGTATGTTTTCAAAGCCAAGAAAACTGAAAATCAGCTCGATGTATTTTGTCTGCAGGTCATATGCTGCAAAGTCGCTGTCAGGCGGATACTGGCCGCCGCGTGCGTAAACAACCAGCAGGGGTTTTCCTTTGACAAGGCCCTGGTAGCCTTTATCGTTGCTGTAGGTGAACGTCAATCCCGGCTGGACAAGAATATCTATGTATTGCTTTAGTCGCCAGGGAATTGAAAAGTTCCACATTGGAACAGCTAAAAGGTATTTGTCGGCACTTGTAAATTGTTCGATTGTCTTTTTAATATTGCCCCATATCTTTGATTGTTTTTCGGTATGTTCTTTGCCGTGCAGGATTTTATATTTTGCCTCGACGGCGAGGCCGTCAAATGCGGGCAGGTCCGTTTCGAAAAGGTTCATCTTCACAATTTCGTCATTGGGGTGTTTATTTTTATACTCTTCGGCGAAGGCATCCGCAGCTTTGATTGAATAAGAGATTTCCTTTATCGATGAACTTTGTATGTATAGTAATCGTGCCATAATTAAGCTCCTTCCTTTGTAGCCGGCGGTGTGAAAACTCTCTGGGCCAATTCCTTGTCGAGCATAAAAAGCCCGCCCGGCGCAGTTTTCATTAATTTAAGCTGCTGTCGAACGGCATCAGCCGAGGCTTCTTCCTCCACCTGCTCATTTACAAACCACTGCAAAAAGTTAACCGTTGCATGGTCTTTTTCATCAGCAGCGAGATTGACAAGGTTGTTTATCAGAGCTGTTACCTTCTGCTCATGTTTGAAGACCTGCTCAAAGACATCCAATGGTGACTTCCAGTCGGCGGCGGGCTTATCGATTGCATTTAGAAGGACCCGGCTGTTACGCTCGTTTATGAAATCATAAAGTTTAATTGCGTGCATAAGCTCCTCCTGAGTCTGTGCCTTCATCCAGTTCGCAAAGCCGGGAAGATTGATAGATTCGAAGTAGGCCTGCATCGATAGATACAGATACGAAGAATACAGCTCCGCATTGATCTGGTCGTTGAGAGCCTGCTGGATTTTTTCACTTAACATCTTAAAGCTCCTTGCATATTGAATATTGATTTTTGCTTTTCTAATTATATTAAATTTGAGCTTAAAAATAGTTCGTTTTTATTAAATTTCCGTTGAGGCTTATTGTAACATCATTTATTTTTTAAATCTGCACCCGCGAGCTCGACAGCCTTTTTTGCTATATTTGTCAATCCTGAACAGCAGGGCACTTTACATAAGTTACAGGCGGATGCTTAATTTTGTTCGATTTTTTGATTTTTTGGAAATCTGTTGTGAAAAATTGCTCATAACGGAGGTAGCGCCGTTCGCCGTGTGAAGCAAAGCAAGAGAGGAAAAACTGATGATTATTTTAAAACTTTCAGCGTTTTCTTATCAACCTCGCTAAAATAGGGACACCCAAGCCGAGAAGTAAAAGCGTTGATGGTTCGGGGACGGAGTTTTGCAGGAAGGACAGCGATTAGGGCATAAATCCCTATTATTCAACTTTCAACACTTCCTTTATTGCTTTCTCAAGGGCTTTTTTTGGTAAGGCGCCCATTGCCATTTGTGGTTTGTCATTTAGCGGTACAAAAAGCATACTGGGGATACTCTGAATGCCGAAAGTGGCCGCTAATTCCTGCTGAGCTTGTGTATCTACTCTGTAAATATTGAGCTTACCTTGGTATTCTTGAGCAAGTTCTTGTAAAA